>DNIT01000028.1:43687-43905 GCA_003489345.1 Pelotomaculum sp. | reverse complement strand
GTTACGGTCATCTTGGATGCGCCGAAATTGTCCCGTGCCATTTCCACTCCCGGTGCTTTGGAAATACGTTTTTCTAACTTGGCGGCGCAGTCCGCACAATCCATCCCGAGGATGCAGAAACCCGTAGTTTTGGAGTCATTGGTTGTCACTTTATCATCTTCTTGTGCTTCGTAACCCAGTTTTTTTACTTTATCCATCACCTGGGTTACACCAGTTTG
>DNIT01000028.1:43233-43555 GCA_003489345.1 Pelotomaculum sp. | reverse complement strand
CCGGGATCATAATCGAAATTAAGTTTACCCGCAGGGAATACAACTGTTGCGTTCGTAACACCCGGCATGCGCTTCACAGCCTTTTCGACCTTTGCCGCGCAGTCCGGGCAGTCCATTCCGGAAACTAATAATTTTGAAGATACCATTGATTCCGTTCTTTCCGCGGCCTCAGCCATAGCCCGTTCCCCCTTAGGTTTGCCTTGATGGAATTCTGATTTCGAAGTTATTCTGTAACGTGCTCCAGGCCCTGGGCGAACAGCGTCTGGATATGATTATCCGCCAGGGAATAATACAAGACCTTGCCATCCCGGCGGAACTTAAC
>DNIT01000028.1:42805-43134 GCA_003489345.1 Pelotomaculum sp. | reverse complement strand
AGGCTACCGGTCCGGAGCAGTCTAAGCTGATGAGAGACTGCCGATTCTGAGGCTCCAATTACTGCGGCCAGGTCACAAACACATAATTCACGAGTCATTAAAGCGAAAAGAATTTTTACCCGTGTCGGATCACCGAGAACCTTGAAGAGTTCGGCAAGTGAAACGGTTACGGCTTCATCCAGCATTACCTGCTTGACATCTTTAACAGCATCGTAGTGTATGCAATTGACTTCACAGCGATCTATTACCTGGTTTTTCTTTTTTTGCGCAGCCGTCATTGCTCATCCCCCCTAATGTATGTTCATCTGTATATCTGTTCATATATATAT
>DNIT01000028.1:42387-42651 GCA_003489345.1 Pelotomaculum sp. | reverse complement strand
GCAAAAAAACATCTTCCTGTGGGAAGGTGTTCTGGAGTCGACATAATCCCCCGCTTTTGCTAACTCAACAAAATTAGGGACCTCCTTGACTATGGGCATATAAAACTTATATATTTGATTTGATTTTTATATCTTTATATCATAGCGGGGGTTCAATTTTTTTAACAGACAGGCCACCAAAAAATAAGCAGAAAAGTGGAGGACATCAAGTTGAGTGTTTGTGAACCGCGGAAAAATCTGTCATTAAGCTCAGATTCCGTGAAG
>DNIT01000028.1:41974-42233 GCA_003489345.1 Pelotomaculum sp. | reverse complement strand
GAAGTGGTCTTTAACCAGGCCGAACTTAAAGCGCAAAACGAAACCCTGATTAGTGGCAACCAAAAACAATTATTTCTAACTGATGAGTTGGCGAAACTCCTCGGTGCCGAGGATACAACTACCTTCCGGGTTGTCAAACGTCAAAACAAGATCGAAATCTACCCCAATATTCACAGCCTGGCAAAGGTTTATATCGAACCGACAACCCTATGCAACCTGAATTGCCGCACCTGCATTCGGGAAACCTGGCATGAGCCTT
>DNIT01000028.1:40776-41886 GCA_003489345.1 Pelotomaculum sp. | reverse complement strand
TTGGGCAGTATGAAACTGGAAGTGTTTGACGGCCTGCTCGAACAGCTTAAAGAGTTCAAAAGCCTGCAAGCCATGATGTTTGGCGGTTTCGGTGAACCCACCTTCCATAAAGACATTCTCTATATGATCGGAAAAGTCAAAGCACTGGGCCTTAAGGCGGAGATGGTAACCAACGGCACCCTGCTCAATGAAGCTATGCTGCAAGGTATGCTGGATAACGGCCTGGATACGCTATGGGTATCCTTTGACGGAACGAGTGAGGACAGTTTTGATGATATCCGGGCGGGAGCCAGTTTTAATGAGGTGGTGCAAAACCTGAGACGACTCAAGGAGCTGAAGCAACAGACTACGCACAAAATCAAAGTTGGAATCGCGTTTGTAGTCATGAAAAGGAATATCAACGAATTAAGAAAGCTGGGAACATTGGCCCAAAGGGTGGGCGCGGAGATGGTCTCTGTCAGCAATGTGATCCCCTACAGCAGCGACATGCTCGATCAGATGGTCTGTGAAAGGCTCCTCTGGGCTAATAGCATCTCGTATTACTCGAGATCCCTGCCAATCAATTTACCATTTATAGATAGAACGGAAACCACCAAACAGACCCTGTTCGAGCTATTCCGGGATTATAACAATATCAGTATCATGCGGAACCATATTGATACGGAAGCAGGCAGCTGCCGGTTTGTTAAGGAACGCTGCACCTTCATTAAATGGGACGGCACCGTAAGTTCCTGCATGGGCCTTTTACATTCCCATAAGACTTATTTCTTCACAGGACAGGTAGAAAGGGAAGTTACAGCCTATGTTTTGGGAGATACCCGCAAAAACAGCTTGAAGGAGATATGGGACGGACAGGAATATCATGATTTCAGAGAAAAAGTTGATGAATTTGATTTTTCACCTTGCTTGCAGTGCGGTCCCTGTGACCTTGCCGAAAAAAACGAGGAAGACTGTTTTGGTAACAAATTTCCTACCTGTGGAGGTTGTTTATGGGCACAGGGTGTGATACAGTGTCCCTGATTTTTGCCTAAAATATCCATAGAGAGTATTTTTTTGATTATTCTTGTAAATAATAAATCGATATGGATATATTTAGATGCATGTTAAGGG
>DNIT01000028.1:40468-40634 GCA_003489345.1 Pelotomaculum sp. | reverse complement strand
TGTGACCATACCGGCTGTGTTAATCATATCTGTACTTTTGATAGTAAACACGGCGGCTTCAGCTAACGAGGCTTCACAAAATACAAATACTCAATCTTTAGGAAAAAACGGTCCCATTCAGGTGACCTATACTGTTAAAGAAGGAGATAATCTTTGCAGTATCGCC
>DNIT01000028.1:39875-40350 GCA_003489345.1 Pelotomaculum sp. | reverse complement strand
ATAAACACCAGGTTATGCTCCGGGAATTGATGAGAGTTAATAGCCTCAGCAACAGCCTGATCCGGCCGGGGGAGGTCCTGCAAATCCCCGAGAGCCTGCCTTACAGGAGCGGATTGTCCCGCGGGGATGTACCCAGGGACGAGTTAATGCTTCTGGCCAGATTGATTCACGCTGAAGCAAGGGGCGAAAGCTTCGAGGGTCAGGTGGCCGTCGGCGCCGTTATCTTGAACAGGATTAATAGCCCGTATTTCCCCAAAACAATACCGGAGGTCATTCTGCAAAAAAACAGCAGGGTCTACCAGTTCTCACCAGTAGAAGATGGGTCCATCAACCTGGAACCTGACGAGAAAGCAGTTAGCGCAGCTGAGCAGGCTCTGTCGGGGAAGGATCCCACAGGTGGGGCGCTGTTCTTTTACAATCCCGATATCAGCAAAGATACCTGGATTCAGACTCTGCCGGTCGTAACCAAAATCGG
>DNIT01000028.1:39578-39778 GCA_003489345.1 Pelotomaculum sp. | reverse complement strand
TCGGCAACCATGTTTTTGCAACCAGCACATGAAATAGAGGCGGCCGTTAACTGGCCGCCTCTTTTGCTCAAGTCAATTTAGTGGATGGTTAACACTTCCTCCCTTAAAACTACCCTTTTCCCTGCCAATACTACCTTGAAAACAGCCGCAGCTGTTCAGCTCACAAAGCAAATCCCCAAAATGCAGGTGCGAATTCATTC
>DNIT01000028.1:38803-39500 GCA_003489345.1 Pelotomaculum sp. | reverse complement strand
TGCAGGTGCGAATTCATTCGCACCTAGAAGGTCACTAGACAGGGCTGCTCCACGGCCGGGTCAACCTGATCCAGTGGCTTGAAGACCCGGTAGGTATACGGCAAATCGATAATCGGTAGATTTCTAACAAAGCAGGAGGCCAGTTCCGGCGTCTTACGGTAACCTTCACCCTCAAGGTAGCCCTCCCCCCGGCCTGTGGAAAGGAAATACTCGATACCGCCTGTGTCACCAGCCCCACTTGTGTGGAATGCATTGCCGAAACCTAAACCCACTCCGCTACCACCGCAACCGATGGTTTCCCGGTCGAAGACGGCGGTCCTGCCGAGGGAGGCCGCTTTTAGCATAGCCATCACGCAACCCCGGCTTCCCGGCTGAAATTGTGAGGCTCCCTCCGGTTTTCGTTGCGCAGAAGGATGGCTACCGGCTTACTGGCCAGAAGCAGTTTCTTGGCCAGAAGGCTTTCCATACTATCAGCTCCTTTTTTGTTATAATCTGGTCGACCGGCTTACTTCAATGTTATTATAGATAAAGAAGAGCTCAATATGCAATATAGATGCATGAGGAAAACTGATGTACAATATAAAAGCGACAATTAATTAAAGGGGGAAAAGCATACCAGCCAGGCTGAAAACAATAAGTGAAGAAGATGGTAGAAGATATGTCGATGACAGAACTGCCAATTGAAAAAGCGTTCATG
>DNIT01000028.1:37933-38435 GCA_003489345.1 Pelotomaculum sp. | reverse complement strand
TCCGAGTGCCTTGCCTGTCTGGAATGCCGCGTGACTGACTATCTGAAAGCCCATAGTATTTTCGTTTTGCAGGGAGTACGCGCCTGGATCGATCCGGAACGAAAGGAACGCCGGACATTCCACGCCAACGGAGACGGCACATTTGTTGTGGATGGAAACACTATAAATCTTCGCAGCCTGATGGAAGATAAGCTGCCATCCGGTGTTTGATGCAGACTGCCGTTATGTTTTAACACCGGAGACCACATACATATCCTCATTGGCTATGGCGGTGTCGACGGCAAAGAATTGCCCAAACAGCCTTGAAAGCTCATCCACCGATAAAAGGCTGATCGAGACCGTGTTTGCATGCTGTATATGGCGGCGATTGATTTTCTCCATCGACTCACTGTGTGCCACGGTCAGCCTGCCCCGCCAAAGCTGAGCGCTCCTGCCAGTCTTGCAACCAGCCGCGCGGGATCACCGAAGTGGGGAAACGAGCTGTAAACCACGCAGCAATCAA
>DNIT01000028.1:30558-37799 GCA_003489345.1 Pelotomaculum sp. | reverse complement strand
GCTGTAAACCACGCAGCAATCAAACGGATCGGTAAAATCGACCTCTTCGATATCGGCACAAATCAGGCTGATACGCGGGTGCGCGAAATTTTGCCGCAGCCCGGTCAATCATCACCTGGGATATATCCACGCCAGTAATTTGCTTTACCCCCCGCTCAAGATAACGGGGAAAGAGAACACCAGTATNNGCCAGTACCGCATGCCACATCCAGAGCGGAAACACCCGTTTGAATGCCCGCGTAATCAAGAATGGCGGCGATTTTTTCAGGATCGTGACGGCAGTCCTCGTCCCAGAACGGAGCCAGCCGGTCAAAAAAAGCGCTCACTTCAATTTTATTTATCATAGCCTGACCTCACCTGATACCTATTGGGGATAGCGCATGGGAACCAGCCTGGCACGCTCCAGTGCAAAGACAATGCTGGGAAGCAGCACAAGCTGTATGGCGATGCCGGGCAAAGCGGTGACGAAATAACTGGTCGTCCAGGCGGCTATGGAATAACTTCCGGCAGCGAAAATCAAAGCTCTGGAGATTCCCGCCGCAATCCGGCCGATGAGCATCCCCCCGACCAGGCTGCGGAAAATCCACCATGACCAAAGCGGATCGGCTGCGTTAAAAAAGAATGCATTCATAAAAAAGATAATGAGAAAGAACAGATACGTTCTCCTGATGGAACCCAGGACCGTGTTGAAAGCAATACCGGAAAGCGCAATCATCCACCCGATAAAGGCCGCCAGCAGCACATAATCCCATACAGAATCTGCGACAATAACAGCAACGATAAAAATCATAAATCCGATCAGTTTTATTAACGGATCCAGCCGATGGAGGCAGGATCCGCCGGGAAGATACATTCCCGCAGGCATACTCCGGCTCATGAGGCCGTCCCGCTTCTCCGGCCCTTTATTACAGCTTCCAGCAAATCCTCATAACGGACAATATCAGGAGGGAAGGGAACGCCGCGTTCTTTCAGCAGATGCGCAATTTTCCGCGGACGGCAGACACCGAGCCTTAACTTTTCCAGCTTTTCCACATCGGAAAACTCGGCGCGAACCGGCCCGTCCATCATCAGCCTGCCCTGATCCAGCACCAGGAGCCTTTCCGCACAGTCGCCCAAAACATCCGCATTGTGCGATACCATAAGGATGGTGACGCCGTTTCGGTTCAGTCCTGAGATAAGCTTCAGGAAATCTTCCCGCCCGACGGGATCGAGTCCCGCTACAGGTTCGTCCAAAATCAATATGCGCGGCTGCGTAACCAGCGCGCCGGCAATCGCCACCCTTCTTTTTTCGCCCCCCGAAAGCCCCAGGGGCGAAAGTCCGCGAATCGCATCAAAGGAGAATCCCACCGACTCTAAAGCCCGGCGAACCTTCTCCTGTATTTCCCGCGCCGATAACTCGCTGTGTTTCAGGCTGAACGCCACGTCCTTTCCCACCGTTGTCTCAAAGAGCTGGCTCTCCGGATATTGAAAGATAACGCTCAGCCTTTGCCGCAGACTTGCAAGCGGATATCCCTTTGCGTTTATGTCGGCCCCGTCGATCATCACCTTGCCGCGCTCAGGCGCCAAAAGCCCCGCCATCAGCTGGAGCAAGGTGGATTTTCCGCAGCCGGTGTGCCCCATGACGCCAACAAACTCACCATCAGCGATACGCAGATCTATCCCCCGTAGGGCGGCCGTTTCAAAAGGGGTTCCTATTCCATATGTAAATGAAACATCCTCTAATACAATTGGCATAATTCTTCCACCAGCTCTTCCTCAGTCAACGGGCAACGGCGTAGTTTAATACCAGCCTCCCATAAATCATAATAAAACTGTACGGACAAGGGAGGCCTCAGCCCTGCCGAAGCCATTAGAGCGCGATCCGTCAAGATCTCCCGCGGCGTCCCCACGGAAAGTATTTGCCCCTCCGCCATGACGCAGACCCTGTCGGCGAATACCGCATCTTCCATATCATGAGAGATTAGGATGATGGTCTTGCGCTCCTGTATATGGAGGCGGTGGACTGTCTCCATAACCTCCCGCTTCCCAGGAGGGTCAAGCATGCTGGTCGCTTCGTCAAAGATGATGATATCCGCATCCACAGCCAAAACACCGGCCAGTGCGATACGCTGCTTTTGCCCGCCGGACAGCATGTGTGTGGACCATTTCCCCGCGCCGGGCATCCTCACCAATTCCAGAGCCTCATCCACTTTGCATGGAATCTGTTCGGCTGGGGTATCGTAGTTTTCCAGACCAAAAGCGATGTCCTCGTACACGATGGAAGACACAAACTGGTTGTCCGGATTTTGGAACACCATGCCGCATTTGCGTCGAAGCTCCTAGTGTCTTCACTTATCCCGAGGCGTTCCCGCATTTCAGCCGGAATCGTAAAATGACCCTTTAATGCTATTAAGCAAATTTCATTGGTAAAACTTGGATAAATAAAATATTAGAATGAATCGGTATCTTTATGTGGTTAAGCAAGTATACTTATTGAACTGTGTTAATTTGACAAAATAAGTATCATTAGCTATAATTACGATTGAATATTATAAAGTTGGAGGTGTTATTATGGCATTTGAGGTTTATAAACCAAGAGGAGAAAAAGCGGAAAAAGCTCCGCTTGTTTCATTGTCAAAGAACTCGATAGTCTTAAATAAGTTATCCAGGGAGAAACTGCAAACAGAGAATGTCGAATTGGCGTTTGATACTGACACAAGAACTATCAGAATTAAAGCAGTTGCTGAGGGGCAAGCGATCAAGAAAACAAAGTTATTTGCCCGTGGATTCTTTAATCATTTTGGAATTACCACAAAAGGAAAGTTCCCCGCCGTATTCAATAATGAAGAAAATGCTTTGTACGTAAAAATAGAGTAGGAAGAAATATTGACCGCTGTAACAAAAGGTTAGTGGCAGAATCCAACAATCCCAAATAATTTAAAAAAGATCCCGTATCACTATCAAAGTGATACGGGATCTGTTATTTACATCATTATTTTGGACTCATTGTAGGGGTAAATAAATCTTAAAATTTATGCTCTAGATCATTTTGGCAATCAGTTCTGCCGGATCGAGGACAAGGACATGTAGAGGTGTATCCCAGAAAATCATGTCCACTTTTAAGTCAAAGTAGGTTTGAGTACGATTAAACAGCTCAAGCTCGATGCTTTCCTTGTGTTCGGCAAGCAGATCAAGGGACCGGTAAAAATGGTGCAGCTCCAAGCAGCAGCCGCATTTACTTTGTTTTATTCTTCTGACCTGTTGCAACACCTTCATAGTAATCAGAAGTATAGGAGCGGCTTTCTACTTCGGCTGCCAGGGCTTCTTCCAAAGGTTTCGTGAGTTCCATGCAGATCTTTCCTTTTGCTCCTTTTACCATAAGTGTTATCTTCCCCTCTGAATTGATAGTTATTTCAATTTCCTGCATATCCATCACGCCCACCTCCGGGCCAGAAGTTTTATCGTCCCATCCTCTGCCTGTTCCTTTTTTATTACATTATAGCCCTGGTATTTTAATTGTTCCAAGGTTTTATTGAGAGCATAGGATTGGCGGACTTTTTGTTCTAACTTTTTAAAAAAATTTTCTGCTAGTTGATTAGAAAAGCTGTCTTCATAAGCGCTTTTATCAGGCCACCAGTCGGTAACTATATTATATGTGCCATCTGTGTCTCGAACAAAACCAATATCATAACCGGACGATATGGTTACGGCAATGTCAACACTGTGATCATCCAAAAAACCATTAATAACTCCGCCTTCCCGTACCTGGTAACCCATTTCCTTAAAACAACGGATAAGCATCTCGTGGTCTTTAATTTTCATCTTTAATCGTGTAAGATGAGATATCACAATCATCCCCTTGCACCAAAATCTAATTAATTAACGTTCACTTCCTGATCCAATATAGCCCATTCTCTTACTTAATTAGCAGTGGATCTATTCCTGTAATTGATACTATACCATCTGTGCTAATTTTTATTTCAGCGACAGGTATATCTGAAAAATTCTGCAGATTGTAAAGGCCGGTAATGAAATGCAGCGTCTTATTGGTTGATCCAATCAAGTTTGCGGCAATACGTTTTTCAGCATTAAACCGGCCGGCAATAATTACGTCTATACAGGCTAAGAGCTCCGGGGTTTCCGGAAAGAACTGAATTTCTTCCCAGGTATAGCCGGTAAAAAGAATAATAGAATAATACGTATTCTCCCTTATTTGCTTTAGCAGGGCCAACAATGGACGGCGCTGATCCAGTGGTTCTCCGCCGCTGATGGTGACACCCTCGATGGGTTCGCTTATGTTTATAATGCGCCTGGAAAGCTTCTCTACCTCAACTGAGTTGCCGGCATTGAAAGCTTGGGCGTCTGTATTAAAACAACCTGAGCAGCGAATGGAACACCCTTGTAGCCAGATTACGGCTCGTTGACCAGGCCCGTTCGCTTCGCTTTTCGGCCAAAATCCGTGTAGGTTTAAATATCGGTCTCGCTTTAACAATAGTCCGGGTTCCTGGTTATCGGCCGGGAGGCTTGCTGCTGAAGCCTTAAGATTACTCATGATCGGGACCCCCTTGCCTTAATCTAACGGTTGCCTCTATTTAGCGGTCGGGACTTTCACCCTTATAGATACCGCCCATGCCGGGGGCAAATGCCGGTGATCGTAGATATTGATGATCTTATTATTATAACAACGGTTGCCCACCAGTACAGACAGTACCTGCTCGCCCGCATAAATACCAAAAATTTCATTCTTACTGCACTCGTTGCCGCGGGCTGTCCCGCCTGAACTATCATGATAACTTATGCCAGTACCCTTGTTCTCCCGGCAGCGGTTGCCCTCCAGTAAAGGCTGTGCCTGCTCGCCCACAGAAATACCCTTGCCTTTGTTACCACTACACTCGTTATTACGGGCTATTCCGCCTGAGCTGCCACGGTATTTAATGCCAATGATTTTGTTCTCCCGGCAACGGTTACCCTCCAGTGCTGGCTGTGCCTGACCGTCTACATAAATACCATAATCGTTCCCTATACACTCATTGTCACAGGCTTTCCCACCCTCAGAATGATAATAAGCAATGCCATATTGATTCCCCCGGCAATGGTTTCCCTCCAGCATTGGCTGTCCCTGATTAACCACGCAAATACCATCTATCTTATTTCCAATACACACATTATTTCGGGCCACCCCCCTTGAGATGTCACTATAGATAATTCCTGATATTTTATTATCCTGACAGAGATTGTCAACTAAGATCGGGTTGCTTTGACCGGAAATCAAGATGCCAAATGCATTGTCCCGAAACCCGCATCTAGATATTTCTCCCTTAGCCCCATCCAAAAATGCCAAACCATTCCCACCAATACGATAATCAGCAGAACCGCCTTTACATAAACAATAGTTCATTACCAGGTGACCATCTTTTACTACAACAACATCTGCCCCATCAATCCCATGATGTTCAAAAGCGATACCGCTTATCCGCCAGTTGCAATAGCCCTCCAGCTTTAAAACACTATCTGCACATGCGCTTACAATGCGCGTTTGCTCTTTTCCCTGGCCTTCTAGAACCAGGGATTTCTGAATCAGCAACGGTTCTGACAGGTTGTAAACCCCTGCGCCAATACGAAGAGTAATACCGGGTTGTGCATCCTGGAGCGCTTTTATCAGCGTGTTTCCATCACCGCTAACACCTTTGCCCAATATTTTACGCAATTCAACCATCGCATCATCTGATGCTTTCCCAGCCAGTCGTATTTCTTCAACTTGATCGGCTATCTTCTCCCCACCGATCCGTCTTAGCCATATTTCTAAATCCTGATCACACAGGAGAGAAAAGATCTCACTTGTCAAAGATGATTCGCTTTCAAGCAATTCCGCTAAATCAATAATTGAGTTTAATGCTCTTCCATTAGAGAGAGTTAAGTGATTAGGCAAATCAATATAACGCATCTGTCCGCTCCTCTTTGCCTAAGACTTGAAGCAATATTTACAGTCGCTATATAAAGTCAACATCAAACGTGTTTCCTATCATAAAGGTTAACTTTATAATTCCAGCTTGCGGCGTTGGGAAAAATTCTCTATAGAGGGAACAGGTATTTCCTCCCATTGGGAAGAAGCGGGCCGGGCTCTGTTTACGGCCCAATTCCGTAGTGAGTCTATCCGTTCTTTCATCGTTGCTGAAAGAGGTAGCGTCTGTTTAATCTGGAGGAAGATGTCTTCCGTGGTTAATTCTCGCCCATTGTCCAAAAAGGCCTCCTCAAGCGCCGCCTTCACTACGCCCTTAATATCCGAGCCTGTATATCCTTCCGAATACCGGGTCAGACTTGACAAATCAAAAATATCCGGGTTGCGTTTGAATTTCTTAATCTGGACAGAGAATACTTCTTCCCTCTCTTTGGCGTTCGGCAGATCAACAAAAAAGATCTCATCAAACCTTCCTTTGCGCAAAAGTTCCGGCGGTAGTTTCGAGACATCGTTAGCCGTTGCGACCACAAAAACAGGGTTCATTTTCTCCTGCATCCAGGTAATAAACGTACCGAAAACCCTGGACGTAACACCTGAATCCGTATCCGTGAATCCCACCCCGGCAAAGCCTTTTTCAAGCTCATCAATCCACAGCACACAAGGCGCAATGGATTCAGCAGTCTGGATAGCCCGGCGAACATTTTCTTCCGATTGGCCAACATACATCCCGAACACTTTGCCTATATCAAACCTTAACAGGGGCATTTTCCACTCCGATGCAACTGCTTTGGCAGTCAGACTCTTGCCACATCCCGGCACGCCTGTAAGCAGTACGCCTTTCGGCATCTCAAGTCCGTATTCACGAGCTTTTGATTGAAAGCAGACCCGCTTGCGCAACAACCACTTTTTCAAAGTACTCAGACCGCCAATTGAATCCAAACTCTCATTTAAGGGATAAAACTCCAGCACGCCGGATTTGCGGATAATCTGTATTTTTTCCTGAATGATTTCGGGTATATCCTTAGCGTCTAGCCGGGCGTCAACAACTAAAACGCGGGCTATTATGTTCTCTACTTCTGTTTGCGTCATACCTAGCAGAGCATCCACCAGTTCCTCTCTGAAAGAGGGATCTGTGTCAATAACCGCTTTATCTTTGTACATCGTCGCCATATCATCAATTATGCGTTTTAATTCTTCGCGGTCGGGCAACGGGTAATCCACCACCGTAATTTCTTTTTCCATTTCCGGCGGTACTTTTAATACGGGTGAAAGTATGAGTATGTTGGAATACGTGTTGGTTAGT
>DNIT01000028.1:17017-30443 GCA_003489345.1 Pelotomaculum sp. | reverse complement strand
TTGGTTAGTTTATAAATACAATCACGAATTTTTCGCACCACTATGGGATTGTCAAGAAAGGGATGAAAGTCCTTCATTAAGAAAAGGTTTGGTCTTTTTTCGCAATTGTTTAAGACAAAGTCCAACGCTGTGAGCGGATCGCCGGTGCTATCCTGGATGTGTTGAGATTCTGCCTCTACAAAACCATTGGTAGCTGTCCAGAGCATTAAATGCCTGTTTAATTTCTGGGCCAATTGTCTCAACGCACCCTCTACTCGCTGCTCTTCAAAAGAAACAATATATATAAGAGGGTAACTGGCCTTAATGAAATTCGTTAATTGCACTTCTATTTTTTTTGTCAATTGACTTCACTTCCTTCAATTCCTTCTTAAACGTTGGCTATATTTAATGATCTTATCTCTCCCTTATTTCTGCAAATGTGTCAATATCGTTCATTTTGTGTTAAACCTTCACTCTCATTCCCGTTTTTCTGTGTTGATATGACAGGAATGCTCTTATTTTCGACAAATCATG
This sequence comes from Pelotomaculum sp., assembly GCA_003489345.1. Classification (GTDB taxonomy): domain Bacteria; phylum Bacillota; class Desulfotomaculia; order Desulfotomaculales; family Pelotomaculaceae; genus Pelotomaculum_C. The sequence goes on along the minus strand of DNIT01000028.1, from coordinate 29,930 downwards.
TTGTTTTTTTTACTTAGGTCAGATTAACAACGGGCGCTTATTTTTGTTAAGGCATAGCCGATTGAGAAATTATGCTTGACATGATGAAGGAACAACCGCTCAACCAGTAGATATTCAGAAGAGATATGCGACAGCAGAAAGAGAACAGCAGAAAGAGAAGGAGTTCTAACACAAACAAGCTGCAGATAGCATGTAAATTTTCCTAAAAAAGCTAGTAACTTTATTCAGTTCTATTCTACAACCGAATTCATTCCGTTGCAATGTCCAAACTAAACGGGAAACAACAAAAGGCATGGTAAATTTTTCAATTATCGCACATAACACAATAAAACATCAAATAATGCAATATGACGGGAGGGCGCTAAAAATTAGCACGTTACTGCTCAGAGGTCTAGCAATAGCGACACTGCGCCCCCCCCAATCTGAGCGCAGACAGGGGATAAAGCGATTGTTTACTATAAATTCCTTTTCGCACATCCCGCTCGGCCATGTTGTTTGTGAAGGGTGCATAAAAAAATGATACCCAATGGGCATCATTTTTTTATGCAGGGATAGATTTTATGATCTAGATCATTTTGGCAATCAGTTCCGCCGGATCGAGGACAAGGACATTTTGTTCAGGGTTAGCCTTGTCTTTGACGCCATCTTCCAGCATCGTGATACAATATGGACAGTTGGCGCCAATCGCCTGCGGCTCTTTGGCCAGAGCTTGTTCGACCCTCAGGTTGTTGATCCGGTCGCCGATATTTTCTTCCATCCACATCCTTGATCCGCCTGCGCCGCAGCAAAAGCTCTTGTCGCGGTTGCGGTCCATCTCCATCAGCTGCACCCCCGGAACCATCTTGAACAATGCTCTCGGTGCGTCGAATTCTTGCTGATAACGTCCAAGGTAGCAGGAATCATGGTAGACAATCTTCTGTTCAGGCAGCTGGACATTCTTATTCAGTTTCAGCTTGCCTTCTTTGATGAGCTGGTTGATCAGCTGGGTATGATGGATGACTTCAAAATTGCCGCCAAACTGCGGATATTCATTTTTCAGCGTATTGAAGCAGTGCGGACAGTTCGTAATGATTTTCTTGACTTTATAGTTGTTTAAGATGCCGATATTTTCTTTGGCCATTAGCTGGAAGAGATATTCATTACCCGCTCTGCGGACAAAGTCACCGCAACACTTTTCTTCTTTGCCCAGGATGGCGAAATCAACGCCGGCAGCTTTAAGGATTTTCGCTGTTGCGGCTGACACTTTCTTGGCCCTGTTATCAAACGAACCTGCGCAGCCGACCCAGAAAAGGTACTCCGGGTTTTCGGCTGTTTTCATGGTTTTTACATCGAGGTCCTTCGCCCAGGCTGCGCGATCACTCCAGCTGATCCCCCACGGATTGAATTTGCTTTCAAGATTGCGGAAGGCAAGCTGCAGCTCCTCCGGATAATTATTTTCATTCATGACTTCATACCGGCGCATATCAATGATCTTATTGACATGTTCGTTGGATACGGGGCAATTGGTTTGACAAGCTCTGCACGTGGTGCAGGCCCACAGTTCATCACGGGTAAAGATGTCTCCGATCAATTCTTTCCGGAGGGTCTGAGCCGCTTCGCGGTCAGTTCTACTCAGTTTGGCCAGGTCCTCAGCGCTAAGATCCTCAGCGTGTTTGATGTCCAGTCTATTCATCACGGCGCCCTTTTCCAGGAGATGGTCTTTTAACGTTCGGCTGAGCAGTTGTTTCGGATTTAAGGGTTTCCCGGAAATATTGGCCGGACAGTTGTCCATACAACGGCCGCATTCCCCGCAGGCAAAGCTGTCGAGCAGCTGCTTCCAGGTGAAGTTTTCAATTTTTCCGACACCATACTCTGTCAGCGTTTTATCTTCCAGATCCATGGCCGTGATTTGCGTGCCGGCTGGTTTCAGGGTCGCGAAATAGCTGTTAAACGGCGTAGCCAGCAGGTGCAGGTGTTTAGAATTGGGAATATATACTAAAAATCCAAAAAGGATTAGGACATGTATCCACCAAAATATTTCGCTGACAGCGCCCAGAGTCTCAGGGCTGTATCCCTGATATAGTCCGGCAAACAGATTATAGACAAAGGCCAGGCTGTAAGCAGGGTCTGCGTTCAGGGCAACTTTGGCGCCAACGGTCAGCCAGTCTGTGATGATGACTGCTAAGATCAAAATAACAATAATGGCAGCTTCCGGAGTCCGGTAAAGGCGTTTCGGCTTGACGATCCACCTTCTGATAACGCCGATGATTAAGCCGATAAATACGAGCGTTGCCAGAATATCTTTTACCAAAAAGAAGTAAGGATTCGTTCCCAAGAAAGGCACATGAACAGAAGGGAACAGCCCTTCGATCATAAATGGAATTTCTCCTAAACAAATAAAGATGAATCCCCAAAAGATAAATAAGTGAATAACCCCATAGTATTCTTTCAGCAATTTTCCCTGCAGCAATACGTTCACAACAAAATTCTTAAACCGCTCGCCCGGGTGGTCAAACCTGTCTTCTTTTGCTCCCAGCGTCAAAATGCGTATTTTTTTATTCAGGGCATATACAAAAGCGCTAACAGAAAGAATAGCAATGATCAAAAATATAATTAATTTTAAAGAAAGCAAACCAATACCTCCCTTGCTTTAATAATCCTCCCTGATTACGGTTCATAAAACAGTCGTTATATTTAGACTTTTTGGTTTAAAGCGTATAGTTTAAAGCTTGCAGTTTGAAGGCCGCAGGTTAACCTGTATGGTATAAACCTTTTCGTTTACGCCGTTGCCTTAAGCTTCAGTTCCTTAATCTTTTGGGTCAACAGCGGTACAATTTTATGGAGATCACCGACTATGCCATAGGTGGCGATACTGAATATCGGCGCTTCAGGATCAGTATTGATCGCAACAATAATTTCAGAGGTTTTCATCCCGGCTTGATGCTGGATAGCTCCCGAAATACCACAGGCTACATAGAGCTTCGGTGATACGGTCTTACCCGTTTGCCCGACCTGGCGTTCATGCGGAACCCACCCGGAATCAACTGCTACACGGGATGCGCCGGCTACGCCGCCAAGGGCTTCGGCCAATTCCATAATTAAATGGTAATGTTCCGGACCGCCAATCCCTCTGCCTCCGGATACAACGATTTCAGCATCCTGCAGATTCACACTATGGCCGAGGTTTTTCACGATATCCATAATTTTGGTGGTAACATCTTCTTCCTTAACGGAGCTTTGATAACGGATGATTTCTCCGGTGCGGGTATAATCCGGCTCAGCCATTTTCATGACTTTTGGGCGGACAGTCGCCATCTGCGGCCGGTGGTTCTGGCACAAAATCGTGGCCATAACGTTGCCGCCGAAGGCCGGCCGGGTCTGTCTCAAAAGCCGTGTTTCCGGATCAATGGAAAGCTGGGTGCAATCTGCCGTGAGACCGGTCGTAATCCTTACCCCAATCCGCGCTGCAAAGTCACGTCCGTTATTGGTGGCTCCAAACAGGACGATTTCCGGTTTGTAGCTGTTGATTAGTTCACAAATCGCAGTGGTATAGGGATCCGTACGGTAATCTTTAAATACCGGTGCGTCAATTAAATAAACTTTTTCGGCGCCATAAGCAAAACATTCTTTTGCTAATTCGCCGACGTTTTCGCCAAGCAAAACGCCGGCCAGTTCTACCTCCAGCTCATTTGCCAGTTTGCGTCCCTCGCTCAAAAGTTCGAGCGCTACAGTATCAATCTTGCCGTTGCGTTGTTCAATAAAGACCCAAACACCTTGGTATGCATCAAGCTTATTTTCCGGCGTTTTTTTGGCTTTTCTGGTTACTTCGATGGCTTTATTCGGACAAGCTTTGCCGCATACGCCGCAGCCGGTGCAATTATCTTTGAACTTCGCAATGCCGGCAACGATTTCAACGGCGCCAAAGGGGCATTTATCGACACAAGCACCGCAGCCGTTACATAAATTCTCGAGTATTTTTACGCTCATTTACTGCTCCTCCCTTACAATATTTCTCTTTCCTTGAATTTACCGATGAGCAAATCGCATAATTCTTCTTCATTTTTACCCTTCAGCATCTCACTTGTGAATTTGACTTCAGGGTTAAAAACCTGCGCAACCTGTGTGGTGGAGCCATTCAGTCCGGTCTTTTCGGGAGAAGCCTTGATGTCTTTAGCATTCCAGGTCGTTATCCCGGTTCTTGATGCCTTTATGGAGCCCTTGACACTGGGATACCGGGGTTCAATATTTTTATCGACAGTGATAACTGCCGGCAATTTGACTTTAATCACTTCAAACCCGCCTTCAAAAGCACGTTCAACGACGAGGTAATCAGGATGAACTTCTCGGATCTTTTGGACATAGGTCGTCTGCGAAAGGCCTAAATGCTCGGCAATACCTGGTCCCACCTGGCCGGTATCCCCGTCAATCGCCTGTTTCCCGCAGAAAATAAGGTCCGGTTTACCGACGTGCTCGATGGCTTTGGCTAGAGAATATGAGGTAGCCCAGGTATCGGCGCCTGCAAACGCAAAGTCGCTGATCAGGATCGCTTCGTCCGCACCCATCGCCAGGCATTTGCGCAGCGCGGTTGCCGCCATGGGCGGTCCCATCGCCAGGACGGTAACTTTACCGCCGTATTGTTCTTTGATTCTAATAGCTGCTTCGGCGGCGCATTCGTCTGTAGGATTAACAATACTTGGCACACCATCGCGGATCAACGTGTTTTTTACCGGGTCGATCTTCACTTCAGTAGTATCTGGCACCTGTTTAATGCAAACAACTATCTCCACCCTTTTCATCCTTTCCAGCGAGAATGTATTCCAGTTAATTACTCATATGGTTAATACTACTATAGTCTATAGCTGTGTAGTAAAAAAAATATATACTCCTATTTAAAATTGTTTTCAATTTATATCATCCGACACAATGGCCGTCTGTGACTACTAATTCTTAGCAAACTCTCCGGCAGCATCTTCATCGGGATCCAAAATTGCCTGGCTTAATCTGGTATAAATATCTAACTGCTCCTACCTCCTTTATAGGTCTTTCAATGTAAATAGCGTTCACCTCCTTGGCGATAATCACCCCGGGGATTGAAACACTGCCGGTGCTTGACAGCCCTGGTGGATGAGTTCCAGCACTTCAACCATCCCGCACCGCGGAATATCTTCGCGCTGTATGGCAGCTACCACTTTTCCTAATAAAAAAGCAAGATCCGTACCATTTCGACAATGACCTTGTCAAGAGCATCTTTTTTGTATGATAATTCTTATCTAATCCTTTGATAATACAGCATCTTGACCGTGTCGGATTGAATTATTCCAGGCATTTGTAAGACAGAACAAAAACGTTGAACCTTCTAAATTGTAGAACCAATTATGCTTAATCCCTTGAGACAAGCGGTCTTTCTTAATTTTATAAAATTCTAATAATTATAATTAGACGGATTACTCCTTTTTAAATTTATTATACAGGGTCGCCAGAGATATATCCAGAGCCTGTGCGGCTCTTCTCTCGCTCCCTACGGTATTGCCGTATTTGGCCATCCCTTGTGGATGAGCACTTCCTCCATCTGTTCAATAGGCATCAGAAAGTTTCCTGCCGGTTGATTTATTTAACTATAATCAACCACAAATCCATTGTTTTATGAGGTAAAACCTGTACAATTATATATGAGGTGGTCATATGGAAGAGATCAATATTGCAAAAACGCTTGTTACAAAACGCAGGGAAAAAGGTATTACACAGGATGAACTTGCTGCATATATCGGGGTCTCTAAAGCATCTGTTTCAAAATGGGAAACAGGACAGAGTTATCCAGACATTACCTTCCTTCCGCAGCTTGCGGCATATTTCAATATCAGCATTGACAAATTGATGGGTTATGCGCCGCAGATGGCAAAGGAAGATATCAAAAAGTTGTATCACAGGCTGGCATCTGACTTTGGTACCCGGCCATTTGATGAAGTTTTGGGAGAATGCCGGAGAATAATAAAAAAATACTATTCCTGTTTTCCCTTGCTGTTACAGATGGCAGTGTTGCTGGCCAACCATCATATGCTCACAGAAGAAAAAAACATGCAAGAAACTATATTGAAAGAAGCGGTCGAGTTATGCATAAGAATTAAAACTGAAAGCAACGATGTTTTGCTCTCTAAGGACGCAGCTTCTTTAGAAGCCGTTTGTTATCTTATGTTACAGCAACCGCAGGGGGTTTTGAATTTACTTGGAGAATCGATACGACCGATTTCAACGGATTACGAGATTATGTCACAAGCATATCAAATAATGGGTAATACATTAAAAGCAAAAGAAGTAACGCAAATCAGTATGTATCAGCACCTGCTTGCGCTAATTGGAGCTACACCGGCCTATTTACTGCTAAATGCTAATAATAGCAAAAAAATCGAGGAGATTTTGCAGCGGGCATTATCTGTTGCAGCTATCTATGATTTGGAACGATTACATCCAAACACGATGGTGCAGATCTATTTTACGGCAGCACAGGTGTACAGTTTGCAGGGCAATATCGAAAAATCCCTTGCTATGTTACAGAGATATGCAGATATCTGTACTATAGGCTTCTTCCCTTGTTCATTACACGGGGATTCTTTCTTTGACGCAATTGATGGCTGGTTTGCAGACTTTGATTTGGGTACCAATGCGCCACGGAATGATAAGGTGATCAAAGAAAGTATGCTGCAGGGTGTCCTATCAAATCCAGCGTTTGCAGCTTTAGCAGAACAGACACAATATAAAAGCATAATTAAAAGCTTAAAAACAAATTTGGAGGAATACAAGTGAATAATATAGTACAAATTTTACAGCCGAACAATCCTCTATTCTATTTAGTAATTGCCTGGGCAGTTATCTGGAAAGGCATAGCCTTATGGCATGCCGCCCGCAATAGGCAATTGGTCTGGTACATTGCGATTTTAATAGTAAATACAGTTGGGATTCTTGAAATAGTCTACCTTATTTTCTTTAGAAAAAAAGGTCAGGATACATCTTTATAGTACCAATGGGAAGTTGAATGACTAGCCTTTATTAATTCTTTTTACTTTTTATGGCACATCATAAATCTCTAATCTGTTATATGCAGTTTTACCTCTATTTTGTAGTAGTAAGACCCTATTAATGGCAACTTTTTTTGTCTTCCCTTCAGTTTCTTTCTTGAGCATATTTTAGTGAACGGCATTATCTTTAGACGGCTTACTAATCTTTATGTATCTCATGATTTCATATCCATATCCTGTATTACGTAAAAAAGCTACTAACTAATATCAGGAGTTGCAAAAATCCACAATAGTTCCGGCCAGAACTTTGGCGGTATCTACCACAGTCTCAAAGTCAACGTATTCCACCTCAGCATGAAGCCCTTCACCGCCAGGACCAAAAATAACGGTAGGAATTCCTTTTTCGGTTACTATGGCTGAATCCATCCAGCCGCTGCTCCCGATATATTCAGGAGATTTGTTAAATATCCCTTCGTACGCATTTGACAAGGTCTTAACAATCAATTCATCCCTGGATACTTCCAAGGGCGGCCGATGAAAGAACACATCAAAGCTGACTCTAAATTGTCTGTCTTCACTACTTATCTTGTCAATCATATTTTTCATTTCATCCCTGACGGTTTCATAGGACTCACCGGGGATAGTCCTTCTTTCCATTTCTATCCGACAATAACTTGGGTATATACTTAACTCGGTGCCCCCGCTGATTAGCGAAGCATGGATGGAAGGCGAACCCAGCAAGGGGTGGCTTTTTTGAGTCAGTACATGGTTACCTAGTTTTTCCATCTCAATGAGTACTTTCCCAGCTTTTGAGATGGCATCAATACCTTGATCGGGTCTACTACCATGGGCTGCCCGTCCAAATACTTCAACCTTGGTCCAGGCAAAACCTTTGTGAGCAATACATATCTTCAAATCCGTGGGTTCGCATATTATAGCAGCGTCTGCCCGGTACTCTTTTACTAAAGCTTCTGTTCCCATGCTTGCATATTCTTCATCTGCCACAAAGGCAAGAATGACATCTCCGTTTAGACTCACTCCGCCCTGGATAAGAGCTTTCACGGCTATGATTATAGCCGCTAGCCCTCCCTTCATGTCTAGGCTACCTCTTCCATATACTCTGCCTTCACGGTACTCAGGCTCAAGTGGATTAATTTTCATTCCTTCCAAGCTTACCGTGTCGGTGTGCCCGTTGAGTATAATGGACCTACCCCCTCCGGTTCCCTTTAAAATGCCGATTACATTTTTTCGTTTGGGGCCAATCTCCTGGCACTGCACTTTCAGACCTGCTTGCGCAAGATATTTTATTAGGAAATTGGCGATTTCGGATTCACCATTTCCTCCCTTAACAAGAGTAGGGTTAACCGACTCTACCCTGATCATCTGCTGCAAAACTTCTAACAGTTCATTTTTATCTATAATCAATCTTTTCATAGTAGCACTTCCTCTTTTCTCACAGGATACCCTTTAATAAAGCTTAAATATTTCTAAACTTTCCAGAAATGCTTTGTGTTTGGTATCTAAATATGAATAATAGGATGAAAAAATAAAACCATATCCAGAATGACATAGTTATCTCCTTGTTGTTAGCTTTTAAGCTGCTTACCTGAACTTCTAATTGTAGACATTATATTTACTATTTAAGGTTTCTCTCCGACAAGCTGATCCTAGGATGAGCAATATATATTTTGACATAGTAATATTTTCCACACAAGAAACATATAGTCCTTTTTTACTTGGAAAAAATATTCTAAATGCAAGATGTTTATTAATTAGGTACCTCCATCTCATCTATCAAGTCGATGAGCATAATCTTCTTCAATTCTTTCCTGGCAAGGTGAGGCGACATGTCCTCAATAGGTCTATTTACAACAAGTTTAGGGTTTACACAAGTATTTTGATCTAATTTCACATCAACAAATGACGGTCCATTTGTTTTCAAAACTGTCTCAATAATTTTCCTCGAATATATTGGAGAAATATTAATGTAGGATGGAATACCAAAGGCTGTGGCTACCTCTCCCAAGTCAGGACAACTATAACCTTTTACAGTAGATTGCTGCCGGCCACCAAAATACATATCCTGAAACTGTCTGACCATCCCTAAAGACCTGTTGTTCATTAGAAATATCTTAATGGGGAGATTATGGCTCGCAATGATATCAAGTTCCTGAATATTAACCTGAATACTACCATCACCGGTAATAACAAATACTCTCTTACCAGGCGCCGCCTTTGATGCGCCTATCGCTGCTGGAAGCGCATAGCCCATGGCACCCATACCACCTGAAATCAGCATTCTCTGCTTCTCTTTAATGTGGAAAGACTGCGCAGCCCACATCTGGTGCTGCCCAACATCAAGGCAGATTATATCTCCTTCATCGCATAATGAAGAGAGCAACTCCATAAAAGTGTTAGGATCTAAGTTTCCGGACTGAACCGGCTGGCGAATGGTGGAGTATTTTTCCCTGTAGCCCTCAATAATCTTATACCAGGATGATAAATCAGCCTTTACGTAACCTTCCAGTTCAGTATTAATCCTACACAGAAAATCCCTGACATCACAGCTTACAGCTATGTCAACCTTCACCTTTTCATTCAGTTCCACTGGATCAATATCAACATGCACCTTTTTTGCGGCGCGGGCAAATGTATCAGGCCTTGTACCTGTCTGGCGGGTATCCAACCTGGAGCCCAGTATTAACAGAAAATCGCAATTGGCCAGGATGAGGTTGCTGTAACGATTTCCATAAGATCCTATCATACCTAAAAAGGAAGGATTATTATGGGGTATTGCGTCTAGTCCCATTAATGAAGTTACTACTGGGATTCCGGTTATTTTCACCAGTAAACCAAGTTCGTTAACTGCCCTGGCTGTCCGGACTCCCCCGCCTACAAGTAATAATGGTCTTTTTGCCTTCTTTATAAGACTTATTACCTCATCTGCAGCCGCGTCTTTGTTACATAAATCTGCTTTGAGTATTTTACTAAACTCTTCGCTATCATAGAAACCTTTTAATTTTTCAGGTTCAATTTGAGCTCGCTGCACACTCATGGGGAGATCAAGAAGCACGGGACCAGGTCTACCGCTCCTGGCAAGATATATGGCTTTCTCTAAATGATATCTGATTTCTTCCGGGTCAGTCACTAATACCGCATATTTGGTAAGATGCTTGACAACACTCACGATATCCGTCTCTTGGAAGCCCATTTGACGTATAGGTCGATTGAATTTATATTCGTACGTATTTACCTGGCCGGTAATAAATAAGCAGGGGATTGAGTCAAAATAGCTGCTTCCAATTCCGGTAACCAGATTTAGCGCCCCGGGACCGCTGGTTGCTATTGCTACACCAAGGTTTCCATTAATACGGGCGTAGGCCTCAGCCGCAAAAGCCGCTGCTTGTTCATGATGTACCGATACACATTGGATATCATCTCTATAATAAATAGAATCAAGAAGATGCGTTACAGCCCCGCCAATTAACTCAAAGACATGAGCCACACCTTCTTTAGCTATGAAATCAATAACATAATCCGAAAGCTTCATAAAAAACCCGGCTCCTTCTTATGGATAGAGTTCAAGATTTTCTCTAATCCATGCAGTTGTTTTTTTAAGCCCCTCCCATAAAGATGTTTTTGGAAGCCACCCAAGTTTTATCCTGGTTTTTTCAATGTCGGCTACCCAGGAACTCGGTTCAGCCCTGTGGCTGTTTACCATACCCCACCTTGGCTCCAATCCGCTGCCAAGCATTTCTGTAATCAGGGCAACAACTTCTCCAATAGAATGTTGATTCCCTGAGCCAATATTGAAGATTCCCCCCCCGGTTAAAGGAGTCTTAATTACTTTCAAATAGCTATCTAATACATCATCAATATAAACAAAATCCCGGCAGGATTCCGGGACCGAAAGTGCCGGAGGCTCACCTCTTAGGAGTGATTTTATAACATAGGGTATCAGTCTTTTAGGGTCGTCCCATGGACCATAGGGGGAAAAAAGGCGTAGTGTTACAATAGGCAGGTTTTTCTCAATAGCCTCAGACCGGCAAAAGAGAGTTGCCGCTGCCTTCGAAACGCCATAATCTCCTACCGGTTCAAGAATGTCACACTCACTCATAGGCACCGGCTTGATCCCATATTCTGAGGAGCTACCTGTATTGATAAAACAATTAAATCCTGTTTTTTCACAGGCTCTTAATAGATTAATGGTTCCGATCAGATTGGATTCTATAATAATGGATGGAGTTTTTTGAAAGGAAAATCCACCGTATGTTGCCAGGTGGCATACTATTGCCGGGGCTATTTTGTGAACTACCTTTTTAACATTACCGGCATCCCGTAAATCTACTTCATGTTCTGTTACTTGTCCTAATAAGTCTTTGATACGCCACTTATTTGAATTGATACGAGTAAAAATATGTACATCATAATTCAAATCAACTAACCGGCGTGCAAGACAGGAGCCTACAAACCCAGTTGCGCCTGTAACTAATACTTCCATTACTATTTAACACATCCACAAAATGTTTCATATTGAAGATAATGATAGCTCTTACAATCTTCCCTCTTTTCCTATTTTCAAAATGATTTTGATTGGTTTCATTCCATTATATGCCACATAGAAACAACATGTTACAAAGTGTACTGGAAGGATTACAAAATTATTATTGATATCCACAATTTGTATTTAATGGTACCATAAAACTATCCTTTGGAATAAGTTAGTAATGTAATAAAAAAAGAGGTGGTTATATGCCCAGTCAGCTTCTGCAAAATAGAGGATTTGAAAATGGACTTGCCAGCTATGTCACCCAGGGCAAAGTCACAATTAACACTGGTACTGTCTATAGCGGCAAAAAATCAGCGCAGCTTCTGTCTACTCCACTATCAATCGCTGAAATATCACAAGTAGTTTTCTTGATCCTGCCTGGCGCTCCGGTCAGGTTATCATTCTTTGCCAAAAGATTCGTTGGCGAAAATGCAAAAAATGTATCGAATATCAGGGCCGAAGTTAATTTCCTTAACGCGTTAGGCATAGTTATACCACCCGGTATTGTCATGGCAATCAGGGGTTGTGACATTAGTGAAAATGCCTGGGACAATTATGAGGGGTACGCTCAAGCGCCTTTTGGTACTTTGGCTGCGCAGGTTGTAATCCGCCTGGAACCGCCTGACAGCGGAACCAGCGGCTTACTGGTTAACAACCTGTCACTTGTTGCCGAAGTGGTCACGCCTGTACCACCGCCTCCACCACCCTCGGCATCCCCGATTTAAACCCTTCATCAACCAACTAAAGCCCCCTCCTCCCCGAGAACTGAACCCTGTTAATTGGACACAATTAAAAAAGCCCTATCATAGAATTCTAATAGTTTACGTGAGCTGACACCGTTTTTCATAGGATGCCAGCTCTATTTCTTTTCATATCTGAATTTTATCATGTTATAACATAAACCTCATAAAAAAGGGCTATCTCATGACTTTTGGGACAGCCCCCGAGAGATTTATTATTAAATTCTTTCTAAGGAGTTAAAACTTTTTTCCGTTAGCTAAAATTTAAAAGCAATATACCGGTTCTCGTGGGTCGGTATGCCTTCGTAAGCCGGTTTTGCGTTTTTCGGCGGTATAAACGACACCGGCTCCTCCTGCTGTAGCGGTGGTGTAAGGACTACGGGTGGCTGCATTACGGGGATAAACACATCGGAAACCAATGCCAGATCATCAACCAGGATGCCGCTGGTTCCGTATGCTGGAGGCTCAAGACAAATTAAGACACGGGCTGCTACCGCGCCAAGGGGAATTTCGCCGTACTCTTCATAGCAATACCATGCATTCTGCCCAAGGTCCCTGCCGCGAATGTTAATGACGATACCAGGCGCGATGGTTGTACCCAATAAACTTAGGAAATTAACTTCGGCCCTGAT
>DNIT01000028.1:16539-16918 GCA_003489345.1 Pelotomaculum sp. | reverse complement strand
AAATTAACTTCGGCCCTGATATTTGACACGTTTGTTCCAAATGCAATGTTAATTTTCCTGACAAAAAAAGAAAACCTGACCGGAGCACCCGGGACTATAAAGAAGATCGCCTGTGATATTTCCGCCACTGAAGTGGGGGAGGAGAGTAGTAATGCTGATTTCATTCCACTGTTGGCGATATCGCTAAAATCTGAAACCTTACCCTGGGTGTAATAGCTTGCAAGCCCGTTTTCAAACCCCCTGTTTAATAGAAGCTGTTTGGCCATAGAATCACCCCATATTATTAGTTACATTAACAGATTATTCCCATGACACCCATTATGTTACAAGAGATGACAAATAAGGCAAATGTGTAACCACCAATCCCGCATGGCGGGCT
>DNIT01000028.1:11042-16434 GCA_003489345.1 Pelotomaculum sp. | reverse complement strand
CACCAATCCCGCATGGCGGGCTTCAACCCTTGTCCTGAAACGGTTACCATAAATCAATTCCCGTTTGTACCAACCATACATTATGTCCATCAAAGCGAGGTAATAAATATTTTATATAAAAAAAAGCCAAAAAAATGTGTCAATTAGTGGTAATTATTCATAATATAGTAAAAATTATAAGGGGCGATGAAAATTGATCAATGATGCAAAAATGACAACACGAGAATTACAGTCATTTATGGACACTTTACAAACTGAAACAGATATTTTCACAATTGGCATTGAGTTTTTTTGCGGAGAATGTTGTAAAAAAGTAACAAACGGACAATTCATATTTTTCATTCCTGGTTTTATTCTCCTGTTACCACCTGTAGGTCAATTCCTAATGTTGAGAGTTTTTAGTGACGGCAAAATTGTCGAAGTGCAAAAATTGAGATCGATTCAGGTAGCTATAGACAAACTTTGTGCAATTGAAGGTAATCCGATACAAGTATGGCCCGCTTGTGATAATAAGCTATAGCAGTCAAATAATTCTATTGTAATTCTGCGTAAAGCCCCCCTTCTCCCACCGGAGAAGAGGGGCCCTTTTACCTCTAATTTTCTTAATCAATCAGAAGATATGGTTATCCGCTCATGTTATTCACCAGGCGCTCCGCCAGCCGTTTTCCGCTTAGAATGGACTGGTCGCTCCAGAGATAGGCCCACTCGCCGTACCGCCCGATGCAGTAAATATTATTTCTTACTAAATAATCCAGTACTGCGCGCCGGCTTTCGTTGTGTTGCTTATGGTAGAGTACTTGAGCGTGTTTTATATCCTGGCACACGGCTAAGGTAATCTTATCGTCTTTATCAATAACGCCGATTGTAATCATGTTTTGGATTGTTTTCTCGAGGACACTCTCCAGCGACATCCCCAGCGGCTTGTACCTGGAATAATAGACTTCCGCCTGGATGCTGCCGGTTCCGGAAGGGGAATTATTAACGGAATACTCACTGGGAAAATGCACCCGGCAGGGAAGAATTTCCTCGTTATAAATATAAAACCAGTGGCTGTTGGCCAGGTTTTTCCTCTTTACACCCAGGTTGACCAGGACAACCGACGTACAGGCCAATCGATCGGCAGCTTCCCGTATTTCCGCCGGGCAATCCCTAATACACTGCACCAGTGTGGGTAGCGGTACCGACGAGACCAGTACCTCGTAGTAACGTTCAAAGCCATTTTTAAAGGTTATTTTCTTCTTTTTAACATCAATTTCAGCCATTTCAAAACCGTAATGTACTTTGGCCCCTTCCTGTAAACCTTTTAAAAATGACTGAAAGCCTCCAGTGTCGGGATAGCGGACGCTTGAAATATAGTGGATATTGTGAAATTCGTCGGACAGCGCCCCCCTGAGTACTTCCGCAAGGTCCGGACGGTAAATCCGCTGTTCAATCCATTCCGTCGTCATTTGTTCAGGTTCCACCGTCCAGTATTTACGGGTATAGGCATATGGAAAGGTCCTGGCAAACTTCTCCCCAAATCCGTCTATCAGCCAACGGCCGTAATTTTCCGGAGAGTCTGACCCGTCCTGCTCCGCCTTTACAAAATCCATAATACAATCAACCACAAGGTCTACAGGCAGGCCCTTTAAATTGGTCTGGACCGGATGGCGAATCCAGTAAGGGCCGTACCTGTTTAAAATCTTGGGGAAAATTTCATTGAACCTTCCTCCTATACTTCCTGCAAAAAGTTTCTGTATATAAGCATCTTTCGTAAAAGACGAATGCGGCCCCTCATCAAAAATAAATCCATCAATCACATGGGAACGGCAACGCCCGCCCCATGACGTTCCTTTTTCATAGATATCCGTATTGTGGTTAAAGTGGCTGGAAAAGCTCAACCCTGCGGGACCCGCCCCTAACGTTACTATTGGGTATGAACCACTCGAACTCATTAAACTGCTCCTTTTTTGTAAATGTTAATAAATTAGTTTTACCCCCCTTAAAATCTGTTAATTAGTGGGCTTCTTTTATATACTATGTTAACGATGCAAGTTTTTGCTACCATTAATGCTAATTCTTCAAAAGACAACCCAGGAGCTAAAACCCCTGGGTTGTCTTTTGCTTACAAAAAAGGTTGGATATCCTTCCTTAAACTAAACAACAGCGTGCCAAAGGAAGGGAAATACGACCGGGGTGCCTATCCGTACTCGAAGGATAGGGAATGTTTCAACGAAAAACCAAAGGATAGGGAAAATAATGGGACTGAGCGGAAATCCAGTTACAATGACCGGTGGGGGAACTATCATTTTGGAAACCTCCTGTTGATATATTTAATTGTATAATATGTTGATAATGGCATAATTTCCACTTATTTCCTAAGAAAAAATTTTACAGGATTAAAAGAAACGGCAAAAGTATTGCCGCAAGTACCGGTGCATCTTTATAATCTTCCCTCTTTTTTCATTTTTTCAAAGGCCTTAGAAATAAAGGTATCAACACCCGCATAGAAGTACTCTTTAAATTCCTTAATTTCCTCGATACTCCAGTCCCACCATCTTATTCTAAGCAGCGCTTTTATTTGTTTCTCCGAAAACCTGTACCTTATTATCTTGGCTGGAATTCCAGCAACGATAGCATAAGGAGGCACATCCTTGGTAACTACCGATCCGGCTCCGACAACAGCGCCGTCTCCAATTTTTACACCTGATATTACCAAGGCATTGACCCCTATTATAACATCGTTACCAATAATGGTCGGGCCTTTTGCATATATGTCACTTTCAACTTCATTAATTTCTTGCAAATGAAATGATCTTAAAGAAAAATTCGCTACATTGTCAAGATAATGTTCACCACCCCCCAATACTTTGGCCCCTACTGACAGTCCGGAAAACTTCCCCATCTGAATAGTATCATGAGGACCAAAGATCAATAACTGATCAGGAAATGCTTTCGAATGCTCCCCTATGGTAATTGTCATTTCCTCACCTCATTTCCACATACACCAATATATGCTATATCTGGTAAAAGTGCGACTCTGTACAAGCTTACTACTTGTTAATACCCACCGGCATCCCCTCATAATTGTTCGATTTAAACAACAGGCCTATTTCATCCGTATAAACTGGTCAAAAGTATCCAGAACATAATTAATCTCTTTTTGGCCCAGCCCGGGATATACACCAATCCAAAATGTCCGCTCCATGATCAGGTCGGTGTTTTTCAGTTCCCCCGCCACCCTGTAATGGACGCCCTGGAAGGCGGGCTGTTTTAAAATATTGCCCGCAAAAAGCAATCTGGTGCGAATATGGTGATTTTCCAGGTGCTGTACCAGCTGCTGCCGGGTAAAAGAGGCTCCGGCGCGGACGGTCAAAGGAAAGCCGAACCAGCACGGATCAGTATTCTCCGTGGCTTTTGGAAGGATCAAGACATCTTCATAATTTTGTAAGCCAGTATACAGCTGTTGAAAGTTTTTCCTGCGCATACCGGCAAAACCAGCTAATTTAGCCAGTTGCGCCACCCCGACCGCTGCCTGCATATCAGTTATTTTCAAGTTATACCCGAAGTGGGAATAGGTATATTTATGGTCGTAACCGCCGGGAAGTTCCCCCAGTTGGCACGCAAACCTCCGGCCACAGGTATTGTCCTTGCCCGGCGGGCACCAGCAGTCCCTCCCCCAGTCCCGGAAAGACTCGACAACGCGCTTTAATAGCGGCTCGCTGGTTAAAACCGCTCCACCCTCACCCGTGGTAATGTGATGGGCAGGGTAGAAGCTGAGGGTGGACAAATCCCCGAAGGTACCGGTATACCTGCCTTTGTAAGTTGAGCCAAGGGCGTCGCAGTTGTCCTCAATGAGCCAGAGATGATGTTTCCGGGCTATTTCCGTCACGACATCCAGGTTGAAAGGGTTGCCCAGGGTATGGGCCAGGATGATTGCTCTGGTTTTGGGGCTGACCGCAGCCTCCAGTTTTTCAGCATCCACATTGTACGTCTCCAGGTCAACATCTACAAAAACAGGTACCAGGCGGTTTTGAACGATGGGGGTGACGGTGGTTGGAAAACCGGCCGCAACGGTTATCACTTCGTCGCCGGACTTGAGCTGCCTGTCTCCCAGCTTTGGTGAAGTAAGGGTGGAAACCGCCAACAGGTTTGCCGAAGAACCGGAATTGGTCAGCAGACAGTGGCGGACACCAAGGAAGTTCGCCAATTTTTCTTCAAAAATTGACGCATATCTACCGGTGGTAAGCCAAAAATCCAGTGAGGCGTCAATTATATTGATTATTTCCTTTTCATCGTATACTTTACCGGAACAGGCTACCGCGGTTTTTCCATGCTCAAAGGACTGCGGAGTGTGAAATAAATTATAAAACTGCCCAGCCCGCCGTGAAAAATCGCTTCTCCAGAGCTTCTCCAGGCACGGCCGGTTAATTTCACCCGCCTTGCCCTTGATATCCTCCTCCTCGATTATTAGCCGGCTATTTAAATTTATACCCAAAGGTATTTCCAAGCTTTTTTCAAGAACGAGGTCCCCTGCCTCCAGGATAAAAGGGTCTTTATTAGAAACAGGCTTTATCATTGGCCAAACACAGTATCCCACAGCCTCTAATGCGGCCACCAGGACAAAGCCACCCCCAATTTTTAAAATGTCACCTGCTTTGAATAACATTTCGCTCCTCCTAATAACAATAGTAAATATCAGTCAATTTTACAGTATCATTATGAATAAATTATTACTAATAAACCTTCCACTGGGGATTACCGTGATCCCAGATTTCATTCAGCTCTTTATAATCCTTGTAGGTATCCATACATTTCCAGAAGCCTTCATGTTTATATATTGCAAGCTCTCTTTCATTGACCAATTGTTCAAAAACTTCCTGCTCAAGAATACAATTTTCATCCATGTAGTTGAATATTTTTCTATGGAATACACAAAAGCCACCATTGGCATAGTCATTCAGCAAAGGCTTTTCTTTAAACCCGGTTACGATACAATCAGGTTCGATGGTAATTTGCCCGAACCTGGATTGTGGTCTGATTGCGGTTATAACTCCGATCTTACCCTTCTGTTTAAAATATTCTTCCAGTTTTTCAAAGTTGACGTTTGAAAGTCCGTCTCCGTATGTCAAAAAGAAATATTCCCCATTTATATATTTTTCAATCTTTTTAATACGACCACCGGTATTGGTTTCCAAACCGGTGTTGGCAAAAATGATGTTCCAATTCTCTACCGGATTTCCGTCTTGTAATATGGTTTCTATCCCGTCTTTTAAATTTAATTGGACATCACAGAGACGGTTTTTATATTTTATAAAATACTCTTTAATAAGCTCTCCTTTATAACCAAGACACAGAATAAAATCATTAAAGCCATAGTGTGAATAATGTTTCATAATATGCCATAAAATTG
>DNIT01000028.1:10704-10971 GCA_003489345.1 Pelotomaculum sp. | reverse complement strand
TTCATAATATGCCATAAAATTGGGTAATTACCAATCGATAAAAGCGGTTTGGGTTTACTTTCTGTCATTTCTCTTAAACGTGTACCTTTTCCGCCGCAAAGAATAACTACTTTGGGTTTCACCGGTGCAGGCCCCTTTCTGATTTAAATGAAAATCCTAAAATCGTCTCTGCTAAATCGAGGAAAAACAAACCAAGGAGCGGGTGTGAAAAAACCGTGCCTGTTATTTTGAGGATAATCCTCTGCGTTTTCGCAACTAAAAGCTTCC
>DNIT01000028.1:9645-10641 GCA_003489345.1 Pelotomaculum sp. | reverse complement strand
CCTTGTTATATAAGGGGAAGACCTTTTCAGGCAGAAAGTCAGTCACTCGTTCTGACTGGCGGTTAATTATTTCTTCCCGCTTAGCCCGGTCGTTCACTATCCAGTCCAGCAGCCTGGCTGTTTCCCGCACGTCCTTATCATTTATCAGGCAGCCGGCCCCTCCCAGGATCTCCGGTACGGCTGCACGATCGAAGGCGATAATCGGCACTTTGAGGTACATGGCCTCGATCAACGGAGTAGAGAACCCTTCATATTCGCTCATGCTTAAAAAAACCCGGGACAACCGGTAGTAGGCCAGGAGCTTTTTGATTGAAACACGGCCTGTCAAAAAGACATTCTTTACCTGCAGCTCCTTAATTAAAGCCAACAGCTTCTGACAGTACCCGGCATGGGACGAAAAGCTTCCTACCAGGAACAAGCGGGACTTCGGATTAAGTTTCTTATGGTAATAATTGAAAACCGATATTGTGTCTTCCAGTTTTTTGTTTGGGGTAATCTGGCCGACAAAAAGCAGGTTTGTATAGTCATCCTCATACGCCTTCATCAACTGCAAATCAGGCTCCTGGTCATATTCCTTCAGGTCTAAAGGCAGAGGCAAAACCATAGTCTGTTCATACCCCATTTGGTGCAATTCCTCTTCGAGGTACTTTGTGGTGGTAAAGGCAAATGCAAAACTATTTTTTAGAGTTTTTATTTCCTCACGCCCGCCCAGCAGGGAAATCTGTAACGGGTGGTTTTCGAAATACTCCGGTGGCATTATTCCGTGGTAAAACAACACTTTTCTTTTTGACTCTAATAGGGCCAGGGTTTTGGCTGCCCGTGACCCCATAAACATATGGTAAATAATGTTTTCTCTTTCTTCTGCCTGCATAGCTTCCGTAAAAATATCTGACTCACAACCAAGATCCTTCATTATTTTTTGCAAAACCAAAATTACATTGCTGATATCATTGTCGTACCATGTGGCAGGGGTAATTTGGTCTATTTGCATCGTAC
>DNIT01000028.1:8838-9537 GCA_003489345.1 Pelotomaculum sp. | reverse complement strand
TACGCCCCCCATTTTTTTAAATTTGATTATATAAATCGAGCAGCCTTTTTTTCGCCGACTCGTTATCGAAAAAGGCCAGCTGAGATTCAGCATAGGCCATTACTTCTTCATAAAAACTGTTATTTTTCAAAAGCTCTTTAGCCAGTTTGGCCGCTCCGTCAATGTCCTGGTAGCTTACGCACAGACGCGGGAAAAGCCTTTTTTGCGTATAAAAGTTGTCCGGAGCAATGCAGGGCATTCTCACTGCAGCACAGTCAAGGGCAAATCTACCCCAGATCTGTCGAAAGTCCAGGTGCAGTCCCATGATGGATTGATTTAGATGGGAGATAAAATCTTCCCAGCGGGGTGTATATTTAAAAGAGATCGGCGGTATCGGCATATATTTTTTCATCAGACGGATATATTCTATTTCCTTCAGATTATACATATCGACGGCTCCCGGCAAACCGATTTCCGAGAGGGCTGCCAGATTGACAAAGCCGTTCCGATACATGCTCCCTAAGCAGATGATCTGTTTTTTTTCAACCTTGGGACACAATTCCTCCCGGACCTTTTTTAAGGGAAACGGAACGCCGACCAGCCCCACCGGCTTGTTGGTCAGAGCCTTTATGATGGGAATGTCGTATTCATGCGTGACGCCTACTGCATCGGCTATATTTAAAAGCTCAACCAATTTTACCTGCAGATCCCCCCAGATGT
>DNIT01000028.1:6625-8716 GCA_003489345.1 Pelotomaculum sp. | reverse complement strand
CTGCAGATCCCCCCAGATGTATGAGGTGAAATATTCCATCTCCCCATCTAAGAAAACGATAACCCGTGCCGTCGACTGCCTTTTTATTTTTAGGCCGACCTCAATTGATTCATGGCGCACAGCCACCATCACCAGGTCAAATTCGTTGAAGAATTCATAGGGTAACCCGTAATGACCCTTGTCAAAATACACGCCGTTATAATGAGTCCCCTTCATTACCGTAGACCACTGGGTAATCCGGTTGACCTCGTCGGTGAAAACTTTGCCGTCTGAATCGCTAAGCGGCATCAAACTCACCAAACAGAACTTCATGATCTCACCTCATAAGTGCAGCGACGAAGAAGTCCTTGCACAAAACTTATTGTATAAAAGCCAAGAGTAATAAACGTTAAAAAGTGTAGCTCTGGCTTCTAAATCCTCGAAAAGGCTTTGTGGCAAAGCTGCACGTTTATAATATTTGCTGGTACCGTCTTAAACGGTCGTTATATGAGAAGAAATTTGACTTTTCACATTGCCAAAAAGCATATAAGAATTCATCATCCAAGGCATTAGCTAATAAGGTTTAACAGTCTCATTTTGCACTTCTCATAGCTGAAGCGCTCAATTTGTGATTGGGCGTAGGTTACAACTTCGTCAAAAAACTTAGCATCAGAAATCAATTTCTTTAACAGTGCTACCGCTCCCCCAATATCATGATAGGGTACACACAGGCGGGGGAATAGTATCTTTTGTGTATATAAAGAAGGGGAGCCCACGCATGGCGTCCCGACGGCGGCACAGTCAATGGGAAACCTGCCCCATGAATACCGGTAATCCAGATGCAGGCCCAAGAGGGAATAATTTACCTGGGTAATAAATTGATTCCAGCCTGATTTTAAAGACCTAAATGAAATAAACGGTATCGGTAAGAATTTTCTTATGGACTGGACATATTCCATTTCAACTGGCTCCCATATATTTACCACACCCGGCAGCCCAGATTCAGACAGTGCCGCCAGGTTGACTAACGCATTCCGGTTATGTGTAAGAATTGATCTAATGCTGCTGCCCAATACAATCTCCTTCCGTTTTTGGGCAGGCGCACACATCTCACGAACCCTTTTAATCGGGTAGGGCACGCCGACCACATCAACCGGTTTATTGGTCAGGGCCTTGAAAAAAGAAATACTTTCATCGTGCAGCACTGCCACGGCATCGGCAATGTTTAAAAGCTCCACCATTTTTGTCTGCAGATCGCGGGTGGTATAGGTCGTGAAATAATCAACTTCACTATCAAGGAAAACCACTACTTTTGCTTTTGATTTCTTTTTGACCTTGATGCCTACCTCTATGGTTTCTTGCCGGAGAGCCACCATAACCAGGTCAAACTTGTTAAAATAATCGTAACCCAGGCCGTACCTCCCCTGGTCGAAAAGCGGCCCGTTATATACCGTCCCACCCATGATTGTGGCCCAAAGGTTCATGTTGTTTTGTTCAGCAGTATATACCTTTCCATGATCCGGATGATAGGGATCGGTACCCAGCAGACAAAACTTCACTGCACTTCACCCCCGGGAAAATGGTTGCGGTACCATGCAATCGTTTCTTTAAGCGCCTGCTCCAGTGGATATTGCGGTTGCCAGCCTAAAGTTTTTTTTGCTTTTTCAGTACAAAGGTATTGGTTCCGGATTTCCTTGATCGCTTCATTATTAATAACCGCCTGCAAATCCGAACAATCCATCAAGGCCAAAATCTTATTAACCAGTTCAATGACAGTTATCTGCAGTCCGTTGCTGAAATTGAAGGCTTCTCCGTGTATCGGCATTTCGTCCATCTTTTGTGCCAGAAACAGATAAGCCTCGGCCCCGTCCTTAACATAGAAATAGTCTCTGATATAGGTGCCGTCGCTGCGGATGACCGGCCTTTCACCCTTTAGGGCCGACCGGATCGTTCCGGGCACCAGGCGGTTGAAATTCAGGTCTCCAGGCCCGTAAAAGTTACCGCAGCGGGTAACACACACCGGTAAATCATAAGTAAGGCTGTACATTTGCGCAATTAGGTCGGCACAGCTTTTCGACACATCATATGGGTGCCTGCCTTGCAGCGGGGCGT
>DNIT01000028.1:6020-6534 GCA_003489345.1 Pelotomaculum sp. | reverse complement strand
GTGCCTGCCTTGCAGCGGGGCGTCTTCTTTATACGGGAGGCTCTCATGTTCGCCGTAAGCCTTGTCGCTGGAGGCCACGATAATCCGCTGTACGCCGGGATTACGGCGGCACGCCTCCAACAGATTCCAAGTGCCCCTGATGTTTGCGTCGAAAGTGGACAGGGGGTTCTTGTTGGCAATGCCTACTATGGTCTGGGCTGCCAGGTGAAAGACGGTGTCTATCTCGTATTCATTAATCGCTCTTTCCAACAGTCCGTAATTCTCCACGTTACCATTCACCATAACCATTTTTGGCTTTAGTTGTTCCGTAAAAAGCCTCGATCTCGGGACATAGTCCCGTACCAGGCCGACTACGTTGGCTCCCCGGCCTATGAGAAGCTCACATAAATGGGTGCCCAAAAGGCCCGTGCACCCGGTGACAAAGACATTTTTATCTTTCCAGTAACTCATCTACTAATCCCTTTCTCTTATAGAACTCGAAAAAAGACGCGTATTTAATACTCTGTATAGATAA
>DNIT01000028.1:5491-5919 GCA_003489345.1 Pelotomaculum sp. | reverse complement strand
AATCAAGCTCTTATTTCCATAGTCTTATCGGATATTGCCTTATCGGACATTTTATAATAGTCGTGCTGGTGAACAGCATAGAAACCGCCATCGTCCACTTTTATCTTAAGGGGACTGACGGCCTGGTTTCCGTCATTGTCAGTGGCGACTATTGACAAAACGTGAAGCCCAGCGTCCTCTGGCCCTGGTATACCGGAAATACTGGCGACGGCATCGGCTGCGGGCAGTTCAGTGGTTATGTTCAATGTTGCCCAAAACGGGAGATTTATCGCCTCAATCGCGGTAACCCGGCCGTCCGGATCGGAGGCTACTATATCAATATTAAAAAGCATTCCAATAGGGGCAGACTGGGTTTGATCAGGCGCTGCGCATACAGGTGGCTCACCGGCCTTTTTGATAATCCGGATCATGGCTTCCACACCAGCTTT
>DNIT01000028.1:0-5426 GCA_003489345.1 Pelotomaculum sp. | reverse complement strand
TGGCTTCCACACCAGCTTTTGACTTACCGTCTTCCGCCATTACCTGGTAGGACCATAGCTGGCCAGGCTTGGTACCTGTGGTATGCCAGGTAACCACGTAGGTATCGGTGTCCACGGTCAAAGGTTTGGGAACAAGAGGGCGGCCGGGTTGGGTGAACCCGCCGGCATTGCCACTGGCTTCCACATCCGTGGCCAAACGACAGGTCAGAGAATCGCCGTCAGGGGCGGCTACAGCAACTGGAAAGGAAAATACGGAATTTTGCGGAGCATTAACGAATACAGGCACAAAAGCGACTGGAGAGCCGTTCGACGTTGTAAATTCCACCAGCGTCTCTATTTGACAACCACGGCCCGGGTTATTGACGTGTTCTTTTAATGCCTGACGATGGGTACTTTTTATTCCCGCTTTCCAGGGTCCTTCCGTTTCCGGGTCAGCCGGGGCGGGATAAGTGTGTAATATAGTTTTTCTTTCAGTTACCGGATCCAGCGCCCTGCCCAGGATCCAGTTTTCTTTTTCGCTGAAAGCTATGATGATATACTTCAGTATGAACATAAAGGTACCGTCGCCAAAGGCGAGACTGGTGTGCCCTGTTGTATCAAGGATGATATCTCCCCTGACAGGAAGTCCGTCCTTGCCGCTGCCGGAATAAGCATCCCGCCTGTAGGCGCCTAGCAGTATGAATTCAGCAGTATTTGGAGCCATATCCTGACGAGCACGCCATGAAATCTGGCCGAAACAATAATGCTTTAAATCCTGTATCCCCATCATTTACCCCTCCTGGAAAATCTTCTTCAATTTATTATTAGATTATTTAAAGTTGTAAGTTTTTGTTACCAATACTTAAATAGTTTTTTATGTAACCCCCGCTTGGGTCTTTGGTTGCATACAACCGCTAGAGACTATCGTCTCATGGGGAAAAAGGAACGGAGAAGTCGAACGTATTCTCCCCGTTCAGCTTCTCCGTGTGGGAGCTTCAAAATAAGGATAGGAATCAATTATCTAATACTATAAAAATTTATTTGGAAATTGTTTGACAATCCCCTCCGTAAATGCATCAGCCATTTCTAAAGCTTGCAACTCTATTTTGTCGTATGTTGCGATATCTGTTGTGTAATTTTTATTGAGCCTTGCAACTGCTTCAGCTTTGGTCAAGGCAAGGTGCACATGAAGCATTTCTTTGAACATTTCCTCAGACCAGTAAGGATTAATACTGTTGAGATATGCGGCGATTTCATCTGCATTGGTATACCATTTCTTTTCCAGATCCGCAGCCAATTTACTGTTCCCTTCTTTAGCAGCTTTAACAAGTTGTGCGGCGATCACCAGGTGTTCTCTCATCAAGCTTTCAAACTTGGATGCTTTCTCTTCTCCATAATAAGGTTTTAACAGTGCTGCCATATCTGTAGGATTACGAAGTAGACGCTTGGTAGTAGGTTCAAGGTCTTGAAGGTTCTCTGCTATGCTGATAATCGTCATCCTCGTCCAAGCTACATGTTGTTCCCAAACCATACGCATGCTGCTCTTTAAATCATCTTCTGCTTTACTAATTCCATTTATTTTTGCATTTGTATTTTTTATACATATAACCTGCCCTGCAACAATTTGGTTAGGGACTACCCCCGGATTGTCCGCAATAATAGCATCCACAGTTGTGCCGTATCGTTGAGCTAACAGCCATAAGGTGTCACCGGACTGTATTGTATAAGAGAACGTTCCTGCTGGGCATGAAGACATTTTTTTCACTCCTTGGGTAATATTTAATATATAGCATGAATTTACCAACCAAAAAGTAACGTTTATTCCATAAGTTAAACTTTTTTATTATAAATCTATATCAAAAAAGAGATTAGCTAATTGTATAAAATAACATTATTGGTTTGTTGTAACATATTTCTCGCCTAAATAATATTATGTATTACAACTATAAAGGGAGGTCTGTAAAATGGGCGGTACTGCTTTTGGTAATCCCGCATTTATCTTCTTCTTGATATTTATCCTCTTGGTATTTGGTGTAGGCTTCTTTGCATTTGGCAGATGTATCTAAGATTAAATTTATTTCCTCCTTACCATCAGTTAAAATTACTGGTCATCCCCCCGACCAGTAATTTTACATTTTACTAAATACCATGAAGCAACCTTCATCAGAGCATCTGTACCAATCAGGGACAGAGGAAGGGTTGCAGCTCCATCCTGCGGAAATTCGTTCGGGAAGCCGGTAATGATAGCATCGCCCGTGCCCACGTTAAAGCCCCTTTGTAAGTTAAAAACTCATAATTTTGATTGACAGGCAAGGGGTTGATTCATATAATTAGAGTGTTAAAGGGGAGTAGCAAGCATCTTTGAATTGCTGATGAAGTCAACATACTGGCAATTTGCCTGGCTTCATCGTTGGTGATCAACCAATTTGCGAGACTTTTAGCATAACTATTCTTTTGGGTGGTTATGTTAAAGGTCTCGTTTTATTTTGAACAGTATTATAGAGGGGGATTTATAGGGTGTTAGTTTTTTTGGGTGCTGTTGCAATGGTGGTACTGGCGGAAATGGGAGATAAAACGCAATTACTGGCTATGGCTTTTGCGACACGTTTTTCCGCAAGGGCTGTTCTAATAGGAGTGTTTGTGGCAACAATACTAAACCATGCTTTGGCGGTTGCATTGGGTACATACTTGGGGGCATCCTTTAATATGGACATAGTTAAGGCTGTTGCTGCTGGTTCATTCATTATATTTGGGTTATGGACAATACGCGGAGATAAATTGGATAATGAGCATAAAAGAAAGACCGCATATGGACCAATTGTTACCGTGGCTATTGCCTTTTTTCTTGCCGAGATGGGAGACAAGACCCAGTTAGCAACGGTAGCTTTAGCCGCTAAATACAATTCGCCATATCTGACACTTTTTGGTACAACCGTAGGTATGCTCATAGCTGATGCATTAGGAATTTATGTGGGAGTTATAGCAGGCAAGAGAATCCCTGAAAAAACAGTTAAATGGATTTCAGCTATGATATTTATCGTATTTGGATATATAGGGTTATATACATCTCTTCCAAAAGAATATATCACACCACCTCATATAATCGGTCTAATAGTAGCAACAGCTATTGGAGTTTGGTATATTGGTAAGGGAAAGAATAACCGTGAGGAAAACGCATAAGCAGGCTAATATAATTGAATGGTGTGTGAGCTATTATGGGAATAAAGGATTATTTATTGGCCATTATTATTTCATTAGTAATTTTTTGCTTTCATGGAAATGATAAAATGAGGTTTAAAAAAGCGTTAAAAATTATGAGCAAAATCTATCCCCAAAAAAAGGCCGTAGGCAGCTTTAGAATGACAAGACTTTAAGCCGAACTTTTCATACGTTCGGCTTTTATTTATGATATGTTGCAGGTGAGTTCCTGTATTCTAAAATAAATGGCTTCCTAACTACTTAACAGCCCATACTAAAAATTTTCAACAACCGCAGGTAATGATTTGCCTCCCTGAGAACATGGTCACCCAATAGGGGTATGATAATAGACCGTATTTTACATGCAAGTATACCTTCCGTGCCCTGCCTCTTGAAATTCCTTATTCCTACAGTCTCCCTCAGGCTTTCTTGTGTAACCTGGGGTAAAAGGGTTATCTGAGATTGCAATGCCATTGCCTCTGCAGTAAGCACATCAAACTCTTTACCAAAATTATTTGCTGTTTGGAATAATGTCTCTTCAGTGGGATCTAAAAGCCCTCTTATAAATTTAGCGTGTTCAGCCATAATCCTGTTCCAGAAAGTTTCCTGCTCAACTGCAAACCTAACTATATCCACCATGACTTTGTTTTGTAATCTTGTGAGTAACTCCACGAACAGTATAGCTTCCCTGCGGATATGATCAATTAAAAGCGGGTAGTTGAACGTAAATATCTTGCAAGTCAACATGCTGTCAAGCACTATGGTCTTAAAATTAATTAAGCCTTGCGTAAGGGCAATGGCCCTCTGATTTAAATCAGCAACCCGTTGTACCAGCGTTTGTATGTTTGATTGTTGAATCCCCTTTGTCAGAGAAAGCTCTGCCATGGTAATGCTGGTGTCAAGTTGGATACCGGTAAAAA
The DNA here is from genome assembly GCA_003489345.1 of Pelotomaculum sp. Classification (GTDB taxonomy): domain Bacteria; phylum Bacillota; class Desulfotomaculia; order Desulfotomaculales; family Pelotomaculaceae; genus Pelotomaculum_C. The sequence goes on along the minus strand of DNIT01000028.1, from coordinate 1,329 downwards.
ACTGAGTTGCCCTTTCAGCATTAAGGGTAAAATCGGTTACTATCTCTCCCGAGGTCGCTACGTCTGGACTAATAAATCCGTTGGCGATAAAAACAACTTCTTTTAACAAAGCCTCAAACTGAGTTTTAAAGGCATCTGCCTGACGAGCCAAGTCTGCATTTACAGGTGTGAAGCCTGCTTCTAAGAAGAAGGAATGCTCCTTCATAATTCTCAAAAAGAACAGGTGTAAGTCCAGAGATTGTCTAACAAAATCTTCATTTGACAACATTATTACTCCCCCCCTCTCTAATTCAACATATACCATACCCACCACATATTATGTTTCTATCCATATTAAGGTGATTAATATAGATGTATTCTTTTGAGACATGCCGTGGATATTTCTCTTTCAGTGTAGCAGTTTATTCTTATAGAAATAGAATGATTATTAGAGTAAGATAAGTGGCTCTCTTGGCCGGAATGGTGGCCTATTTTTCCGGACGAGTGGTTCACGATGCTCCGGAACGGTGGCTCTGCCACACCGGTATAATCATCCAGGTGGTCAAACCTGTCTTCTTTTGCTCCCAGAGCCAAATGCGTATTTGGACATGCCAGTCTTGTATTTAGCAGGACGAGTTGCATAACCCATGCGATCTAGCTTAGAAGCATTTATATTAACCTGCTGAACAACTCCTTCCACAACAAAAAAACACCTTCCCCAGGAAGATGTTTGAGAACGATTTTATTTATGTATCAACAAATCTATCTAAATAACTATTTTTACCTACAGCCTTTAACAAAGATTCAAACCAATTTACTATTTTATATACCAAAAGTTATTAATCCTTTAACGCTTTTACCAGAGATCAGCCAGGGAGCTGGAAATGGCTCCGTCATGTTTTTGCTGTTGACGCGCGATACCTCTATATGGATTGCTTCCGTGCGCTCCAGGCCGTTTTCCCGAAACAAAGCAGGAAGAGACGTTAGAATTTCGAAGTCCAAGGTGTAGATCACAAAATTCATGGCGGGATTCATGGCCAGCAGACTCTTTATTTCACTGCCGATCCTCGGAGAACCCACGATAAACGCTGTGTCCGGCACCGGCAGCTGATCCAGGATGCCGTCTTCCAGAGACTCAACGATTATTACGTTGCGCAGGCCAAATTTGTCGACATTACATTTCATGGTATTTCGATCCCTGCGATCATATTCCACAGCGATGACACTGCCCTCAGCAGCAATCATGGCGGCCTCCACCGCGATGCTCTCACCTGAGATTATACAGATAGTATCCCGGTCGCCCAGATTGAGCTTATTCATTATAACAGCCCGGACTTCCCGGCACACATA
>DNIT01000152.1:9108-18770 GCA_003489345.1 Pelotomaculum sp. | reverse complement strand
GTAAAACCTTCACATATGATGTATTGAAATGGAGACTGTATGATTATGAAACGGAGGCGGCTTATTCCGATACCATTGTCAAAGCGGCAGCGAAAGATAATACCACCGAGGAATTATTGTTAAACTTAGGCGCCGCAGCTAATTCCACCATGGCGCTGCAGTTATCACAAATAAAACTTAAGAGAAGATAACAAACCCGCCGTAATGCTAGTCTAAAACGGCGGGCTTTACTGTTGCAGACCTTTTTCCCGAATTCATGCAGCAACGGTTTGTCATAGACTGATTAGCCGAGCCAGTAGTCTTCATCTTAGCTCCACGGCGGAATCAATTGAAACCACCTTTGGATACAGTCTCAGGTCCCTTTTTACTCTTCTGCCCACAAAGGGAAGGCTACCGTTACTTTGAATAAATCGCCGTCAATTTCCAGCCGGAATTTTCCTCCCTGCAAACCGGTTAAGCTCTGCGCAATGGAAAGGCCCAGTCCCGATCCTTCGGTGCTTCTGGCTTCATCCCCCCGGACGAAGCGCTCGGTAAGCTGCTCGGGAGAAATATTAAGGGGAAAAGCCGAGATGTTTTTAATGGTGAAAGATCCATAGCCATTGTTGGAGGCAAGATCAATATACACCCGGGAATGGGGCAGGGAGTATTTCACCACATTGGACAACAGGTTTTCGGCTATCCGCCACATGTGTTTGCCGTCCGCCCATATGAAGACCGTTTCAGCCGCAGTTTGCATATGAAGATCCAGCTGGGCCTGTTGGATTTTTTCCTCATATTCTCCGCACGCCTGCATCATCAGCTCCTGCAAGTCCACTTTTTCTCCGGTCACCGCCAGATTGCCGCTGGAGGCCTTGCTGGCTTCCACCAGGTCCTCAATAAGCTGCTTTAAGCGGGCGGATTTTTCTTCCAGTATATTGACATACTCAGCCGCCGCTTCATTCTCCAACTGCTCCTTCTGGAGCAAGTCAACATAATTGATGATGGAAGTCAGCGGAGTTTTTAGATCATGAGACACATTGGTGATCAGATCGGTTTTCATCCGTTCGCCTTTGACCGCCTGGGCCAACGCTTTTTGCAATCCTCCCTGGAGACTGCGGATATCTTCGGCGAAAGCCGCAAAGCTGACGGGAATGCCGGTGCTTTCCAAGGGGTAGTCCAGGTTCCCGGCCGAGATCTCTTTGACCGCCTCCATGATCTGCGGCAAAGCGACCAGTGACTTGGCGACAAAGTAGACAACCCCGGCATTGAAGGCGATTAATAAGAAGAGGATAAAGAAGGCGGATCCGCCGAAATAGCCACGGTAGGTTTCGCGGAAAAGCACAAACAACAATCCGTTTGCGAAGCCGTATCCCAAAAGCAGCGGCAGTATCCACAGTTTAAAGCCCTCGCCCCGGAAAGCCAGGCGCAGGAAGGCTTTTAAAGCCGAGCCAAGCCTGTACAGCAGGGTGTTGGTAAAAATTGACCGGTCTCTGATCTGCCAGGCCATGGACAAAACATAGGTTAAGCCAATGAATAGATCCAGGCTGAGAACAACGGCCAGGGCTGCTATGATCAGTGCATCCGATAGATCCGGGCCAAAGCCGACGACAACAGTCGATGACAGAACTGCCGCTAGCAACACCAGAACTGTATGGACATCGGCGTACAGCCAGGTTGGCCGGGGCGGCGCCCCATCTTCCTCCGGTTCCCGGCGGACGGTTCTATAAATCAGATAAACAAAGGCAGCGGCCATGAGGACGAAGGCTATGATCGCCAAAATGGTGGCGGCGTCGGTGCGGGCTTTGGTCCGGGTGTAATCCAGATAGTTGTCATAGAACATATCCCCGGCTTGCAGCGGTTCCACCACTGCCGCGTATACCTCATAGGGGCCGCCGGTCATCATATCTTCAAGGTTTCCGAAAGGGATGCTGGCATCAGATGTCCAGCCGTTAAGAAAGGCTCTGGCCGGCTGCTTCTGGATAAACCTGACCGGATCGGCTATCTCTGAGCCCAAATTGCTCCATGTTTCCCCGGTTTGGGTATTGCGCACATAATAAACGAAATTGACCATGGCGGGAAGCTTATTTTCAATGCGCTGGAGGCGTTGCAGATTGTCGGCTGCGGTTTGCCCGTCTGCGCCGGAGTTTTTAATATGGTCTTCGTTTTTCAGTAAGACATGATATTCCACTACGTTATGCACCAGCGAAGCAAATTTGCTTTGGAACGAATAAACTTCGGTATAGTTTGATGCACTGGCGATGTCGTGATTCCGGTACAAAAAAAGGCAACTGCCTATAGTCCCCAGAAAGCCCAGCCAGACTATGAGCACGGCTGCCAGTTTGGCTCCGCCGGAATAGTTAATATTTCTCGATTTTATATCCAATGCCCCATACCACCTTTAAATATTTTGGTTCTCTAGGATTGATTTCAATTTTTTCCCGAATCCTCCTTATGTGTACGGCCACCGTATTTTCTGCCGCATAGGACGGTTCGTTCCATACCTGCTCATAAATTTGGGCGATGGAAAACACGCGCCCCATGTTCTCCATTAGAAACACTACGATCCCGTATTCGGTGGGAGTCAACCGGATGACTTCCCCGTCAACCCGCACCTCTTTGCCCTCCGGGTCCAGTTCCAGACCGCCGGTTTTGAGAATGCCGCTTTTATGGGCGATACTCCCCAGGGTGGTGTACCGGCGCATCTGTGATTTGACCCGGGCCATTAATTCCAAAGGATTAAAAGGTTTGGTCACATAATCATCCGCCCCAAAATTAAGCCCGGCAATCTTATCTGTATCCTCGGATTTGGCCGAGATAATGATGACAGGAATATTGTGTTCCTCCCGAATCTTGATGGTGGCCGACAGCCCGTCCATTTCCGGCATCATAACATCCAATACAATCAGATGGATTTCGTGTTCGGCCAGGGCTTGCAGGGCCTGCGCCCCGGTATAGGCTTTGATCACCCCGTAGTTTTCGTGTTTTAAATAGATTTCCAGCGCATCCACGATGGCGGTGTCATCATCACACACCAGCACATTGAATCTTTCCATAAAACGCCTCCGTTGCATCCTGATCAGATCATCCCGCCGCTCAAAATATGGCCACCTGCCCTTCTGCTTTATATTCTGGCAGGTGAATATTACAAACCACTTCATGAAAATCTTAAGGCTTTCTTAAGAATAAGGCAAACCCGAAAACGCGGGAAGCTTGTGCCGTGCCGTTTTTCCCATTTACTTTCCTCTGCTTGGTTGCCATGGATGTTAATTGATATTGTAAAGCGGATATTGTAGAATGATAATAGGAATTGTCGAAAGAATTGAATATCCGGCCAAGTTTGTAATATACTTGGAGCAAGAATAAATTGAATATCTGCTGCAGGCTGCTTTGAACGGTTCAAAGCTTAAAAGGGAACCGGGTGCGAATCCCGGATGGTCCGGCCACTGTATTTGGTTAGCAGTCTTTCAAAATGTCACTGTCCCATGGGGGATGGGAAGACGAAAGATATGTGATGATCCATAAGTCAGGAAACCTGCCTGGGCGAGACAGTATGGAACCTTCCGATGAAAGGTCAGGCATAAGAATCTTTTAATGATCCAGACACCATTAAAAGAGATAGGTGCGATTGCCCTGATTTCTACGGAGATCAGGGCATTTTAATGGGTGGACATGCCTGAAAAATTCTAACAATCATCCGGCCCATACCGTTTATCAGTAAGATGGCGAAAAGCTGAACAGCAATTTCGGGTAGACTGCAGGAAACAGCCTGTTTTCGGGTTGCCTCTTGCTCCATGGATGCGGCAGAAGGAAAAGAGGGAAACCAGATACGGCTGACCGAAGACGGAAGCGTTTCCCTTCAAGGGGGAGTGCTTTTTTCTTTTTACATATAACTGAATAATTGGTTGCAGAGGTTCCGTAGAAAATGCGGATGAAAAGGGGAACCGGGTGCGAGTCCCGGACGGTCCGGCCACTGTGAGCGGAAGCGACTTTTATTGGGCCGCTGTCCCGCCGCCCGAGGTGTGTATCACAACACCTTGCCGGCGGCAGAGGGACGGGCGGAGGAAGCCGACCCGCGAGTCAGGATACCTGCCCTTTGCAAGCTAGCCTGTGCCTTCCAGGGAAAGGCGGGAAGCTTTTGTGGCGTGCGGCGTGCGGCCCTCCAGGTGATCTGCGGCGACGCCGGCCCTTGATCAAAAACGCCCCGGTTTTCTTAGAAAAGCCGGGGTTTTATGTTTTATGCAATTCCCTAAAGATCCGTTGCGCCGGGCGAAAAACGAAAAAATGAGGTGAAGAGATCCCTGCCCGCAGGCTCTGCCCGGTTTACGGCGCCTTGTCAAGGTGCTGAAGCAGGTCGGCCTAAAAGGGGACGAGCCCCGGCACAACTTCATATAAAGCTGTTGGAAGCCGCATTGGCAACCCTTAGCAACACGCAAAAAAACACAATGGAGGGATGTAAATGAGCGGATGGTCCAAAGGAAGGGCAGGGCGCAGCCTGTTAAAAGCCATGTCCCTGCTGGTCACCCTGTCCATGCTGCTACCGCTGCTGCCGGTTCAGGCGCTGACCCAGGCCGGCGCGGGTGTTGCCGTAGAGAGCATCACCGTCATGGCGGGGGAAGGGGGGAGTCTTGCCCCTGCCGCAGACATTGCGGCGGGGGGGGGCCACACCGTGCAGGTCACGGTCCGAAACGGCGCGGCTGAGGAGGCCGCGGACTTAAGCGTGGCCCTGTACGTTTACGGAAAGGGCGGCGCAGCTGGGACAGGCCCGGGCGAAACCCGGACCGTGGAAAGCCTGGCGCCGGGCGGCACAGCCACCCTGGACTATGCCTGGGCGCCCCGGGAGGCGGGAGAATACGACCTGAAGGCGGTCGTCACCGCCGGCGGGGAGGAGACAGACGCTGCGGAGCTTGCCGTCACCGTGACAGAGGTTCAGGAAGAAGCCGGGAACTCCGTCAGCGTGGAGAGCATTGTGGCAATGACGGGCGGGCCGGATACGCTTGAGCCCGCGGCGGCCATTGAGGCGGGCCATGCCTATACCGTGCGGGTCACGGTTAAAAACGGCGCGGCTGAAGAGGCTGCGGGCTTAAGCGCGGCCCTTTACGAAGTGCGCGGCGGAGCGGAGACCCAGATAGAGCAAACCCGGGATGTGGAGAGCCTGGCGGCAGGCGCGGAAATTGCGCTGGATTTCGCGTGGACGCCCGCCGGGGCGGGGGACTGCGCGCTGAAGGCCATAGTCAGCGCTGATGGAGCCCTGGTAGACACTGAGGAGCTTTCCGTGACGGTAGCGGAGGGATTGACCTTTGCGTTAAAGCCGAGGCTCACCGGAGCTGAGGGTGTACTCGCTTTGGTCATAGAGAAATTCACCCTGGGACAGGGCTATCATACGGAGCCCGTTTGGGTGCCCTTTGAGGAAGGACAAGCCTTTTCCGAAATTTTGACCCGGTTTTTGGGTGAGGGCAGCTACCAGGCCGACGGTTCGGGCAGCAGTTTTTATCTGCAAGGCCTGCTGGATCAAGGGAATACCGTACTGAACCCGCCCGCCTACATCACGGAAAAGACGGGAGAACTGCGGGAAAGCGGCCGGGCCCAGGCCGGCTGGCTGCAAGCTGCCGATTTTTACGGGCAATCCGGCTGGGTGTACTTCGTCAACAACAGCCTGGCCGGTGTAGGCATGGGCGAGTATTACCCGGAAAACAACGATGTTGTCAGAGTGGCCTTTACGGTTTACGGCTACGGGAGCGACATCAGCGTGCCCACCTGGGGAGACCCTCCCTTGCTGCCCTCCTATCCCAATTATGATGCGGCCATCAGAGCTCTGGCCAATTTTAACGAGAGGGACGATAAAGCCGCGCTCCTTGCAAAACCACGGGTCAGCGGCCCCTATAATGACCTGATCAGCAAGGCCACAAATCTTGAAACGGCCCAAAGCGCCTTGAACACGGCTGTCTCAAGGCTGGCGGAGGCCATTCCGGAGCCTGATTTTCCCGCCCTGACAACACTTATCACCGAATGCGACGCATTGGTCGAAAGCTCCTATACTTCAGTAAGCTGGCGGACATTTAAAGAGAAGCTGGACGCAGCAAAAGTGCTGGCAGCGAGCGAAACGGCGCTGGCCGGTGAAGTGCAGCAAGTGATTACAGAGCTGACTGCCGCCAGAAATGATCTTGTACCGCTATCGACTACACCAGTGGTTTTTGCCAACCCACAGGTAAAAGACGCTGTGGCCGTGTCTCTCGGTAAGGGTGCCGGTTATCAAGGCGATATTACCGAAGGTGAAATTGGTGAATTCAACGGCATTCTGGATGTATCCGGCACAAACGCAACGGATACGGATATAACAAGCCTGACGCCGCTGGTTGTGAACGCCTCCGAGATCAATATGGCGGACAACCCGAACCTTACATCCGCCGTGCTGTCCAAGGATGTCTATAACTGGGACATGCCTAAGAAACTGAATTTTTCCAGCTGCACCGGCATTAACGCTGTTCCCAATGCGGCTTTCAGCGGCACGCCCAATCTGACGGGTATCACCCTGCCGGATACGGTAACCACCATCGGCAACTCCGCCTTTCAAAATAGCGGCTTAACAAGCATCATCCTTCCGAAAAGCCTGGCTTCCATCGGCAACAATTCCTTTGCGGGCTGTGACTCCCTGGCAAGTATCGTTTTTCCCGCCGAGGGCGCTGCGCTTACGATAGGAAATACCGCATTCAGACAAACAGCTATTACCGAACTGACCATACCCGCCAACGTCACGTCCATCACCACGTCGTTCCAGAACTGCACCTATCTGGTCAAGGTGACGTTTGAACCAGGTTCGCCTATAAGCACAGGCGCCGCTTTCCAAGGCTGCACGGCGCTGCAGGAAGTCAATCTGTCCAACAGGAACGAGTCCCTGGGCGCAAGCATGTTTTATGCCTGTACCGCCCTTGAGGAGATCGCCATTCCGGCTGCAACCACCACCATCGGCGCAAATGCCTTCAGAGGCTGCTCTCGCCTTGCCAATATTGCCTTTGCCAACGGTGGTGCTGCGCTTACGATCGGCAATACCGCGTTTAGCCAGACAACCATTACCGAGCTGACCATACCCGCCAATGTCACGTCCATCACCACATCCTTCCAGAGCTGCCCCGACTTGACCAAGGTGACCTTTGAAGCAGGAGCAACGCCCATAACCACAGGCGCTGCTTTCCAAGGCTGCACGGCGCTGCAGGAAGTCAATCTGTCCAACAGGAATCAATCTCTGGGCGCAAATATGTTCTATGGCTGCACGGGGCTGGAAGGAATCGCGCTGCCCGAGACGACTACCACCCTTGGAAATTATGTGTTTTACGCATCGGGGCTTAAAGGGCTTGATTTGTCGCGTGTCACGTCAATTGGCACACATGTTTTGGGGAACACAAAGATAACAAGCACCGCCCACGTTACTTTCCCGGTCACGATGACAGAGGTTCCGGCATACCTGTTTTATGCATGCCAAAGCCTGACTGAAATAGATCTCCCCGCGCATATAACCAGGCTGGGCAGCTACAGTTTCTACTACACGGGCCTCAGCACGCTGGTGCTGCCCGCAGGCATTACCGCCATCGGCAACGATGCATTCAGCAACTGTGTGTCGCTGCAAACGGCCACTTTGCCGGAGACGCTGACTGAGATAGGAAATAATGCGTTTATGGCGACAGCCGTCTCCTCCATGGATCTCAGCCATGTAACTGCCTTTGGCACGAATATCTTTTCCTACTGTGCATCCATCACTGATGTGAGAGATTTCACCTTTAACTCCGCATTGACGGAATTGCCGGATGGAATGTTCTTCAATACAGGCATTGTGGAATTAAAGCTGCCGGTACAGTTTAAAAAAATAGGCCCCAATACTTTTTCCGGCTGCAGATCTATGACCCAGGCCGATTTTTCCACGTTGGACCCTGACGGCTTTGCGCCCAGACTGGCTCAAACGGCCATAGCCTCCCTCTCAGATGTTATATTCCCGGCGGGGCTGACCAAAATACCGGATAATATGTTTGAAGGGGTTGCGCTAAGAGATTTTACTTTACCGCCGGAGATAAGGGAAATAGGCGCTTATGCGTTCCGGGCCACAGCCATTCAGTATCTGGAGATCCCGGATACTGTTGAAGTGATTGGCGAGTATGCTTTCTGCAACAGCACAAGCCTGCTGTACGCCAAGCTGCCCCAAAGCCTGGATGTTCTGCCCAGGTACTTATTTGTGAATTGCCATAACTTGTCCAGCGTGGTGTTTCCCGAAAGCTCCCATACGCATATGCTGCCCGAGGGGATGATCACGGGCACCAATATTACCGAGCTTACGCTGCCAAGCTACATCACGGGCCTGGAGCAATACGCACTCCCTGAAAAAATCACGGATATTGATCTGAGCAATATTACCGTATTCAACAGACAAACGGGGCAACTCATGAAACACTTGGCATTGGCCGAGGGCGTTGTTTCTCTGCCGGCCTATACCTTTACCACCTTCAGCAGGTTACAATACCTGTCCTTGCCGTCGACCCTGACGGCGGCAAATATCGCCCCAAACATATTGGGAGAGTCGCCGTATACCATAAAACCCAAAATTCTGGATTTGACAAGAACCAGTTTACAGGCGCCTCTTGGTTTTGCTGTCGATCCCACTACAAAAGTGCTGTACAATACTGGAAACAATAACGGAATCTCGGAAAAATCCAGGTTGATGGAGTTGGGCTCGGAATACACCGTCGAGCACAGCGTTCCGTCGGACAAAACCCTGCATTGGACCAGTCTTGATGAAACCGTAGCGACTGTGGACGCCGCGGGCAAAATCAGCGCGGTGGGCAACGGCAGAACCTTTGTCTGGTTCGAAACAAGCGATGGAAGCTATAACGGCGTTTTGCAAATAGAAGTGGCCAATACCGCCAGCGTTAAGCTTGCCGGCATAACACTGACCGGGGGAATAGAACTCAATGACGGCACGTCTTCATTTGATCCCGATGTGTTCGTGTATTATGCAACCAGGCCTGCACAGCATAGCTCGAACGCATTTTTAACCGCTAAAGCCGAGAATGCGCTGGCCACGCTGACAATCAACGGAGAGCCTTACACCGACGGCAGTTTGTTCAGGCTTATGGACGAAGGCGTGTATGAGATCAAGGTAAAACACGGGGATTTAAGCCAAACATATCTTTTCAGCTATGCCTCCAGCAGCGCACTAGGCGCGCAGCTATATGCCTATCTGCCGGCGCCCGGCCAGTTCGTCAACCGGGGGTATGGCGCCGGCCATGAAATGCCGCTGCATATAGGCCCCCGCGGGTCTATGCTGTTCTCGTTGGGTGCGTTTGGCGGAGAACTGGTCGTAAAGCTGGATGAACCCCTGAAAAACGATCCGGCCAATCTCAGGGGCATGGATTTCTCCGTCGGCGGCAACGCGTTTCCGGGGGCCTCGGAGCCCGGCGGCATTATGGTCGCGCAGGATAAAAACGAAGACGGCCTGCCGGATCAATGGTACACGCTGGCCGGCGCGGCCCATTACGAGGACAGCACGATCTGGGATTATACCATGACCTACCGCCGGGTCTCGGATGCGGAGTCCGGAAATGTTGTATGGGACGACAATATCGGTAATACGAATCAGCCGGGCCTGTCCTGGTACCGCTTTCCCGGGGAGGAGCAGTATCCCGCCGCGAACAATCCAA
>DNIT01000152.1:5560-9014 GCA_003489345.1 Pelotomaculum sp. | reverse complement strand
AACAATCCAACCTTTACGGCGGACCAGATGACCGTATCCGGTACGATCATCAACCACGGCACCAACACTTTGGCGGTGGATAACCTCGACTTCGGCTATTTCGACACGGTGGGCTCCAGTGAATTCGACATCGCCTGGGCGGTGGACAGCAACGGCTTGCCCGTGTATCTGGATGAGATCCGCTTCATCCGGGCCTATACCGCGGTGAACATTGACTGGGGCGGCTTCGGCGAAATGAGCGCGGAGTTTTCCGGACTGGACTTTCCGGCCAAGCACGTCGTCGTCGGCCAGACCGCCGATTTGACTGCCCTGGCCCTTAAGGACAACACCGGGAATATCACGGAGATTCCGCTTGAACCGGGAAAATACGTCTATGATGTGGCTCTTGAAGCCGACAGTGTGCAGGTGCGGGTCACCTCCGGGACCGACACGAATTACATCAACAGCAGAAGCTATGCCTCTGGAGCGTGGTCCCATGCGATCGGGCTGGATACCGGTTACAATCCCAACAAGGTGATCCGGATTATTTCCCAAAACGGCATTGACGCTTCCGTGATATATTACCTGAACTTCGGCGGGGATACCACAGGGGCGGACAAATCGGCCCTGCAAACCCTGATTGATACGGTAAAAGACTATAGCGCCAATGCGTACACGGAAGCAAGCTGGCCGGCCTTTGCGGCGGCCCTGGCGGAAGCCCAGGCTGTGGCGGCCGACGCCGGGGCCACCCAGGAGGAAGTGGATGCCGCCCTTGCCGCCCTGACCGCGGCCAGGGACGCCCTGGTCCCCAAAGAAGGCGACGCCAAGGCAGAAACCATCCAGGCCATCCTGCGCGCCGTCTCCAACAGCCTGAAAGGCAGCGGCGCCGACTGGGAAGTCATGGACATGGCGGCCTACGGCCTGGGCGGGTTCATGGACAAAGACACCCTGATCGCCAATGCCATGAAAGTATATAACAGAGCCTCCGCACCCGCCACAGATTACCAAAGAGTGACCATCGCCCTGACCTCCCTGGGCCTAGACGCCAGAGCGGTGGCTGACGGAGCAGGCGGGACTGTAGACTTCATCGAAAAAATCGCCCGCTACAACGCCGGCGCTGGGAACCCCTCCCTGGGGACCGTCAACGCCTACATCTTCGCCCTGCTGGCCTACGACGCGGGCAACTACGACCTGCCGCCCACCGCCAACTGGACCAGGGAAAAGATCATCGAACACCTCCTCACCACCCAATTGGGTGACGGCGGCTGGGCCCTTGGGGGAAACCATGCGGACCCGGACGTGACCGCCATGGCCATCTCCGCCCTGGCCAATTATATGGAGGACGAAGATGTGGCGGGTGCCCTGGCTGCGGCAGTAGCCTGCCTGTCCGCCATGCAGACGCAAAACGGCGGTTTTATAAGCTCTGGAACGGAAAACTCCAACTCCGCCTCCATGGTCATCGTGGCCCTGGCGGCCCTGGGTATTGACGCCGATACGGATGCCCGTTTCATCAAAGCGGGAAAAAGCCCCATTGACGCTCTGCTGGGCTATAAAACAGCAGACAACAGACTGGGCTATAGCAACACCAACTACAACGCCATGGCCACCGAGCAGGGCTTCCGGGCCCTGGTGGCCTACACCAAAATGTTGGCCGCCGGCGCGGCCTATAACATCTATAACTTCCAGGACAGCGGTACGCCCGAACCCCAGCCGGTGGATAAAAGCGAACTCAACGCCAAAATAACCGAGGCCCAGGCCTTGAATCAATCCGACTATACGGCGAAAAGCTGGTCCGCGCTGGCGGAGGCTCTGGCCGCGGCCAAAGAGGTAGCCACGGACGAAGCCGCCGGTCAGGCTGAGGTTTATCAGGCGACGCAAGCTCTGATTGCCGCCCTGAACAACCTGGTAAGAGCCGGTTCAGGCGATCCCGGCGGCGGCACCGTCACCGTCAGCTTCCGGTTGCTGGGAGACAGCCTGCACGGCCCCGAAGGGACGAGGCATGTTTACAAAAACAACCCCGGCAGCTTCCAGACCTGGATTTCCGCCACCAGCTTGACCCTGGACAGCGGCGCGGTGGTCTACGACGCCTTTGTCACGGCCCTGGAGCAGTACGGCCTGCAATGGGACGAGACCCAGCCCAACTACATCGGCGGCATCCAGGCCCCCGCCTCCTTCGGCGGGCACTGGCTCTACGAGTTCGACAACGGTCCCAGATCCGGCTGGATGTACACTGTCAACGGCAGCCATCCCGGCGTGGGCCTGCGGGATTACGTGCTGAAAAACGGGGACGTCATCGTCTGGCACTACACCGACGACTACACCCTGGAAGAAGGCTCTGAGAAGTGGAACAGCGGCGGCTCAGGCAATACCAGCCCCGGATCAACCCCGGGGGCTACCGTAACACCCAAAGTTACAGCCGCAAACGGCGTGGCCGCGGCAAAGCTCAGCGCGTCCGACCTGACGTCGGCCATCGCCTACGCCAAGGAAAAGGGCAGCGCTGCCGTCGTCATCAGGCCTGCGATCACCGGTGAGGCCAAAAAAGTCAGCGTCGAACTGCCGAAAAGCTCCCTCTCCGACCTGGCCGCGGCGACAGATGCGGACCTGACGATTGAAACCACCGTGGGCAGCATCACCATCCCCAACAGCGCCCTGGCCTCCATCGCCTCCCAAGCAGAGGACGGCACGGTCACCATGAGCCTGGAGGCGGTGGACGGCTCGTCCCTGACGGAGGAGCAGCAGGAGGCCGTCGGCGACAACCCCGTCTATGACATCTCCATCATGAGCGGCGGCGTTAACATCTCGAGCTTCGGCGGCGGCAGCCTCACTATTTCCCTGCCCTATACCCTGCAGGAGGGGGAGGACCCGGCTAGCGTCACGGTCTGGTACTTGAGCGACGCAGGCCAACTGGAACAGGTGGCCTGCACCTACGACCCGGAGACCGGCCTGGCCGCCTTTACCACCGACCACCTGTCCTACTACGTGGTGGGCTATGCGGAGTATGTGGAGGAGGAGGCTGTCTGGACCAACCCCTTCACCGACGTGGAACCGGCCGACTGGTTCTATGACCATGTGGCCTTTGCCGTGCAGAAGGGCCTGTTCAGCGGTACCAGCGCCACGACGTTCAGTCCCAATGAACCGATGACCAGGGCCATGCTGGTGACGGTGCTGTACCGCCTGGAAGGCGAGCCTTCGGTCACGGACACCGACAGCTTCATCGACGTGGGAAGTGGCCAGTGGTACACCGATGCCGTTCTCTGGGCCAACGCCGAAGGCATCGTGGCCGGCTACGGCGGCGGGCTGTTCGGAACAAACGACAACGTGACCCGCCAGCAGATGGCGGCCATCCTGTACCGTTATGCAGAACACAAGGGTTACGACGTGACGGCCACAACCGATCTGGCGGCCTATAGCGACGCCCCGGAGGTCAGCGATTGGGCGCAGACCGCTATGCAGTGGGCCAACGCCGGGGGGCTGA
>DNIT01000152.1:1994-5519 GCA_003489345.1 Pelotomaculum sp. | reverse complement strand
CCCGGAGGTCAGCGATTGGGCCCGGAGCGCCATGCAGTGGGGCAACGCCGGGGGTTTGATCACCGGCCGCACCGCCAGCACGCTGGCGCCGGAGGGCAGCGCCACCCGGGCCGAAGTGGCGGCGATCCTCATGCGGTTCGTGGAAGGTTTCGTAGAATAAGCATCGAAAAACTCAACCTGCTGATAGGCTACGCCCGGGTGGAGCCGCCGGTCTTCAGCGACGCTGACGACACGTCGGCCTACGCCGCCGCGGCGATAGAAGAGCTTGCCCGGGCCGGGCTGATCAGCGGCGCCGGCGGGCGACTGAACGCCAGGGCCGACAGTACCCGGGCCGAATGCGCCCAGTTTATCTACAATGTGCTGACAGGCAGGCACCTGTAGCCAGGCATGGAAAACTGCAAACCCCGGAGAGTCTCAACACTCTCCGGGGTTTGTGCTATACGTACTTGTGGGGATGCCCAACGGTGCGTTTATCGTTTGCGCCACTTCCAAAAGCGGGAGTTCCAATGGCTACGGCAGTCTTTTCCCCATTCATGCATGGTGGAGAAAAATGGCTGCCTTACTGCCGGTGTTAGTGAAACCCGAAGCCATCCTGGTGGCCTTATACAGTTCAAAGGCGGTGTAGCGGCACGTTTTTGCGCTGCACAAGAGAACAAGTTGAACCATTTTGTTTACCACGTCGTCATACTTTTAGGTTCAGCTAAAGCAGGTGTCAGGTTGCCGGACAAGCTTTGAGGAACCAAACTTCGTGTATCAAACGGGACTGATGGTTCATCCGACTTGAGTAAGCCCCTGTTAAATCAGCTGCGAGTTTCTCATACGGCGGGTAATCATAAAGGGTTTATCTGTGAGACCAGCTTTAAAGGGGATCTTTTAGTGACTAAATTTGGAATGTTTAAACGGCTGTCACTCATCTTTATTCTGGCAGCTGCCTTGAGTTTATCGGCATTTTTATGGGTAAGAAATATGTCCAATACTTTTTGCCGGATGTCTATTGAGCTTTATGCCGATGCTTCCCCTAACGAGTTGTCTTCGCCGGGAAAGCTGGAGGCCGGCCGGAAGGTAAGGTCGCTGGCGGAACGATTGCCATGGGTATTGGTGCAGACGGGGACAACCGAAGGATGGTTGCCCGCGTGGTACCTGACCAGGGATACCAACGACCTGCTGCAGGATATAGCTCCGTACCTGATGGTTGTCAAAGAAAATGCGCCGGTATATCTCTATCCCGGCCAGGATGCTCCAATTTCCGACCTTGCTGCCGGGAAAGTGGTTAAGGTAGAAAAAGAGCTTTATAACTGGCGCTATGTGCGTATCGCTGTCTATGATATTCCCAGAGTGCAACGGGGTTGGGTATCCCGGGAATACCTGGCCACCAGGGAAGAAGCCGTTCCCCTGGAAGGCAGGCTTCCTGCCGGAACAAAAATTTATTACGGGCCAAATGCCGAACAAATTGCGGGTTTGCCTGAGGAGGTTGACCCTGCCGGCCAAAGAGTTTACATTGATAGGGAAATAGGGGATATGGCTTACGTTTCCGGTCCCGGTGGGTGGAACGCCTGGATTTACAAAAAAGATATCGTCTACGATCCGTTTTAGGGTCAAGAACACGATTTTTTCAGCACAACAAGAAAGATATTTTATTTCACATCTTTACTATGGGATCGGGGGAAAGTGGCGAGCCGGCCGGAATGGGTGAAAAAGCAAGATAATGGAGATATGAGGTACTTGCATACAAGCAGGATATGAGCGTATTATAAAGGATATTATGGTACTTAAATTTATCTATGATGTCATGATTAGGCTTTGAATAAAAAGGAGCAGGAAAGAAATTGAAAAAAATTTTACGGTTAGAAAAAAAATATCTTATTTCTTTTCTTGTCATTACAGTAATTGGCTTACTTCTCAGGTATTATTGGATAATTACTATACCGAATGTGCTGGAATCGGATTTTGAAGGGTATTACATCATTGCCGTTAATATTTTCAACAACTTCAGCTTTACACAATGGGGCAATCCCGTTGCCTTTCAGGGAATGGGCTATCCCCTTGTTTTAGGTTTATTCTTTAAGCTGGCAGGCAACACGGACGTTTTGACCGGAAAGTATCTGAACTTATTATTGTCCGTATCGACGATGGTTGTTTTATTTTTTATTTTTAATAAGCTGTTCGTTAAAAAAACGGCAATTGCCGCTTATCTCCTTGTAGCTTTATTACCGAATTATATAGCCTACAATAGTGTTTTAGGTTCCGAAATTTTATTTACGTTTTTCGTTGCCTTGACCGTTCTGGTTCAATTCTCTGAATTCGATAACAGGCTTCGTTATCCGCTGTTGGGATTTTTAATTGCCTTTGCAGCCCTTACAAAGCCTTTTTTTATCGCATATCCGGCAATTCTTGCTGTTGCGGAATGGCTGCACAGCAAGTCGGTAAAAGAGACAGTGATTGCTGTGTTGGCTGTCTCATCCGTCATGGCTGTGTGTATTGCGCCCTGGGCATATCGCAACTGGATCGTATTTAACGCGTTTATACCAATTTCCTATAATGGCGGATATGTTCTCTATATTAACAACAATGACAATAATTATATTGGCGGCTGGATGGATCCAAATGAATTCCAAGTATCTGAAGAATTTAAAGCTAAGTTTGTGGAAAAGGGAACCGTATTTCCCGAACATCCTGCAAACACGGAAAAATTGTATAAAGACGAAGCAAAAACGTGGATCTTTACCCACCCAATTGAGTTTTTCAAGCTGGGCGTAATCAGGGTTAAGAATACTTTTTTTAACGGAGCTCAAGATATTGAAAAATGGACAATGAATGAACTCATAAAAGATAAGGATTATATGTCCGCGTATAGTTTAAGAAAACTATCATTCTTTCGGGCGATCATAGATATTATTATATATATTTTAAGTTCTTTTGGATTATTCTATGCAATTGTCAATCTAAAACATATCTTTACCGGTATTTTTCAAAGATCGTCAACAATCGGATACAGGGAGACTGTGGTTACCCTTAATATCATATTCCTTATGGCAGTTTTTTTTGTAACCGAGGGACAGCCGAGATATAACTTTCCTGTCTTATTTTTTCTGATTATTGCTACGGTTGCCTGCATGGAGACAATAATCAGGAATCTTAACGGTGGTATAAGTTTTCAGCGTTTGCCAAAATGAGATGCGGAAATCCTTCTAATCTTATTGTACGGTAAGATTTAAATAAGGACCGTTTTGAACCAAAAGGGTAAGCCTGCTAACCGGCGGGCTCACATCCAGATTGGTTGCTCCTGCTGTTGATATAAATTGCCTTTAAAAATTATGCTTACACCATCCGTCCGGGTGGTTTTTTGCATCATATAAGGTAGGTTCGCAATTTAGGAGCGGAGGTGACAATTTTTAATTTCCGAACTCTGTCATTTTCAACATAAAATTCAATATAGCTTTGGTATTCCTCTCCCGGCGTTCCATAATGATATCATGCATCTTCAGGGATATGCTCCCCAGTTTGTAAACGGTTGTTGATTGGCAA
>DNIT01000152.1:0-1833 GCA_003489345.1 Pelotomaculum sp. | reverse complement strand
CGGCTGTCCTGAGATTTTCGGAATGAACTCACACAATATATAGCGGAGAACCAAAATATTTTAAAAAATCATTAGCCAATAGGGGAGGTCCTAGAGTGAAAAAACTTTTTTTGTTAATTTCTCTATATTGTTTTTTATTTTTATTAAGTGGTTGTTCATATTTCAATAAAGCAGAGATAAGCACATACCCAGAGATAGTTTATGCAACTATTGGTGATAAAACTATTTGGTCTTATTGTGAGCTGGTTGATCACAACAGGATTAATACCGAAGGTAATATATACCCAATTACACCTACATCTATTTACCTTTCATCCAGCAACAGGCTAAATAAAGGGGATGCAATGCTTATAACAGAACTACCTTTAGTAGAATCAGTTGCGGAAAACGGAAGAGAAATATTAACTAGAGTTAGCAAGATTACACCTGCTAGTAATTGGATTGTAATAGAAGAATATTTGGCCGCTAAAGATTGGAATCAAGGAGACGTTAAATTAATAGCAATCAATCTTGATAATAAAAATCAACTAGAATAGCTACTGGTGGTTATTCTGGAGGTCGCCACTTTAGATACTTTGTTAAAGACAATTACATTTTTTGGTTATCGCAATATTTTGACGAAATTTTCGAAGCAGCCATAATGAATTTAAATACAGGGAAAAAGCAGGAATTGCGTAACGTAAAGCTCGACTCAGAGATAACAATCTCAAGCGGCCAAATTTTAATAGATGGAATAGCCATTAAACTGGAAATTTAAATATTTAAAACTTTGATTTTTTACACTGTAAAACTTAAATAAGAGCTGCCCTAAAGATCAGCTCTTATTTAATATATTATTATTTAGTTATCACCACACCGTGGTTCCCTCATTGGAACTCATGGGTCGCTACCAAGAAGAGTAAGACATATATCTCTGATTATTTTTGCATGTTTAGCAGCTTCTAGCGAAAGATTGAGAAGTTGTTCCCGTTCTGGCGAATGCTCATCAAAGTTATCAAGACATTCAGCATAGGATACCATAACACCATGTAAGTGCTGTAAGCATTTAAAAAGCGATTCTTGTTTCAAAATGACATCATCCTTCAACTTAACAACAAGACGGATAATAAGGATCTACATGAATGTAACTGTAATCGTAAAAATAATTTGATACGCGTTGATAAAGTGTCTGACCGGCCCAGTTTGAACCGCTGCAACAAGATTTCCCTAGCGAGAGCGCTTTCTGAAGAAATACCCAATCCTCTGTATTTCGCGTTCCCGCACTTGAGGTTCTTTGGCCAGCCTGATGGCTTCGTAACGCAGGCCGGTTATAAACCAAGCCATTCTCCGGGCTTTCACAAGGTTATTATCATAGGTGCTAGGTGTAGGAAATCATCCTTATCCACCTCCTTTCGGTCTGTCTATCCTCGTACCATATAAAGAGAAAACAGGAGCTCTTTTTGATACCCCCTGTCTCAAAAAATTTTTGCATTTTATTTTCAAGTTTTAATTGGCACCAGTCAATTTCTTGGATCTGCCAGAGAGCGACATTCCTGTTGATCCTTCCGCAAGGGCATATCATCAGCCGGTTTGCTCCAAGAGTGTTTTCTAGAATATTTAAAAAAACTTACACCTGCACCATCCGTCTGGGTAGTTTTTTGCGTCATATTAGGTAGGGATAAAAAATGAGTGATCCATAAAAATGAGCAATGCATCACATCTGAAATGTATCGCTGTTTGTTGTTCAGGAGATATCACAGCGTTTGTCCGGGAACAGTGGACGACTGCCGTACAACACATTTGCTGTTTGATTTTATGCAACCCACATGACGCGGAAGAAGCTGCCCAGGACGC
>DNIT01000010.1:22869-23334 GCA_003489345.1 Pelotomaculum sp. | reverse complement strand
ACCAGGCTTGTTCCTCCAGAGGTGACGGTTGAGGAAGTAGATGGTTCCATTGCAGGGGGCCAGTTTCGCTGTAAATATGGGATGCTTGACATAGTCCGGAGATGAAAAGCTGATTGAATCGCGGTGGAGGTGAAACCATCTCCCATGCCTGAAAAAAAGCGGCTTTTATTTGTATGAGAACCATACAAATAAATTGCTTCAGGTAGCCGTTAAGCTCCTGAACAGACAGGTTTATCCAAGGAAATATACAGTCCGGCAGCCGTTATATCCGGCAGCCGGACTGTTTTGTATAGTGTTAACAAAAATAATTTCTGTTTATGCTTAAGGTTTGTCAAAAGAGTCAATAGATTGGTCGGACAACTCTAGATATAATTTAGATGTAATAGTTCATAAATGTACAAAGCAGACAGTTCAACTAATATATCTAATAGTACTATATATTATACTATATTGCAATATTTTTTT
>DNIT01000010.1:13580-22578 GCA_003489345.1 Pelotomaculum sp. | reverse complement strand
CCAGCCGGCTGAAATCTATGCAGCAAATTTAATAGGTAGTTATTTAAAATCCAGCTCGGTTTCCATTCAGTGAGGGAGCTTCTTGTAGAATGCTCTCAAAAACTGGTCTATGGGAATACATGGTCAAAGTTTTTTTATCTGAAAGGAGGAACAAAATGAGCATCAAGGACGCATTAGCAAAGATTGTTGGGAAGGAGAACGTCAGCGATACAGCAGAAGACCTTCAACTGTATGCGAAAGATTTGAGTCTCCTTCCGTCAGGCATGGCAGATGCCGTGGTATGGCCTGGCAGCTCAGAGGAAGTAGGAAAGGTCGTTGCATACTGCAACGAAAACAACATCCCTGTAGTGCCCGTTAGTTCCCGGACACACTTGTACGGTTCCAGCATACCGAAACAGGGCGGTGTTGTAGTCGATATGAAAAGGATGACTAAAATCCTTGAAATTGACAAAGACAACCGTCTGGCCAGGTTTGAAGCTGGTGTAACGTGGAGTCAATACTGTGCTGCATTGAAAGAACAGGGTATGCGGACCATTATGCCGCTGCTGCCCCGCCCAGACCGCTCGGTATTGTCCGACACCCTGGACAGGGCTGTTCCGACGAACATTGTTTATGATTATGGCGAGCCGACCCAGTCGCTGGAAATTACCTGGGCCGACGGTTCCATTTTCCGGTGCGGTTCTGCATCCGTTAACGGGTTCCCCGATTCCAAATCAAGAGGCGCCAACCCTTCCGGCCCAGGCCTTGACTTCTATCGCTTTATGCAGGGTTCCCAGGGCACCATGGGTATTGTCAACTGGATGAGCGCCAAAATTGAACATCAGACCAAAATTGACAAGATCTTTTTTGCTCCGGTTGCCGATCTGGAATATGCCAACACCTTCCTGCACAGGATTCTGCCGAGAAGGGTTGGCCAGGAATGTCTCCTGCTCAACAATGTTGACCTCGCCGCAATCATTGCCGACAAGGCTGAAGATTTTGACGCACTCGCCGCCAAGCTCCCGCCGTGGACACTCATCCTGACCATCAGCGGTGTCATGAGAAGGCCGGAAGAGAAAATCGCCGTCGAAGAGAAGTTCCTCACTGAAGTTTTGAGAGGCGAATTTACCGATCTGCCGCTTTCGGACAAACTGCCCGGTTTCCCGGGACTGGGAAGAAAACTTCTCCCGCTGCTCAGGGCTCCGTGGCCGGCAGATGTCAAGTACTGGAAGGATCGTTTAAGAGGCGGCGTCCAGGACATCTTCTACATCACCAGACCCGGCAAAGCCAAAGAACAAGTTGCGATTATGGATGCAATCGCAGCCAAGAACGGCTATCCCATCGCCGACATCGGCAAGTACATCCAGCCGATCGAGCACAACCGTGCCGCCCAGGTCGAGTTCAGCCTGTTCTACAACCCGGAAGACGAGCAGGAAAAAGCCATGGTTGCCAAGATCAACCGTGAGGCCGCACTTGCTCTTATGAACGCCGGCGCTTTCTTCTCAAGACCTTACGGCGAAATCGCTGAAGTAGTATACGATCGCGCCGCCAGCTACACCATGACCTTAAAGCGCGTTAAGAAAGTATTCGACCCCAACAATATTATGAATCCCGGAAACTTGTGTTTCTAGAGGAGAAAGGAGGAGAAAAATATGTCCAAAATTAGTGAACTGAATAAAGAGCGCTATGACACACCAAAAGAAAAAGTAGCCTTAGATGTAAAAAATCTAAAAAACTTCAGATACGATATGGACCACTGCATTAAATGTAAGGGCGGTTATTGGCTAGATCATACCTATAGCCCTGGTATGAAATTCACCACCCGGTGCCCAAGCGGCGTGTGGAATGATTTTGACGCCTACAATTGCGCAGGCAAAATGAGAATCGGTATTGCTCTGGATGAGGGGCAGCTGCAATGGTCGGATAAGCTGTTGGAGGTCCTTTACGCCTGCACGCTCTGCGGCGCTTGTGACGTTGGATGCAAGAGAAATCTCGACTTAGAGATCGGATTAGCTCTTGAAGCGCTCAGGGTCAAGGCCGTCAAGGATGGGGCCGGTCCCATGCCCGCTCATAAAAAAATAGCGCAAAATATTGAGAAAAACCATAACCAGTTTGGTTCGCCGCATGGTAATAGAGGAAAATGGCTTACCAAGGATATCAAAGTTAGCGAAAAAGCGGATGTGCTTTACTTTGCCGGCTGTTCCGCTTCCTATACAAATCCGGAGATCGGGCAGGCGACCGCTAAAATTCTTAACGCTTCGGGCACTCCTTTTAGCTTAATGCAGGACGAGTGGTGCTGCGGCAACACGCTGTACTCGGTGGGGATGATCGACGAAGCCACAGCAATTGCCAAACGCAATGTGGAAGCGGTTAAGGCAACCGGCGCCAAAACCCTGCTGACCTCCTGCGCTGAGTGCTACCGGATGTGGAAAGTGGATTATCCGAAGATGCTGGGTATCTCTACCGATGACCTGGGCTTTAAAGTCGCGCACCTGTTGGAGTTTGCCGATGAGGCGTTTGCCAGTGGCAGCTTGAAACCGACCAAGAGCGTCAATTTCAATCTCACCTATCATGACGCCTGCGGCGTGAGCCGCCTCTGTGACCCGTGGACCCCGTGGTCCGGCGAGCGTGGTTGGATGGGTTGTATTGAACCAAGGCTGCACAGGCGCCGCGGTACGTCAGGGCTTTACGCGCAGCCGAGGAATATCCTGAAGGCCATCCCGGGGCTTAATTTAATTGAAATGCCGCGTTTAAGAGAAAACGCCTTCTGCTGCGGCGCCGGCCGCGGCACGAAAGAGGCCTTCCCGGATTTGGCTGATTCCTCAGCAAAAGAACGTCTTGATGAAGTGCGGGAAGTAGGGGCCGAAGCCCTTGTGGCAGCCTGTCCTTTCTGCAAGAACAATTTCTCGCAAGTTTCTAAAGCAAATGGTGAAAAACTGCAGGTACTGGATATATCTGAAGTCATCCTGGCTTCGTTATAAAGGAGGGTTAGCATATGGCCATCGTTAAAGAAGCACTGCAAGCACTGGAAACTGTCGTTGGCGCCAAGTACTTTTCTGATGATCCGGTCATCATGGCCGCATACAAATCCGGAGCCGGCGGCTACGAAGCCGGAGCCGGGTACGAGCGGGTAATGACAAAATTGCCTGCCGCCGTGATTCTGCCAAGGACAACAGAAGACGTACAGAAGATAGTGAAAATATGCAACCGTTTCAAGGTGCCCTATGTACCGTATTCAACAGGGTTCTACGGTCCGCGCTCTCACTGTCACGAGGAAAACGAATTAATCATCGACATGAAGAGGATGAAGGACTGTGCATTCGATGATGCCCATTTTTATGCTACTATCCAGCCGGGTGTCGTTTTCTCACCCTTCCAGGAGGAATGCATGAAGCGCGGCGCTTACACGGTTGTCGGCGGCGGTGGCGCCCAGTGCTCGGTCATCGCCAACCTTATCAGTGACGGGTGGTCCCCGTTAAGCTTGCGGGTGAGCCTGCCGATGCGGCGGATCCTGGGGCTTGAGCTGGTGCTCCCGGATGGGGAACTGGTCAAATTGGGTTCGTTGGCTGCAGGTGATGATGGGTTCTGGGGTGAAGGGATAGGCCCCGACCTGCGGGGTATTTTGCGGGGTTACACTGGCGTGCTGGGTTGTTTGGGTATTGTTACCAAAATGGCCGTCAAGGTCATGCCCTTCCAGGAGGAGAGGCTGGTTCCGGAGGGGATTTCGCCCAGCACCGCGTTGACCCTGCCGGAGAAACGGGTCAAATGGATTAATTACCAGGTACCCAGCAAAGAAGCAGAGAGCAAGGGCATGTACGAAATAGGCAAGGCCATGGTCGGCGGCGCGGTTACCAAGGTGCCGGTGTTCTGGCGGGCCATTGCCAAGGCGGAAGACAAGGAAGAGTTCTGGGAAATCTGGGATAAGGAGTCGCCTGAAACACTTAAGAATTTCCACCTGGTACGGGTATTGATAATCGGTTTTACCTCGGAAGACGATATGGTATATCAAGAAAACGTACTGAATGATATTTTTATTAAGGAATTGGGCGGCAAGCCGCGGCGCACCAAGCCTTCAGACGAGTCCTGGATCAAGAACGCCGATTCGGCGGGTATGTGGCTCATGTGCGGATCTTATGTTTCAGTTGACTACATTCAGGAGTCCATCCCCCATGCTGAAGACCACGGTCCAACTTACGCGGAATTGAAGGCAAAGTATACGCCGCCCCTGATGCCGGATCATGGCGACCCGGGCTGGACCATGGTTTGCGAAGGCGGCCACATGGGCTACTCAGAGTATCTGATTTATTGGGATCAGCGTGAGGATACCCACCCCGTGGATCAATTCTACGTGGAAACATCTAAAATGAATATCAATCACGGGTTTTACACGTCATTACTGGGTTCCCACCAGCCCCTGTATCTGACCGGACCCAAGCTGGGACCGAATTATCACGAATGGATGCTGAAAATCAAGGCGGAGCTTGACCCGCAATGGGTATGCCACCCGCCAACACCCCTTGGCACCGACGAGTTTGTTGAGCGGTCGCCCTGGATGATGGAAATCAAGGATTGGGAGACGCCAAAATATCCCCAGGAATGGCCAAATAAGAAGGCAGGGTTTTAGTATAACTAGGAAGTCTTGATGGCTAATTGATTGGTTTACCGGGAGTAAATTCCGATTCGGGACTAAAATTTTGACACAGATCGCAATACAGTAAGTGATTTACAGGTGTGACCCGGGGGCAAACAAAAACGCCCCCGGTCAACCTAGAAATAAGGAAATACCTAATGAGAGGAGACAGAAAATTGCAACCATTTCCCTGGTGGACAGATGAACAGAAAGCATTTGCTGAAGAGGTAAGGGCTTTCGTAAAGGAAATTGCGCCCAGAGATGCAGCGACCAGATGGACCAGAGAGTTTCCCTTTGATATCTATAAGAAGATTGGTGCAAAGGGTTACATCGGCGCCGCTATTCCCAAGGAGTACGGCGGGTTGGGGCTGGGCGCGACAGGCGCCTGCATCCTGTCTGAAGAACTGCACAGCATGATGCCGGGTATCGGCAGGATCGTTGTGGGCAACATGAACGGCGGTTTGCGGCAGATTATCGAATACGGCACGGAAGAGCAGAAGAAGAGGTTCTTACCTGATGTTGCCGGCGGTGAGATCGGTGCTGTGGTTATTACGGAAATGACAGCCGGTACAGACGCTGCCGGCGTAATGGTTACAGCGAAAAAAGAAGGGGATCATTACATTCTAAACGGCAAAAAACGCTTTATTGTGGCTGCCGGAGTGGCGGAACGCTATTTTGTGTATGCCAGGACCAGCGATGACCCGGAAGATTTCAAAAAGCGCCGTCACCTTACCGCCTTCGTCGTTAAAAAAGGCACACCCGGTTTCAGTTGTGAAAAGCTAAATGAAATCCTTGCCTTTGAGAACGTCCAGAACGGCTCTCTTGACTTTGATCATGTTGTTGTCTCAGAGGCGGACCGGATAGGTCAAGAAGGTGAAGGCTGGAAGATTATGATGGCCGGGCTGAACTTTGAAAGAACCGTCATTGCGTCAGGTACTATTGGTTGGCAGCGCCTGTTGCTAAACAACGCTGTCCCTTATGCGCAGCGTAGAGTCCAGTTTGGCAAGCCTACTATCGATATCCCCGCCAACCAGGACAAAATCGCCGACCTTGTAATCAGGTTGAAGATCTCCAGGATAGCGGTTTACTATACGGCATGGCTTTGGGATAGGGAAGAAGACATTACTATCGAGGCCAGCGCAATTAAGACATTTGGCGCCGAACAAACCTTGGAGTCAGCCAAGCAAGCCACCCAGATTATGGCCGGCGATGGTGTGAACCGTTTCTATCCGGTCCAAAATATCTATGAAGTTGCTAAGACGGAGCATGTTGCCGGCGGTACCGTCGAAGCCTGCAGGCTGGTCATCTTTCGATCTGCGCTCAAGTTAATGACGGAGGATATTCAGATGCCGCGCCGCGTCATCGACCAGGAACTGGGTGTGCCGGTTCCCGCGTTTGGACCTGTAGAGAATAAACTGCCTGCGAGTGAGGAAAACGTGCTGGCTGTGTTAGCCGAAGACTACAGGATCAACCCGGGTCTGCATATGACGCCTGGTGATATTAAGGAATACATTGCTGCCGGTGATGCCGAACTGGAAAAAGTCATTGTGGCTCTGGAAGGAAAGGGCTATGTCATGGTGTTACGCAACAAGAAGGGCATCCAGCTTGTGAAGGCTACTTATGACGGCCTAAACAAAGCCTATCCGAAAGAGCACTACCGCTGGTTCCCGACCTGGGCAACTGAAGACAGGGTGTTTTAAGGCGGGGAAAGATTGGTCAGCAAACAAAATTTCACAGTCTACCCGCAAGGAAAAATTTTTAAAAAGGCAATCTAGATGATAGTAATATCATCTGAAGTACTGCATGAACAAACAATATATGGTGGATATAAGACGATGGGTCAGGGTGTTAACTCTAGCGGTTTATACTATGTCGGGTTATACCCTGACTCCTGGAGAGCAGCCGGCTTTAGTTTAAACGCTTCCCTGGCGTTGCATCAAACAAAGGGGGAATGTCAAAGAAAGCAACAGAAGAGGCAGAGTTTACTGCGGTAAGAAAATCAAGAAAGTGGTTATCTACGAGCATTGGCAAGTAAATGAAGGAGGCGGCTTATTCAATGTATCCGAAACCCTTTGGGTATTATGCCCCCCAGACGCCTGTTGAAGCATATGAGTTGGTGGGACGTCTGGGCGGTAAGGCCAAGATTTTAGCGGGCGGGACCGACCTGGTCATATTGATGAAGGACAAGATCATCAGCCCGGAAAATGTGATTGATATCACCAATATTGAAGAGTTCCAGGGAATCAAGTATGAGCCGGGCAAAGGCATGGAAATAGGTGCGACCACCAAGAACGCCGAGGTCCAGTTTTCCGAGGTTGTCAAGCAGAAATATCCGGCGCTGGCTTATGCGGCAGGGGAGATCGGTTCCTCCCAGGTAAGGCATATGGGGACCATCGGGGGCAACAGCTGCAACGCATCTCCGTCGGCGGAGACCCCGACCCCCCTGGTAGCTTACGGCGCTTCGGTTGTAGTCAGCAGCGCCACCGGTGAAAGGGAAATGCCGGTGGAAGAGTTCATTCAGGGCGTCAGACAGATCGACCTGAAGGAAGGGGAGATTCTGACCAGGATTAAACTGCCGGAGCCGTCCCCCAAGCTGGCAGCCAAATATGCCTATATGGGGGCCAGGGACGCCAATGAAATTGACAGCGTCAACATGGCGGTTGCCCTGGAGCTGAAAGACGACAAAAAGACGGTGCAGAGCGTAAAGCTGGTCATGGGTTCGGTTTTCATCAAACCACTGATATCCAAGGCGGTTCCGGCTCTTCTGACCGGGCAGGAATTTAGCGACGACTTGGTAGAGCAAGCTGCTGCGGCAGCGCAGAACGAAGCGAAGCCGATTAGCGACGTTCGGGCCTCGGCGGAATACCGGCGCGAGATCGTAGGGGTGCTGGCCCGCAGGTTACTGAAAGAGGCGTTTGCCGCCGCTCAGGAGGTGAAGTGATGAAACATCTGATTGAATTAGAAATCAACGGACGGGTTTATGACGTAGCAGTCAGCCCGCGGGATCTTCTGGCCGACGTGCTGAGGAAAAAATTAGGACTCACCGGCACCAAGAAAGGCTGCGGGGCCGGCGACTGCGGCGCCTGTACCGTGCTCGTGGATGATAAGCCCATATTGTCCTGTATTACGCTGGCGATCACCTGCAACGGCAAGAAGATTACCACGGTTGAAGGGCTGG
Source organism: Pelotomaculum sp. (assembly GCA_003489345.1). Classification (GTDB taxonomy): domain Bacteria; phylum Bacillota; class Desulfotomaculia; order Desulfotomaculales; family Pelotomaculaceae; genus Pelotomaculum_C. The sequence goes on along the minus strand of DNIT01000010.1, from coordinate 14,791 downwards.
CGCTGCCGAACGGCGAACTGAATCCGCTTCAGGCGGACTTTGTCAACAAAGGCGCGATTCAGTGCGGTTTCTGCACACCGGGCATGATTATGTCGGCAGCCGGGCTTCTGAAAAGGAATGCCAAGCCCAGCATGTATGACATCAAGCATGAAATGTCAGGCAACATCTGCCGCTGCACCGGATTTAAGAGAATTATCATGGCAATTGAAGCAGCTGCTGAAACGGGGGTGAAGTGATGGGAGCCTGGGATCCAAGAGAAACTTATGCAAGTGAAGGAAATCCGGCGTATGTACGGGAAGGAAAGCCATCCTATTTGGATGAAAGGAGGTTCACCCAGGTTGGCAGGAGCGTACCGCGGGTAGACGGTCCGGCCAAGGCTAAAGGTCAAGCGATTTATACCGCCGATATGGTGCTGCCGGATATGGTCTACGGAAAGATCAAACGGTGCAAGGAATACGCGCACGCCAGAATTAAAAAGATCGACTGCAGCAAGGCGCTGGAGCTGCCGGGGGTACTGGCGGTACTCACCGGAGACGAAGCTCCCAACAAATGGGGTATTGTGCCCCAGTCGGCCAACGAGACCGTTCTGGCCGTAGACAAGGTTCGCTTTTATGGTGAAGGCGTGGCCGCTGTTGCCGCCCTAGATGAAGAAACGGCAGAGGAAGCCTGTGAACTGATTGAAGTGGAATACGAGCCCCTGCCAGCGCTCTTGGATCCGTTTGAATCCCTGGCCCGGGCTGGTGAAGTTACTATTCATGACAATGCTCCCGACAATATCATGCACAAAGGCGTACAGGTCTTCGGGGACGTGGACAAAGGTTTTGAAAAGTGCGAGTACATTTTAGAAAGAGAATTCAAAACCGGACGGCCGCAGCATGCCTACATTGAGCCGCAATCGGCCGTGGCCAGCTATGACACCCAGAGCGGACAGCTGCACCTGTGGGCCAGCAGCCAGGTTCCTCACTACCTGCACCGCCAGATGTCCATCGTTTTAGAAATGCCCATGAGCAAGATCCGGGTTACGCTACCCACGGTGGGCGGCGGTTTTGGCGGCAAGGGCGAGGCAGCCTCATCCGAGTTTGTAGCTTGCCTGTTGTCCCGCAAGATTGGCCGGCCGGTCAAAGTAACTTACGAGCGTGATGAAGTATTCTTCACGAGCAAAGGCCGCCACCCATGCTACATGAAATGGAAAATCGGTCTGGACAAAGACG
>DNIT01000010.1:13372-13501 GCA_003489345.1 Pelotomaculum sp. | reverse complement strand
GTATTCTTCACGAGCAAAGGCCGGCACCCATGCTACATGAAATTGAAAGTCGGCGTGGACAAAGACGGTTATATCCAGGCTGCAGAATTTGACAATACGATGGATAAGGGCGCATACGCAGGCTGGGGC
>DNIT01000010.1:3813-13281 GCA_003489345.1 Pelotomaculum sp. | reverse complement strand
GGCGGCGTGCAGCCCCGGTTTGCCATGGATTGCCTGCTTGATGAACTGGCCGATATGGTGGGGATCAGTGGGTTGGAAATACGGCTGAGAAACGCTGTTGAATCAGGTTATTATGCCACCAACAATCTCCATGTGCCGCATAGTGAGTTCAAGAAATGCCTGCAGACTGCGGTAGACAAATCGAGTTATCTCGAGAAACACGGCAAGCTGCCCTTTGGTAAAGGCATCGGCATGGCCGGTGGCTTTTACATTTCCGGTACGGCCTATACCCTGTACCAGGCGTACAAGCCTCATACCTCGGTAACGCTGCGGGTAGATACCGAGGGCGGCGCGACCCTGTTCTGCGCGGCTGCTGAAATCGGCCAGGGCTGCACCACTGTCATGGCCCAGATGGCGGCTGAGGCGCTGGGGATCCATTATGAAGACGTGCACGTTCAAGTAGGTGACACAGAGCTGGGCAGCTTTGACCTGGGCAGTTTCGCCAGCCGTTTAACCTATGCCTCCGGTTCTGCGATCAGGGAAGCAGCCAAACAAATCAATGAAAAGCTAAAGGAAACGGCTGCCAACATGCTTGGCTGCATGGCCAACCAACTAACCATCAAAGACCGCAAGATCTATTCCATGTTTGAACCCAGATACACCATTGACTGGGCGGAAGTGGTTCAAAAGCATATGAACTCCGTTGGCGCGCTGGTTGCTATCGGACACTTCTCCCCGCCGCGCCGCAAAGGGATTGACCTTGCCACTGGTAAGCGAGTTCAGGGCGCTAATATTGGTCACTCCCCCGCCTTTGGTTTCAGCTGTCAGGTCCACGAAGTGGATGTGGATACCGAGACCGGGCGTGTATACGTCAGGAAGGTAACCGAAGCCGGTGACTGCGGCACAGCCGTCAATCCGATGAGCGTAGACGGACAAGTGGAAGGCTCCATCGTGTTTAATATGGGCGCCGCCCTTTATGAAGAAATGAAATTTGATGAAAACGGCAGGCACCTGAACCCCAACTTCCACGACTACAAGTGTCCCACATTCATGGAGATGCCGGAAATGGACACCAACATTGTAGAGAGCTACGATCCGAACGCGCCGTTTGGGGTCAAGGAAACCGGTGAAGGTGCCGTTCAGCCGACCTTCCCGGCGATTACCAACGCGATTTACGATGCCATCGGTGTACGGTTCTACGAAGTACCGATTACGCCGGAAATGATCCTCAAGGCTTTAAAAGAAAAGAAAGAAAAAGAAGCCGGCTGCGGTTGCGGCTGCGGAGCTTAATAGCTGAGCTTAGTTTATGACTCCCTGCCATACGCCGGTTGATTTCAAGCCGGCGTATGGCCGAAAAAACGAAGATATTTTCAATGTTAACATAGGTTAACGAAAATAATCTAAAGGAGAATGATGAGTATGGCGAAATTTGTTACAGCGGCGCAAGCGGCGGAACTCTTTAAGGACGGCGATTGGGTGGCGTCATCTTCCTTCGGTCTGGCTGGTTGGGCCGAAGAAATCGCCCTGGCTCTTGAAGAGCGGTTCTCAAAAACCGGACATCCTAGGGATCTGACTCATATCCATGCCGGCGGCGCGGGCAACTTCCAGGGCAGAGGCGGCGGCCACTGGGCCCATGAGGGAATGACAAAAAGATACATCATTTCACATGCCGGTTCGGAACCCCAGGTTATGGAGCATATCGCCAGTAATACATGTTTAGCCTATAATTTCCCGCTCGGAGTTATTTTGCAATGTTACAATGATATCGCCAGAAGAGGCCCCGGCGTTTTCAGTCAGGCAGGGTTGAGGACCTTCATCGACCCGCGTATGGACGGCGGTGCTTTCAATCAAAAAACCCGTGACGAATGGGAAAAGCTCATTGAAGTTAAGGAACTGAACGGGAAAGAATGGCTATGGTATAAACCTTTCCCTGTTAATGTAGCGTTCTTGAGAGCTACCTCGTCAGACGAAAACGGCAATATCACGTGTGAAAAGGAAGGCCCGAACCTGGAATTAATGTCGATAGCCCAGGCGGCTAAGGCATGCGACGGTATCGTTATCGTTCAGGTGGAGAGAATAGTCAATAATGGGACAATGCATCCCAAGCAAGTCAAGGTTCCCGGTATCATTGTAGACTATGTCGTAGTTGCAGAAAAACCTCAAATGCAGACCATGGTTACGTTATATAACCCTTCATTCTCAGGCGAAGTAAAAGTGCCCATGAAAAGTATTCCTCCCATGCCCATGAGTTCGGACAAACTTATTTGCCGGCGGACAGCCATGGAAGTGCGCCCGGGCGCGATCAGCCTGGGTATCGGCATCCCGCAGGGTGTGGCCAGTGTCATTGCCGAGGAAAAAGCCGACAGTAAAGTCACCCTAATGTCCGAGTCCGGCAGCATCGGCGGCATCCCTGGTGTGGGTGGAGATTTTGGAAGCCACTGGAACGCTGAAGCATCGACTGAGCAGCCTACCCATTTCAATTATTATGACGGCGGCGGCCTTGACATCGCTGTATTTGGTCTGGCTGAAACGGATCCGGAAGGCAACTGCAACGCCAGCGTGTTCAACGGTAAGGTTTTCGGTGTCGGCGGCTTCATTAACGTTGCCACGAACGCCAAAAAGACGATTATGGCGGGCGCATTCACTGCCGGCGGACTGAAAGTCAAGTCTGGAGACGGCAAACTGACCATCGAACAGGAAGGCCAGTTTAAAAAATTCCTGAACCGGGTTGCGCAAATTTCCTTCAGTGGACCATATGCCAGGGAAATAGGCCAGGAAGTCATGTTTATTACCGAGCGGGCTGTCTTTGAACTTACCCATGACGGGTTTGTATTAACTGAAATCGCGCCTGGCATTGATTTGCAAAAAGACGTGCTGGACCAAATGGAATTTAAACCGATCATTTCGCCGGATCTGAAAATGATGAATGCGGGAATTTTCACAGAAGTATGGGGCGAAGATGAATTAAGGCAGATCATTGAGGGATAATGTTCTCTGCTTTTTGCGTAAGTGAAAAATGTTTTTGTTGAATTGAACCAAAGGCCGTTATCGAAACGTAGCATAGGTACTTGACATGGAGAACGCCAGGCTAGCCCCCTTCAAATGGGAGGGCGCTCCATGTCAAGAACGGCCATATGAAAATCACGGCGGGTGAGCCCGCAATTATCGCTGCAAAGAAACCCGGTACATTCTATACCTTTTATATGTAACCTACATGCTGCTGTGCTGTTGCTGATGATATGCAATGATGTGCCGGGAGATATGTGCTTTAACAAAGGCAGTTTGTCAGCTGCCCCTTGATTCACGAATACAAGACCCAACTGCTTGGAGAACTATGCGCCGGGAGGTTGGTATCAGATTTAAACGAATGCCTGCCAATGCAGTAAAGAAATTTGGAGCTTGGTGTTTCTCCTCACAAATGGGTATTTATGCTTACGGTGTTCTCAAAGCGGTTCTTTGGTATCATTTCAAGTCCTGCCCAATACAGCGAAGAACCACGGAGAATTCAGAACGTTTGCATGAATATAGAATCCTGTTTCCATGCTAAATTAGAAAATAAGGAGAGAGATGTTCATTGGCAAAAGTAATTACTGTTAAAGAAGCCGCAGAACTGTTCGTTGATGGGGACATTATTCTAGGCGCCTCTTTCGGGATGAGTGGCTGGCCGGAAGAAATCGGTCAGGCCATCGGGAAACGTTTTCTGGAGACAGGTCATCCCCGTGATATGGTTCATATTCATGCCGCAGGCTGCATACCGGCAAACTGCTTCGCCCATGAAGGCCTGTTAAAGTGGGATATTTCTTCCCACGAAAGCACTACTCCCGGTATCGCCAAACTAATCCAGGAGGATAAATTGCCGGGGTGGTATATGCCTTTGGGAACAATGCTGCAGATGTACAGGGAACAAGGCAGAGGCATGCAGGGCGTCCTGTCCAAGGTCGGTCTGGGTACTTTCATGGACGAACGTGTTGACGCGGGATGCTTGAATCCCAGCGCAAAGAAGATTACAGAGGAATTGACTGCTCAAAATAAACAATTTATCAAGCACATTGCCGATTTTGACGGAGAAGAGTATCTCTACTACAGGGGATTGCCTTATACCAAGGGTATCTTCAGAGCTACTACAGCCGACGAAAACGGTAACGTCACGATTGAAAATGAAGTTTACAACCTCGAATTATCAACAGTTGCGCGTGCTGTAAAGGCTTATGGCGGGACAGTGATTGTTCAGGTTGAGCGTCTGGCCAAGGGGGGCTCTTTGGACCCTAAAATGGTTAAAGTCGCCCGCAATTTAGTGGACTATATCGTAGTGGCCGAACACCCTGAAGACATTGTCCACGGCTTATGGCCCCACGGCAAGCAAAACATTACTTACTGGCACGGCCTTTCAGGGAGAATCAAAGTGCCTCTAAGCGACAGCTTAAAGCCGATGCCTCTTGACCCGAAAAAGATCATGGTCAGAAGAGCCTGCATGGAAGCGCAGGCCGGTTGGATGTGCAACTTTGGTATAGGGCTGCCTACCTTCTGCGGCAGCGTCATGGCAGAAGAAGGCGTCATGGATGACATCACGATGATTTCCGAATCCGGTTCTGTGGGCGGGGTTCCGGGGGGCGGTCCTGACTTTGGATGCCATTGGAATATTGAAGCTTCCGTAGACCAGGGCGAGCATTTCGACTGGTTTGACGGGACAGGACTGGACTTTGGCGTATTCGGATTATCCGAAGCGCAGGAAGACGGATCAATCAATACTTCGTTTCTAAACGGCGTAACGCTGGGGGTAGGTGGATTTGCCAATATCACTGCCGGCGCCAATACAGCTTGTTTCATCGGTACTTTCACCGCCAAGGGCTTAGAGGAAACAGTTGAAGACGGCAAACTGGTTATTAAGACCGAAGGCAAACTGAAGAAGTTCGTAAAGAAATGCCTGCAGTTGACCTTTGACGCCAACCTGGCCGCTAAGCGAGGCAAGAAGCTGCTCTACATCACGGAAAGATGCGTATTTGAAAAGACTTTGGAAGGTCTGGTTTTGATTGAGATTGCGCCGGGCGTAGATCTACAGAAAGATATTTTGGATCAGATGGAGTTTGCTCCGATCATCCCGGCCGGCGGTCCTAGATTGATGCCAGCTGAAATCTTCCAGCCTGTTTGGGGCAACGGCGGCTTAAAGGCTGTTTGGGACGCGAAAGTAAAATAGTTCAGTTTTCCAGCCCGAGTGGGGTTGGATGAAAGAAAAGAATTCGCTATTTGATGGGTAAGGTCTTGTCTCACATGTAAAGTGCGAAAAACCTTGGACGGCAAGACAAGAAAGGTTGTCTTGCCTCCAAGGGCCTTAAAAAGCAAGAGTGCAAGGCTCCATATCAAGGGCGGTCAATACAGGTATAACCAATTATCCAACAACGATCAAAAAGTGAAAGTTGATGAACCGGATGTTTGACTATACACCTGAACAAATTGAATTGCAAAAAAGAGTTCGCACTTTTGTGAAAAAGCATATTGATCCAATCGCCAGGGACGTCGACGCGAATGGTGAACTCCCGATGTCAGTTTTAGAAGCCTGGAAGGAAGAGGGATTGGCATGCCTGGTTGCACCGAAAGAAGTTGGCGGGCCTGAGCTGGATACTGTAACCTGCGCCATGATTTTGGAAGAGCTTGGCTATGCCGACCTTGGGACAGCCACAGCTTTAGGCGCAAACAACCTTTGCTCATACACGGTCTTATTGGCCGGTAATCCGGAACAGAAGAAAAAGCACTTTGGTCCCCTGCTGGAAGGTAATTATGGCGCCTTTGCCCTGACTGAACCGAACGCCGGATCCGACGCGGGCGCTGTTTCTACCACTGCCAGGCGGGAAGGGGACGAATATGTTCTGAACGGAACTAAGTGCTTTATTACACAAGGCGGTGTAGCGGCCACCTATATCGTGTTTGCTTCCACGGACAAATGCAAGGGAGCCAAGGGGCTGAGTGCCTTTATAGTGGAGCGCGATCGTCCGGGTTTAAGCTCCGGTAAAGTTGAAGATAAAATGGGAATTCGCGCCTCCAACACGGTGGAATTGATATTGGAAAATGTTAGAATACCTGCTTCGCATTTGCTCGGCAATGAAGGTGACGGTATGAAGCTGGCCATGATGTCGCTGGATTCCGGCCGCCTGATGGTGGCTGCCCAAGCTGTCGGGGTCGCGCAAAGAGCCCTTGATGAATGCGTCAAATATGTAAAAGAGCGCATGGATCATGGTAAGCCGTTGTCGGTTCAGCAGTCGGCAGCGTTTAAACTGGCGGATATGGACACTGCCGTCGAAGCCGGCAGGCAGCTTGTTTACCGGGGCGCTGTATTAAAAGACGCGCACCAGCCTTATTCGAAGCATTCCGCTATAACAAAACTGTTTTGTACCGATATGGCTATGCAGGTCGCAAGAGATGCTATGGAAATAATGGGCTCTTACGGCTATACCAAAGACGCATATATTGAAAAAGTTTGGCGTGACGCCAGGATCCTGTCCATTTACGAAGGAACAAACCAGATCCAGAGGGTCGTTATCGCGGGTGCGCTGCTGAAAGGGACCGGGCACTAAGTGCTGTCAAAGTAGGAGAGTGCTATGGATTTCAATTTAACAGAAGAGCAACAGTTGATTAAAAAAATGGCCCGGGATTACGGCAGGGAGCAACTAGAACCGCAGGCATCTGAAATAGACCGTTCCGGGCTTTATCCTGCTGAAACAATTAAGGAAATGGCGGCGCTCGACTTCATGGGCATGTTTTTTCCCGTCGAATATGGTGGAGCGGGGGCGGATTTTTTTAGTTACATTTTGATGGTTGAAGAATTGTCCCGCTCCTGCGCTTCAACAGGAGCAATTTTGGCCACACACTGTTCGCTTGCTGCCAACGCAATCTTTGCATGGGGCAATCAAGAGCAGAAGGAACAATATTTGCCGGATATGTGTACAGGAGAGAAACTGGGCGGCTTTGCAATGTACGAGCCGGGCGCCGCGCCTGTTGAGGGTCCGGATAGGGTTACGGCCGGCTTTGCCGGAGGTAAATATGTGTTGAGTGGCAAGAAATATTATGTCCTCAACGGCGGCGTAGCCGATGTGTACATTGTTTTTGCTGTGATCAATCCTGACGCAGGTATGAGAGGATTGAGCGCCTTTATAGTTGACGCGGGTACTCCCGGGTTAACCGTCAGCAGGCAGATTGAGAAAATGGGTCTACGCGCTTTGCAGACATCAGAAATAGTGTTTGAGAACGTACAGGTTCCCAAGGAAAACCTGCTCGGCGCTGAAAATCAGGGATATGAGATCTATATGGGCATTCTTGCCAACAGCAGTGTGGCAGCTGCCGCACAAGTCATTGGCATTGCCCAGTCCGCACTTGACGCATCAATAAACTACGCCAAAGAACGGGTTCAATTTGGTGGACCAATTGCCCGCTTGCAGGCGATACAATGGATGTTGGCGGAGATGGCCATGAATATTCATCTGGTCCGGGTGGCGACCTACAGGGTTGCGGCTTTAATTGATAAAGGCAAGCCATATGCCCAGGAAGCTGCTATGACCAGAATGTTTGCAGCAAAAGCCGGCGTAGACGTCTGCATGAATGCGCTGCAGATTCACGGAGGCTATGGTTACGGTAGGGATATGATCGTCGAAAGGCTTTTGCGTGATGTTAAAGGCGCAATCATTTTCGACAGTTCCAATGAATATCCGCAGAAGATTATAGCGGGCAGCCTGTTGCGCTGAGCACTTATTATTTCATGAGGGCTTTCCGGTTGATTAAGAGTGGTTGGTCGCTAAATTGCATCCCCTTAGTTTTTGTTGTGTGTACCGCCATTCTTTATATTAAGTATTTTAAGGAGGTGGTTGACGAAAAAACGGCTAAAACTTAATAGGGTGCAAGGATATGGAGTCATTCAATGGTAATATCCAAGTGGGACATGCGGTATGCATCCGGTAAGTAAAACATTATAAGGAGGCATTATTCATGGACTTAAAAAGTAAAAGATGGCTTGTTTTGATCGCCAGTGTTCTGATCAACCTTTGTATCGGTTCCGGCTATGCCTGGAGCGTTTTTGCCAAGCCAATGGTCGCGCATTTATCGTCTGTTACCGGTGTCGCAGTCACTGCCGCTGCAGCGACGCTGGCATTTACCATTTCGAACTTATTTGGTCCTGTCACAATGATCATCGGTGGGAGCGTTCAGGACAAATTTGGTCCGAGGTGGGTCATATTTGTCGGGGCTTTCATATTTGGCGGAGGCGTGTTCCTGACCGGTTTTACCACTTCAACTACCTGGCTTTACCTGTCATATGGTACTTTGATGGGTCTTGGCATGGGCTTGATTTATTCGTGCACGATTGCCAATACGGTCAAGTTCTTCCCGGATAAAAGGGGCCTGGTGGCAGGCCTGGCAACTGCCGGTTACGGCACGGGCTCGATTGTAGTGCCGCCGCTGGCGAACTCGATGATTAACAGTATGGGTATCATGGCTACCTTCCGGACACTCGGGATCGCCTATTTTATCATCATCGCAGTGGGTTCATTCTTTGTTATGACAGCGCCCCCAGGTTACAAACCGGAAGGCTGGACCCCCCCTGCCCCCAGTGCCGGTTCGGCAGTTTCGGGTGTTGATAAAACCTGGAAACAAATGCTTTCCGACCCCATTTTTTATGTGCTGTTGCTGATGATCATGATCGGTGCCTTTTCCGGTCTGATGATTATCAGCCAGGCTTCTGCGATTGCTCAGGAAACGACCAAAGTAACGGCAGCAGTAGCCGCTGTGGCGGTGAGCATGATTGCCCTGGCCAATACCGGAGGTCGGTTGTTCTGGGGCTGGGTTTCAGACGTGATTGGACGCTACAATGCCCTTACGATCATGTATATCATCAGCGCAGTGTCAGTCTTTGCTTTGACTGCAACTCCCAGCTATTCACTGTTCGTGGTGGAGGCTATGTTTATAGCCCTGTGCTTCGGCGGTATTATGGGAATCTTTCCTGCTCTTACTGCTGATATGTTTGGACCGAAGAACAATGGTGTCAACTATGGAATTATGTTCAGCGGTTTCGCCATTGCCGCATATCTTGGTCCGATGACGGCCGCTAGTGTTAGAGCGTCGAGCGGCGGGTACGTAACCGCCTTTATCGTTGCCGCTGTCATCAGCATTGTCGGTATATTGCTGACGCAGGTGGTTAGATCCAAGTCGAAGAAAATGCAGGAAGCTGCCGCCTAAGGCATAGTTTAATAGCTTCATGTTGCAGAATATCTGCCGGTTAATGTATTTTTTCAAAAATGCGTATAACCGGAGTTTCCAAAAAAGTGATGTCGATGGTTTACTCTTTTAAAAAATAGCAGTAAAAATATATTACTATAGTATTATCTATAGTAATATATTTTAAGATATATACTATATAGTATAATATTATTTATCATATTACTATAGTATATAGATGTAATTATAATATATTTACTTGAAAAACACCCAAAAAATAGATACCTACTC
>DNIT01000010.1:0-3667 GCA_003489345.1 Pelotomaculum sp. | reverse complement strand
AATAAAAGAAAGGATAAAAACAGTTTTTAACTGCAATTATCCTTTTCTTTTATTTTTAATATATTTTTTTGTATATGCGGCTAACTTTTTGTCGTGTTTTTTTAGCCGCTTGTAAGAAAGCCTGAGGCTCGCAAAAACTCCTCTGCCTGTTGCCCCGCATCGTGCATTCGGTTGGGATAAGAGTATTGCGCCGGTGGTTATCAGCAGGGCGTTCACAGCCGGTGCGGGATGAGTCGGGAAATTGATGGTCAGATCGGCTGTTGGCGGCTTAAGGCCGACAGTACGTAAGGCGAGCCCCGTATAGGTGTCAGATTTTTTAAAGACCTCTTAAATATTCAGGCCTTAACATATCCGGAGTAGACAAGGCTCTTTCAAGGAGTGAGAGCAAAGCTTTCTTATCACGGTTCAGGACACCCTTAAGCGGCAGATAATTTGAGGCGTGATTGCTTCTAAAGGTACAGTTTGTAAGATTCACTTTTTCCAGCATTAATTTGAGTTCCTGAAGATCCTGAATCGGTGTCATCAGTTTAAATTCCCCGCGTTGGACCTGTTCATAAAGAGGCGTACCTTCCACCACCATCAAGGTCAGTGTGCTCAGGTAATCAGGATTAATGGCGCTGATGACGGATGCTGTTCCCAACGCATGCTCCTCAGTCAGGTCCGTGCTGCCTAGTCCGCTGATAACTGTGATGGACAAGGTTAAACCGGCATCCTTTAATCTGTGGCAGGCTTCCACCATTTTAGCGGCTGTAACACCTTTTCTAACCAGTCTAAGGATCTTGTCGCTGCCGCTTTCCAGCCCGAAGTAAACGATATCCAGTCCTGCTTCTTTGAGTTCCCTTAATTCTTCCGGTTGTTTTTTTAAAACATCTTGGGCGCCGGCATAGATACCAATACGTTCTAATAACGGAAAATCGTTGTATAAACGCTCCAAAGTCCTAATCAGAAGTTTGGTATCAAGCGCCAGGGCGTTGCCATCGGCAAGAAAAATTCTATTAACATGTCTTTTGTATTTATTAGCCGATATAATATCTGATTCAATTTCCTGCCAGGTTTTTATCCTGAATTTTTTGTCTTTGTAAGCGCTGCAAAAGGTGCAGGTATTGTTGGAGCATCCGACAGATATTTGCAATATAAGACTTGACGCTTCGCTCGGCGGACGAAAAATTGCGCCCTCATAACGCATTGTAATCACTCCTTAAAAATGGTTCCTTTTCTACCCTGCCCATAGCAGGTGTTCTTGATATGCGGGTGAGAAATCAATCGCACCCACAGCATGGAGTTGTTATCAGTCACTAAGGCAACGCCAGCCTCTGATTCTTTCGTTCTTTAACGGTCCTGTATTTGGTTTGCCAGCAACTCTGCAATATCCTTCACTTTTACATCGCCGGCTTCCAGGTTGCTTACAGCAGTCTCCAGCATGGTGATGCAGAAGGGGCATGCTGTAGCAATGGTTTCAATATTGCCTTGCTCTAGCAGCTGCTTTGCCCTGGTTTCAAAAATTCTGGTCCCGGGTTTGTCATCCGACCATATACCGCCACCGCCGCCTCCACAGCAGAAGGAGTTCTCCCTTGATTTTTCATTTTCTATTAGCTTTACGCCTGCCAGTTCACATAACTCTCTGGGTTGTTCATAGATACCGTTTATTCTACCGTAATAACAGGGATCGTGATAGGTCGTGTTTTCCGGATGGGCTGCGGTTTTAATTTTCAGCAGGTCTTTTTCGATCAGTTCCCGCAGATAAACAGCATGGCTTAGAACCTGGACATCGGGCAACTTATATTCATTTTTCAAGGTATGGTAACAATGTGGACAGGCAGTAATAATAGTATGAAAGGCATACCGGTTTAATGTCGAGCAGTTCTTTTCAGCCATTTCCTGGTATAAGAATTCGTCGCCTGCTCTTCTGGCCATATGACAGGTACAGCTTTCCTCATTCCCCAGAATCGCAAAATCAATGCCGCAATACTGCAACAGCTTAACAATTGCTTGTGAAACTTTAATATTTCTATCTATCAGGGCGCCTGTACAGCCAACCCAAAAAAGCACATCAAACTGTTTCTTTTCAGCCGCAACAGGTACATCCATGCCTTTGGTCCAGTCCAGGCGCGAACGGGTGGCGGCATTCCAGGGATGTCCGCGTCTTTGTAAACTCATTAACGCGCCCTGCCAAGTTTGGGGCATGTTGCCTAAGGCCATCACCTGGTAACGTCTTAAATCAATAATCTTTTCAACCGGGTTGGAGAGAACAGGGCATTTTTGCTGGCACGCTCCGCAGGTGGTGCAGGCCCACAATTCTTCCTCCGTGATGATGTCATCTCCCACCAGGGTGGTTTCGGAGTTGCTGATCTTCTGCATTTTTTCCATAATTGTCCGAGGTGAGAGTGTTTTACCGCTATTAAAAGCAGGACAGTTAATTTCACACCGGCCCGCGCTTACGCAGGCGTCAATGGAAATAAGTTGCGTTCTGGTAAAGCCGCTCAAATTTTCGGTCCCGAAGTAATCCTCCGATAGTTCAATTTCCCTTAAGCGGCCTGGAGGTTGCAATGCCTGGTAAAATAAATTTAGCGGGACCAACGCAATGTGAGACAACTTTGTCCAGGCCAGGGCTGTAATTGTTAAAAAGGAGATAAACATGTGTGTCCACCAGGACAGGGCATGTGCCGTAGTTGCGGCATCCCGGCCAAGCGGCTGCAGCAATTTTACTAGCGGGTAAACCGGGAAGGCCCAAAACTGCCACCCGTAATTATCTCCAGTATTTATCGCCAACCTGCTTCCTTCGACTAAAAAACCGGTAATTAGGACCAGAAAGGGTAATACCAGTGACAGTAAGGTTTTGATATTGTTCTCACCGTTAGCCGTTTTTAATACATAACGACGTAAAAACAACAGGATGATGCCTATCATGGCAAGCAACCCTGCGGTATTAAGAATTAATTTAAAGATAACAAACGTATTTCCGAATAGAAAATGGCCAATATGGCTGTCTATCATCAGAGTACAGGTTCCCAAAAAAAGGATGATAAAACCATAAAAAACAAAAATATGCATGATGCCCCAGGTTTTTTGATCATCCAATAAGCGCTGGCTAAGCATATTACGGAATAGTTGGAGGGCCTGGTCCTTCCAATGAATGCTTGCTTTTTCCTCTTGTCCAGAGCGCCACCTGACTATCTTAAAGTAATAAAGGTAGCCTAAAATCGCTATCACCAGGGCGCCCAGCAAATAGGTTATCCATCCTAATTCTATTCCCCAAAATAACTCTCGTGAAAGCACTTTATCCTCCCTTAATATACTTCAATTATCTCCCAACTATAATGTCCCACAAAAGTTGACTTAATATTATTAATCGTTTTGATGGGCAACATTTATGCTTTCCCTTAATTTCTGTATGAAGTTGTTGAGATTATCGAGATATGCGGTTACGTCGATCCAACCATAGTTGTCGTCATAAACCAAAAAACTATTGGATGTTTCAGTAATTCGTTTATTGATGAATTCGCCCACTTGCATCACCTATGACCTTTTATTTATGTTGTAGGATTTACTCCTAAAATACTTCGGATGCGTGGCGCCGCCGGCGGCATGTGAAAATAACTTGAAAATATATTGACAGCCGTTTGGGTCAGCATGGCTGGGATTTCTTTATGACGCCAATAGTTTTTTG
>DNIT01000186.1 GCA_003489345.1 Pelotomaculum sp. | reverse complement strand
ATTTCATTCTTGGGATAAGGTACTGCGTTTTACATTATGCTGGACCAAGCTGGAGTCTTTCCTTCCGGCACCCGGAGAATCTGCAAGTAAATTTTTGTTTATATTAAACTTAATATTGAAAATAGTTATGGAGAAAGTGTACCGCTGGTTACCCTGACTATCATTTGTTCACTCTATAGGTTTCAAATTCTTTAATTAAATCCGGGCTGTTTTTTAAGAATTGGACAAAATCGGCTATACATTCCAGGGTTTTAGTACTGATGGTATGCTCAATTTTTTCGGTTTCTTCAAGCACATTTTCGATTATTCCCAATAGCTTTAAAAAGTCTTCGATAATCTGATGCCGCTCCAGTAGGGCTTCGCCTATTTCCTTACCCTTATCGCTTAATAATACTATGCCGTATTTCTCATAATTGACAACCCCTGCGTCAGCAAGCTTTTGGACCATTTTGGTAGCGGAAGGTGGTTGCACGTTGAGGGCCGCCGCCAGGTCATGGATCCTGGTGAAACCGATATATTGGGACAACCGGTAGATCATTTCCAGGTAATCTTCCATGGATGCGGTCAGCAGGTCGTCTTTTTTCATGTATTCACGAAAGGTGAAAAATCCTTTTTTCAATGGATCACCCGCTTTAGCTACAAAGGTTGTAAAGTATATGCTTAAGGATGAAAAAATAGACTTAATCTTGCACATCCTATGGAAGATTATAAGAAAAAACAGGGTTAATAAGTCATCTGCCTGGAGGATTTTTGTAAATCATGTAGAAGTTCAAACCGGGTGATGAAATTGAAAAAAGTTGGAAAAAAAGAAGCGGCCAAATGGCGCTGGCCGGTTTGGGCGGTCATAGTTTTAGGGTTCATAGTCTTTGCCCTGCCCATTAATGAAAGGCTCAAGCTGTGGTTGATGATCCCGCTGTATGGGTTGTTTGTCTTCGTTTACTATAAATATGTTCATAAAAAGAGATCTTCATGAGGAGGTCTTTTTCTGGTAGAATGATGTTGTTTATTTGGAGGGTGTGAGTTAAGACGAAAGACAGTTTTGAAACGGGCAGGGAACGCTTGGCGAAGGATGCCTTCGCCCGGCATTTGGGAATTGAACTTATTGAGATGAAGGAAGGCTACGCCCGCGCTACCATGCAAGTTACCCCGGAACTCTTAAACGGCGCCGGGGTTACGCACGGCAGCGCCGTATTCGGCCTGGCGGACCTGGTATTCGCGGCGGCCAGCAACTCACACGGTCCTGTAGCCCTTGGCCTCAATGTGAACATACACTACCTGAAGGCCACTACCAGCGGCGCGTTGCTGACCGGAATTGCCCGCGAGGAAAACCGGACCAGGAAAACCGGCTTATACCGCCTGGAGGTTACGGATGAAAAGGGCGATCTGGTAGCGCTGGCGGAGGGGCTGGCCTACCGTCCGGGTGCCGGGAAGTGATTAAGCATCGATATGATCGTAGACGCGGGTTAGTTTGACTGTCCCTATGCGGTCAATCAACCCGCGTTCTTTCATTTTCAACCAGAAGGGCAGCGTCTCCTCATAAATCTCGTTTACCGTAATGATCTTGAAGCGGGGCCGGAGCTGTCTTAGCGCCCCCTCGCCAAGCCCTTTTCGTTTGTGGTTGTTGCCTATGGTCAGTACTCTGAGATCCAAATGGTTACCGTACTTAAAACCTATTATTTTGATACCCCGGCCGAACTTGTAGACGACAGCCGGCCTGTCTCCAAAATATTTTTCCGTCTCCGTAATACCCTGGATCCGGTCGTACATCCCCCAACCCTTCCCTCATGATTTTGCTACCTATACATATTGTAACAAATGACACCGGATTAACAACGTACCAGAGATCTAATGCCCCGGTTTATTCTGGTTGTATTGCAGTGTTTCTCCGGCATATTTGGTTTTTGCCGTTTTTGCGTTTATAATGAAAGAAAAAAATGGAACGTACCGGAGGTGAGGCCGGTGGAGTATGACCTGGTTGTTGTGGGGGGTGGGCCGGCCGGTATGTTGGGAGCGGCCGTTGCCGCCAGGAAGGGTTTAAAGGTAGTCCTGCTGGAGAAGAACGACAGGCTGGGCAAAAAGCTGGCACTCACCGGCGGCGGCAGGTGCAATTTTACCAACGACAGCGACGGCGAGGCTTTTGGCAGAAATATTGTTACGAACGGGAAATTCTTATATAGCGCTCTAAATGCTTTTGCCGGCCGCCATTTAATGCAGCTCTTTCAGACTCTGGGCATTCAAGCCAGGGTGGAGGCGGACGGCAGGGTGTTTCCCGCCTCCGGCCAGTCCGGCGCTGTCCTGAAAGCCCTGCAAAAACACCTTCAGGACAGCGGGGTGGAAGTCCGGTATAATTCCGGAGTGAGGCAGTTGCTGTCCAGGGACGGGCAGGCCGCTGGCGCTCTTCTGTCTGATAACACCAGGGTTAAGGGCCGGAGCGTGCTGGTTGCTACCGGTGGAGCCTCTTACCAACAGACCGGCTCAAGCGGGGACGGCTACCGGATGGCCCGCCGGTTGGGGCACACCATTGTTGGACCGCGGCCCGCTCTGGTTCCGCTGGTGGTACGGGATGGTTGGGTGCGGGAGTTGCAGGGTCTGGCTTTGGACCGTGTGATGCTGCGCGTGGCTACCGGTGGCCGCGTCAAAGCTGAGCAGTCCGGTGAGCTTCTGTTCACGCATTTCGGCCTGTCCGGTCCGGCAGTTTTAAACCTCAGCAGCTTTTTGACCAAACATTTCAGTTTCCCGCTGGACTTAATAATTGATTTAAAACCCGGTTGGCCGGGTGAAGGGCTTAAAAAGTTACTGCAGGATCAGTTGCAGCAACACCCGGCCAGGTCTCTGAAAAATACACTGAGCGTTATTCTCCCTCAACGGCTGGCGCCGGTTATACTCGTCCTGGCGGGCGTTGACGGCAGCAGGCAGGGGGCCCAGGTGACCAGGGGCGAACGGGAGGAACTGGTGAGCGTTCTGAAAAACCTGGCGGTAACAGTGACCGGTACCCGGTCGCTTAACGAGGCTATTGTGACCGGCGGCGGGGTGAGCGTCAAAGAAATCAATCCTTCCACGCTGGAGTCGAAAATAATCAGGGGGCTATATTTTGCCGGCGAGGTCATCGATGTAGACGCTTTGACCGGGGGGTTCAACCTGCAGATCGCTTTCTCCACCGGCTACTTGAGCGGGAGCAGTGCAGGCGACGGGCAGTAGCGGACAGAAAAATAAGCTGTATTCTCAATATAAATGCGAACATTCACACATGACCGCCGGGAACGGCAGCATATAATAATATAAGGCTTAGTAAAAATCCCTTAAATACTTCTTGACTTGTCCTTAAAATGCGGCAATAATAGTATATAGATAATCTTACCGGATACAAGGGGAGTAGCCACCGGGTTTATCCCGGAGCAGGGGTCGTCAGTACGGTGTTGGATAACACCCGGCTCTTGCGTCTGCAAAGGTATGGCAAGACCTTCGTGCTTTTCAGCAGTGAAAATGCGAAGGTTTTTTTGTTTTTAAATTTTGCAAGGGAGGTGTTAGCATAATGGTTGTGAATATTATGGTACTGGCTGCGGGTCTGTTGGCCATCTTGTTGGGGGCGAAAACCTTCACCAACGGGATCGAGTGGCTGGGTAAAAAGTTGAACCTGTCCGAAGGAGCTGTAGGGTCGGTGCTGGCGGCCGTCGGCACGGCGCTGCCGGAAACCATGGTCCCGATCATCGCGATCCTGTTCGGTCCGGTCGGGAGCGCTCATGAGGTGGGTATTGGCGCTATTCTGGGAGCTCCGTTCATGCTCAGCACGCTGGCCTTCGGGGTAGTGGGGGTCTCAAAGATGTTCTACTGCCGGAACGGAGAAAGCCGCTGTATAGACGTAAAAAATTCCATATTAATGAGGGACTTGAAATATTTTATCTTCTTCTATAGCCTGGCGGTGGCGGCGGCCTTTTTGCCCATCCAGCCTCTAAAGATTATGGTAGCAGTTATTCTGCTCCTGGGGTACATTTTTTATGTTAAGATCACCCTTGGAGACGGGGACACTTTGTCCGAGCTGGATATTGATCCACTGTATTTCTGGAAGAGAGAAGGGGAGCCGCCGCTTTGGGTGTTGCTGTCCCAAATCGCGGTGAGCCTGGCGCTTATTGCCGGCGGCGCTAGTTATTTCGTGGGAGCTCTGGGCAACCTGGCCACCAGCTTGATGGCTCCAGCCTTGATTCTGTCTCTGATAATCACACCGGTAGCCACCGAACTGCCGGAAAAATTTAACAGTGTGATCTGGGTAAAAGGTGGTAAAGATACCCTGGCTATGGGCAACATAACAGGAGCCATGGTTTTTCAGAGCACGATAATTCCTATTATCGGCATTTTATTTACCCCCTGGATCATTTCCCCTCTGGCCGCACTGAGCGCAGGCCTGGCGTTGTTATCAAGCCTGACGGTTTTCCTTTTTGTCAAAAGGCAAAAAGAGCTCAAAGCCACAGTGATGTTTTATCCGGCAGCGATCTATGGAATATTTTTGCTTTTAGCCTTGATGGTGGTATTATAGTTAGGAGGGAATGGATACCTTCGCGATTTAATTGATTAAGACGTTGAAAAAATGTTAAAACTTGAGATAAGGAGGCTTACTGAATGAATAACTTCAAAGTTTGGTTGATGATGGCGGGCCTTTCCGTCATCCTTGTACTCATCGGAAATGCAGTCGGAGGCAGTAACGGCGCCATACTGTTCTTCCTGATTTCACTGGGTATGAATTTTTTCAGCTACTATTACAGCGACAAAGTAGCTATTAAAATGACCCGCTCGCAGCCGGTTTCCGAGGAAGAGGTGCCGGAGCTTTACGCCATCGTGCGCCGGTTGACCCAGCGGGCCGGGCTGCCTATGCCCCGCATCTATATCACTCCTTCACCGCAGCCCAATGCTTTCGCCACAGGCAGGAACCCTGCCCGTGCGGCGGTAGCCGTTACCGAGGGGCTTTTGCGGATATTAAACAAAACCGAACTGGAAGGTGTACTGGCGCACGAACTGGCCCATGTCAAAAACCGGGATGTCCTGGTAGGGACCATTGCCGCCACCTTCGCCGGGGCGATCTCCATGCTGGCCAACATCATCCAGTGGGGTGCCATCTTCGGCATGGGCCGCAGCGATGACGAACAGGGCGGAGGAAGCATGATCGGTGGTCTTCTGCTGGCCATTATCGCGCCCATCGCGGCTATGATCATCCAGATGTCCATTTCCCGCTCGCGGGAATACATGGCGGATGAGGACGGAGCCCGCTTTGCCGGTAATACCGGAGGCCTTTCCAACGCCCTTTTGAAATTGGAAAGCGCGGCTCACAGGATCCCGATGCAGGTAAACCCGGCGGCATCGCACATGTTCATCGTCAACCCGCTTTCCGGCGCATCCATGGCCAGGCTCTTCAGCACCCACCCGCCCATCGAAGACAGAGTCAAACGGCTGAGCGAGTTGAGCGTCTAACTCCAAGCAATTTACGGCAGACGTAACCACACTATACGCTTGTTCGGCATAACTGACAAAGGCAGGTGCGAATTCATTTGCACACAACCCCATAGAAATGCAGGATACATTATGCCCTACGCCCTACGGCTTACGCCTTAAAGGGCCGTAGGGCAAAATTATCCGCATTTTCAGATCTTGAAATTTGTAAAATTTATTAGCCCCTTTTATATTAAGCCAAAATTTCTGGATTTCTTAAAATAATTTGCATGGCATAGGGGCCGTTCTTTCTGTCTATACTGAACCAGGAAGATTTAAAAAGCCGGCTGACCTGTTTTTCCCACGGCGACTGGTGTAGTAACAGGCAGGGAGTGATCATAGTGGCGCAGACCATATCCATCGGAGCCACGCAGCACATGGAGCTGTTTAAGGCCAAACTCGGCAATCAGCTGAAGCGGTGTGAAGGACAAGGCCTGAAGGTGGACCTGGAAGAATCTCCGGCCGGTAAATTCACCTTTCTCTCCTGCCGCATTGTCGGAGAGGCTCAGCGCGGGTCAAACGACGAGCATATCCAAACCCTTCTCAGGCAGCAACTGGCTGAAATAATTTCCGACGTCATTCTCAACCACTGGGAGGATGCCCTTTTAAAAGACATTATCCGGGAAAACTATTATTATTTTGGTGACGAAGAAAAGAAGCTTATTTTTGACTATTCGTTGCGCCACATCAACCGTGAGGGCAGGGAATCCCGGAACACGCTCTATTGGCTGAGCCGGAAGAACCGTATTAATCAAAAAATAATAGACTTCTTAAACTATAATAACCGCATTATCGTCGACGGATTCATCCGTTTCAGGCTGAAGGAATACCTGGCCGAGCTGCGGGACGCCACCGAAAAAGCGGTTGACGAATTTTTAATGGAGAGGGAATACCGTGAATTTATTCAGCTGTTGCAGTATTTTGTAGAAGTTCAGGAACCGCGTATGGAAATGGTCCACTTGTGCATCTCTGAATCCGGCAGCTTCAAGCTTTTTGACGATAAAATGCAGCCGGTCCGTAGTGATTACATGGATGGTTTTTTTCTGGATATGCTGGAAAATGAACTAAACTACGAAGATCTCCTGATCAGCGCCCTGATCACCCTCGCTCCCAGGAAAATCAACATCCACCGGGCCGATAGAGAAAACCATAACGCGACGCTGGAAACGATTAAAAGTGTTTTTACCGACCGGGTGAGCGAGTGTCCCGGTTGCGCTCTGTGTACACAGCCTTGAAATAATCTGAAGCATTTCTTCTACAAGCCATGGGTTTTTAATGACCAGCTTGCTTTTGTTGACAATGAAGGATTTAGCCAATATAATACAGTAAGAATATTGATAAACGAGTGATGATAAGGACGAGTAGGTTTCATACCGGCCAAAGAGAGAAGGCGCCATAAGGCTGAAAGCGCCTTTGGACGCGGGTGAACTGAAAAACCGCCTTGGAGCTGCCGGCCGAACTGACGAGTAGGCCGCGACGGAGGCAACCGTTATCTGCGTGAGCGAGGAATGTTGTCTTTTCCTAACCAGGGTGGAACCGCGGAAATCCCGTCCCTGACTTTTTGTCAGGGGCGATTTTGTTTTTTCATGAAAGGATGTGTTGGTTTTGGATGAAGTGGGCAATATGAAAGTAACCCTGCCGGATGGCTCGGTCAGGGAGTACCAGGCGGGCACAGCGCTTATGGATATTGCCAGGAGCATCAGCCAGCGTCTGGCCAGGGAAGCGCTGGTAGCCAGGGTGGACGGCCGGCTGGTCGACCTGGGGGCTCCGTTGAACAGTGACGCCAACGTTGCATTTTTGACCTTTGAAGACGATGAGGGCAAACAGGTTTTCCGCCACAGCACGGCCCACGTTATGGCCGAGGCGGTACAAAAGCTGTTCCCCGGCGTTAAGTTTGCTATCGGCCCGGCTATTGCCGACGGCTTTTATTACGACTTTGACACCAAGGAGCCCTTCAGTCCGGAGGATCTGGCCAAGATCGAAAAGGAAATGGAGGCCATCGTTAAGGCCGACCTGCCCTTTGAACGCTCCGAACTGGCCAGGGCTGACGCGCTGGCTAAGTTTGAGGAGGCAGGCCAGGACTACAAGGTGGAACTGATTGAGGACCTGCCTGCGGATGTGGGCCTGTCCTGCTACCGCCAGGGTGATTTTACCGACCTCTGCATGGGGCCGCACGTGCCCTCCACCGGGCGCTTAAAATCCTTCAAGCTGATGAGTGTGGCAGGGGCATACTGGCGGGGCAGCGAGAAGAATAAGATGCTCCAGCGGATTTACGGCACTTCTTTCCCCAAGAAATCCATGCTTGACGAGTACCTTTTCCGGCTCGAGGAAGCCAAACGGCGCGACCACAGGAAAATCGGCGCGGAACTGGATCTGTTCAGCATCCATGACGAAGGTCCGGGCTTTCCGTTTTTTCATCCCAAGGGAATGATCCTGCGCAACGAACTGGAGGACTTCTGGCGGCAGGAGCATAAAAAAAGGGGCTACCAGGAGATCCGCACGCCGATTATTTTGAACAGAACCCTCTGGGAGCAATCCGGGCACTGGGACCATTACCGCGACAACATGTATTTCACCAAAATCGACGAGGGTGATTTCGCTGTCAAGCCGATGAACTGCCCCGGCGGCATCCTGATTTACAAGAGCAGGCTGCACAGCTATCGTGAGCTTCCCATTCGCATGGGTGAACTGGGGCTGGTGCACCGGCACGAGCTTTCCGGCGCATTACACGGTTTGATGAGAGTCCGTTGCTTTACCCAGGACGACGCCCACATATTCATGCTTCCCTCCCAGGTTAAGGATGAGATCATCGGGGTCATCAATATGGAAGAAGATTTCTACAAAGTATTCGGTTTCTCTTATCAAGTGGAGCTTTCCACCAGGCCGGAAAAGGCCATGGGCTCCGAAGAAACCTGGGAGAAGGCCACCGGTGAGCTGCGGGACGCCCTGGAGGCCAGGGGCCTTGCTTATAAGGTAAACGAGGGGGACGGCGCCTTCTACGGGCCGAAGATTGATTTTCACCTTAAAGATTCCCTGGGCCGCACCTGGCAATGCGGGACGATCCAGTTGGATTTCCAGATGCCGGAGTTGTTCGACCTTACCTATGTCGGGGAGGACGGCCAGAAGCACCGGCCGGTGATGATCCACAGGACGATATTCGGCAGTATTGAAAGGTTTATCGGCATTCTCACCGAACACTTCGCCGGAGCTTTTCCGGCCTGGCTGGCCCCTGTCCAGGCCCGTGTCCTGCCCATTACCGACCGCCACCTTGCGTACGCCCGTAAGGTTGTGGACAGTCTTGAGCAAAAAGGGATCCGGGTGGAGATGGACGCCCGCAACGAGAAAATCAACTATAAAATTCGCGAAGCCCAGGCGCAAAAAATTCCCTACATGCTGGTTGTCGGTGACAAGGAGGCCGAACAGGGGGCGGTGGCCGTCCGCCACCGCGCCCGTGGCGACCTGGGAGCCATCCCGCTGAGCGAGTTTGAAGATAACCTTTGGCGTGAAATTAAAGAAAAGGCCAATTCTTGAGTTTGGGTATTACCACAGTACCTTGTCGATAGCGAAGGATATGCAATTGGTCGTGCATCAGATGCAGGTACGAATTCGTTTGCATAAAAGTTGCTTTAGGGATCCCGGTTTGGCGTTGACGCGCCGTTG
>DNIT01000181.1:47270-47773 GCA_003489345.1 Pelotomaculum sp. | reverse complement strand
TGGATTTACCGGCCTGCCTGGATTCTCCGGTGCTTATAGAGCCCGGTTCCAGGGTTGTGATACCTACGGGACTGGCGCTCCAGATACCTTCCAGGTATATTGTCGGACTGGTATTCCCCAGGAGCGGTCTTGCCGCCAGGCACGGCATCTCCCTTGCCAATGCTGTTGGTGTTATTGACAGCGACTATAAAGGTGAAATACTTATCGCACTGATTAACCAGGGAGATAAGGAATACTTAATCAACCCGGGTGAGAGGGTAGCACAGATTGTTTTTATGCCCGTTTTCAAGGTAAAGCTTGAGGAAACTGATACTTTGGACGACACCGTCAGGGGAACCGGTGGCTTTGGTTCCACAGGCCAGCTTTAATATCGGCTGTTTTTGTATTTTAACTATTTTTATAACAACAGGGTACCTGTTGTTTTTTTATTCATATTTCCTGCCTGTCCCAAATAAGATAGCTATGGGGTGAGTCAAATGTTAAGCGGGATCATTCTCGTTATC
>DNIT01000181.1:44369-47167 GCA_003489345.1 Pelotomaculum sp. | reverse complement strand
TAAGCGGGATCATTCTCGTTATCACAATCTTATTTCTGGTAAGTATATCAGTCCGGGAGCGTATCCTGCTGTACAAGCATCGGGAAAAGGATTGGAGCGCCATTGGCGATGCAAAGTCAAGTCCCCTGTCACAAGCTCTGGCTAACCTGGTCGGGGTTGCCGGCGGTATTTATATTTCCCTGGTGGTTATAGCCACTTTTATGGAAGTTCAGCTGCCGGAGCGTATTTACCTGGGAGGGCTCAGTATGGAACCATTGGCTTTCGTGTCCATTTTAATGGCGGTCGCCCAGCCGTACATGCAAAGAATTATTAACGCTTGGAGAAGAATTTAATTAAGAATGATGAGGAGGAGCTTCCAGTGCGGATGGGTGAACTTGCCGGTAAGGAAATTGTAAATTTATATAACGGGTCGCGTCTTGGCGTGGTGGGAGAATCCGACCTGGTCCTGGATACGGAATCGGGGGAAATCCGTTCCATTATCCTGCCCAAGAAAAACAACCTGATTAATATCTGGATCGATAGACAGCACCTGGTTATACCCTGGGAGGCGATCAGAAAGGTTGGCGCGGAGGTTATTATTGTCGATTTGGATCAGACAAGTCCGGGTTATCGGCGATACGGCTCGAACTTTTGACTTATACTAACATGTATCCGGGTCGGGCGTAGGGCGTAAGATTGTGAAAAAAACAGGTAGGACGATCTCTGCTATTGTTTTTTACGCCTTACGGCCTACGGCTATTTTTAGTCCCGTATCTCAAGTAGGGGCTTCTTTAAAGCATTTCAACCAATCCTCCATGCCGGTGCTGGTCATGGGGTTTTTTGTGCTTCATCCGGTCAACTTAAATTATTTTGATTGTTATTAATCAGACTGAAATGGCATAATAAACGTGTCGACAAAATAACCGGAGGCGTAACATGGCCCGTGAACAAAGGGTTGAGTTAATTAAAAAAATATCTGAGCGCAGAGGTTCTAAACTGATTTGCTATATCACCGGCGACCGTGAGAATGTCAACACCAGGATTGCCCCGGATGTTACGCCAGTTTTCTACAGGCACTTGGAAATGCTTGGCAGATGCGAACAAATTGACCTGTTTCTGTATACAAGGGGGGGGGACGTCCTAACGCCGTGGCGCTTGGCGCATCTGATTAGAGAATATACCAATCGTTTTGCTGTTCTGGTGCCATTTCGCTGCTACAGTGCCGGAACCCTTTTGTGTCTGGGAGCGGATGAAATAGTGATGGGAAAAATGAGCGAACTTGGGCCTATTGATCCCAGCGTTGTGAATGCTTTTAATCCACAGGATCCCAATAATCCTTCGGCTAAGATCCCTGTGAATATTGAAGATGTCTATTCCTACCTTGCTCTGGCCGGTGAAAAAGCCGGCGTTTGCAGCACTGACCAGCAGGTTAAGGCTTTTACCTTGCTGGCAGAACGTATTCACCCGCTGGCCTTGGGAAATGTGCACCGGAATTATCTGTTGATCAGGTCACTGGCCAAAAAAATGCTTGCGTTGCACCAGTTGCCTCTGAAAGAAGGACGCATTGAACACATTGTGGACAATCTCACTGAAAAACTGTATGCGCATAATCATATGATTTCCCGCCGGGAAGCTATGGACGAGATTAACCTGGCTGTATCAATACCGGACACAAGCTTTGAACCGTTGATGTGGTCATTATACCAGGACTACGCCGGAGAGCTGGCCTTGTCTGAACCCTTTAATCCGTCTGAAAAGCTTATAGGGGCCAAGACTGAATTTGAGGTGGTTAGCGGATACCTTGAATCGGTGCAGGGTGCAGACGCTTTTGTTTTTTCGGGTGCGGTCGAAAAGCGTGATTTTCCCGAGGGCGGCCAGGTAAACGTAAGCATACTGAAACAGGGATGGAAAACAATATCATAATGGGAGATGAATATGTTATGGAAGAAAGTCGGACGGTCTTTAAAAACCAGAAATTGCATTTTAACTATTATACAGATACCACAAAGTATTATCTTTTGACAGGCGGGTCAGGTTACCCGCTGGCTGATTTTGATTTTTCCAATATTCCTTCACTAAAGCAAACCAGCTTTGTCATACCTAAAAAATAATGCTTAATCGTCTAATCTCATAAAACACAACACCGTCCTGACTGCTTCTATACAGGGTTATTTTGTTTTCAAGCTCTGAATTAATATTGACATAAACAATTATATATAAGAAAATTAATTTTAAAAGTCAAAGGGGTTTCTTCTTTCGAGATTAGCTGCTTAAAGGAGGCATACTATGATTAAAGTTATCGTCACCGGGGCTTATGGAAAGATGGGCCGTGAGGTGGTGAAATCGGTTCTGCGAACCGAAGATATAGAACTCGTCGGAGCAGTCGACGCTGTTGGCGAGGGCACAGATGTAGGCGCACTGGCTGAAGCAGGCAGTTCGGGGATAGTTATTGAAAAGGATCTTGAAGAAGTACTGACTCGTGTGCGTCCCGATGTTGCAGTGGACTTTACCGGTCCGCATTCTGTTTACCATAACGCGATGCTCTACCTCAAGCAACGGGTTCGCCCGGTTATTGGGACAACCGGCTTAAGCCCGGAGCAAATCAATGATATCGTCTCATATTCGGAGAATTTGGGAGTAGGGGGATTAATTGCGCCCAACGTTGCTATCGGAGCTCTGTTGATGATGAAGTTTGCGGCAGAAGCATCCCGTCATTTCCCCCACGTTGAAATTATCGAACTGCACCACGATCAGAAATTGGACGCGCCTTCGGGCACGGCTATTAAAACGGCCGAAGCTATTATCGAACAAAGGGGTAC
>DNIT01000181.1:35889-44150 GCA_003489345.1 Pelotomaculum sp. | reverse complement strand
CACCAGGAAGTGATCTTCGGAGGACTCGGCCAGACTCTGACCATCAGGCATGATTCCGTAACCCGGGAATCTTTTATGCCCGGTGTATTGTTGGGTATCCGCAAGGTAATGCGTTTGGAAAGGGTGGTTTATGGATTAGACCGGTTGCTTTTTGAATAAAGACATCTAAATACGAGGTAAATGCAAGACAAGCACCTCCGTTTAACGCAAAACATATACTGTACTGTATTTTGGGGTAAACGTGTTGGGGGGGGCAAAACTATGCGGCCAAACCTGAAGGGATTGAAGGTTGCCGTTATGGGCGGCGATGCCAGGGATTTGGCTATTGTGGAAGAACTGGCTGCTTCCGGAGCGTTGGTCAATGTTATCGGCCTGCCGGCCAAAGTGAAGCCGGGGGTTGCCGCCTTCCAGGAGCAGGAAGAGTGTTTGCAGGGGATTAACGCCTTGATTTTACCGGTTCCCGGTATCAATGGGGACGGTCTTATATACGCCCCGTTGGCGGAGCAACCACTGACCCTGACCGAGCGACTGATTTCAATGATGCCCTCCAACATCCCGGTTTTTGTCGGGGTGGCCGGACAGAAGCTGGTAAGGTTACTGGAACAAAAGGAATCGCGCCTTATAGAACTAATGAAAATTGATGAGGTCGCAATTTACAATTCCATCCCTTCCGCTGAGGGAGCCGTACAAATGGCTATGGAGATGCTGCCCATTACTATCCATGGCTGCACAGCTTACGTCCTTGGCTTCGGTAGAACCGGCGCCGCGCTGGCGCGCCTGCTGGGCGCCATGGGGGCAAAAACACGGGTAGCGGCAAGAAGGAAAGAATCCCTGGCACGTATTGCTGAAATGACCCTTACCCCAATACCGTTTGACCAACTGTCAAAATCCCTGAGAGAAGCGGATGCCATTTTCAATACTGTCCCGTCTATGGTACTGACGGGTGAAATACTGGAAAATGTATCACCTGAGGCCGTGATCATAGATCTTGCATCGGCGCCGGGAGGTACAGATTTCCAGGCTGCTGACAGACTCGGGATTAAAGCAGTCCTGGCGCCGGGGTTGCCCGGTCGTGTCGCGCCCAAGACGGCAGGCCGTATCCTGGCCAGGACCATCCTCGGGTTTCTGGCGGAGGAGATGGCCGGCAGGTGAATGGCTTTCGGTTTCGGAGGTGCTTATGATGCGTTTAAAAGGGGTTAAAGTGGGATTTGCCCTTACGGGTTCTCACTGCTGCCTTGCTGATGTACTACCGCAGTTGCGTATTCTGGTTAGCGAGGGTGCTGAAATATTACCGATTATCAGCCAGACTGTTGATACCATCGATACCAAATTCGGCGCCAGTAACGCATGGAAGAAAGAAATAAAAAACATAACCGGTAGGGATGCTATTACGAGCATGGTGGAAATTGAGCCGATCGGATCGCAAAAACTTCTCGATATTTTGCTTGTAGCCCCCTGTACAGGCAATACTCTGGCCAAACTGGCAAATGGCATTACCGACGGGCCGGTCTTGTTTTCGATCAAAGCCCAATTGAGAAACCAGAAGGCGGTTGTTCTGGCCATATCCACCAACGATGGTCTCAGTATGAACGCGAAGAACATCGGACTCTTGCTTAACGTAAAGAACCTCTATATGGTGCCATTTGGGCAAGACAACCCAGCCAGCAAACCAAATTCACTGATGGCCAGGTGGGATCTGATTACCGAGACGCTCCTTGAGGCCATGAGAGGCAAGCAGTATCAACCGTTATTGTTGGGATATCATCCATAAAGCTTAATAAATCGGTATGATACCTGACCGCAACCCGGCGCGTTCTTATAAAACATATGCTTTTAAACTGTATTTGGAGGGGTATATTTGAAGAAGTACAATGTGGTTATCGTTGGGGCGTCCGGAGCGGTAGGCCAGGAATTGCTCAAAATACTTGATGAAAGAAATTTTCCGGTCGGCGAATTAAAACTTTGCGCAACCGCACGCTCCGCAGGTAAAGTTATGCTTTTCAAAGACCGGCCGTATCAGGTGGAAGTCACTACGCCTGACTCTTTTAACGGAATGGAGATAGCGCTGTTTGCAGGGGGCGCTGCAAGCAAAGAATTTGGCTCTGCCGCCGT
This sequence comes from Pelotomaculum sp., assembly GCA_003489345.1. Taxonomy (GTDB): domain Bacteria; phylum Bacillota; class Desulfotomaculia; order Desulfotomaculales; family Pelotomaculaceae; genus Pelotomaculum_C. The sequence continues at coordinate 42,038 of DNIT01000181.1, read as the reverse complement.
TGCGCGTGGCGCGGTCGTTATCGACAACAGCAGTAATTACAGAATGGATCCGGCAGTTCCGCTGGTGGTGCCGGAAGTTAACCCTGAAGATGTAAAATGGCACCAGGGTATTATTGCCAACCCAAATTGTTCAACCATCCAGATGGTGGTTGCATTAAAACCAATACATGACGCTGCCAAAATTAAAAGGGTGGTGGTAGCAACATACCAGGCAGTGTCCGGAGCGGGACGCGAGGGCATCGAGGAACTTGCGGGGCAGACCAGGGCGGTGCTTGAGCAGGCTGAAATAACCCCAAACATTTTCCCTTACCCGATAGCCTTTAATTTAATTCCTCACATAGATGTATTTATGGATTTGGATTACACCAAAGAAGAATGGAAAATGGTCAAAGAAACCCAAAAAATTCTGCACGATGACGCTATTGCCGTCACAGCCACCACCGTGCGGGTACCGGTCTACCGCAGCCATTCGGAAGCTGTTAATATTGAGACGCATCGAAAAATAACTGCTCAGGAAGCAAAGCGTTTATTTGAAAGTTTTCCGGGCATTGTAGTGATTGACGACCCCGGCGCCAAACTTTATCCCATGCCTCTGTTTGCTTCCAACCGCGACGAAGTGTTTATCGGCCGTATCCGGGAGGATAATTCAATCCCCAACGGCTTAAACATTTGGGTGGTAGCGGATCAAATCCGCAAAGGGGCCGCTACAAATGCTGTCCAGATTGCCGAATTGCTTGTCGAATACGGATGTTTGACGAATAAATAATGTCTCAAACGATCATCTCTATAGAAGCCCGCATCAGCGTGTCATGACGCCAATCGACGGTATCGAGGCTGAAGGCCGAAAAGGAGATTGCTTAATGAGATTTATTGTCCAGAAGTTTGGCGGCACTTCCCTGGTGAGCCAGGATAAACGGGACATTGCCGTATCCAGGGTGATCCAGGCTAAACAGGAAGGCTATGCCCCGGTTGTGGTGGTGTCCGCCATGGGACGTGCGGGGGATCCTTACGCCACCGATACTCTGCTCTCCTTTGCCTGCAGCGGCAATACAGAGCTTGCTCCCCGCGAGGGCGATCTGCTGATGTCATGCGGTGAAATTATTTCCGGTGTAATTATGGCGGCAACCATCCAAAAAACGGGTTGCCCTGCTGTATTTCTTACCGGCTCGCAAGCAGGGATTATTACCGACAGTGCATACAATGAAGCGAGGATATTAAGGGTTGAACCCGAGTATATCATGCAGCACGCTTCTGCCGGGAAGATTGTGGTTGTAGCGGGATTTCAGGGTGTTACGCAGCAAGGAGAGATTACGACCCTTGGCCGGGGGGGGAGTGACACTACGGCGGCTGCGCTGGGGGTGGCTCTTGATGCTGCCTGGGTTGATATTTATACCGATGTCGAGGGAATTATGACGGCGGACCCAAGAATTGTAGAAGACGCCTTACCTCTGGAAAATATTACCTATAACGAAATCTGCCAACTGGCTCATGAAGGGGCCAAGGTAATCCACCCCAGGGCAGTTGAGATTGTTATGCAGAAAGGAATCCCTTTGCGGATTAAATCGACCTTCAGCGGCGGGCCAGGTACGCTGGTAACCGCACAGGGTGAAATGCAAAATGGCTCGATCGATATTACGAGAGACCGGACAGTCACCGGCATTACCTATATTTCAGATATTACCCAGATAAAAATAATAGCCGATACTATTACGGATAAAATTGATTTTCAAAAAAAAATATTTAAGGGTCTGGCACTGGCCGGGATTAGTGTGGACTTTATTAACGTGCATCCTGATGTAATACTGTTTACAGTTAAAAACACAAATGTTGCGAAAGCCGTACAAGTCCTAGAGAATATTGGTATATCACCGCAGGTGCTGCCCGACTGTGCCAAAATTGCAGCCGTGGGAGCGGCAATGACCGGCGTACCTGGCGTGATGGCAAAAATCGTTGAGGCGCTCGCCCGGGAACAAATTGCGATTCTGCAATCCGCTGATTCTTACACTACTATTTGGGTGCTGGTTAAAAAGGAAGACATGGAGAAAGGCATTCGCGCTCTTCACCGTGCGTTCCGGCAATAATGCGTAAAACAAGGAAGGTGACAGAATTGAATGTGGATTTTGGGCGGGTCTTGACCGCCATGGTCACGCCTTTCCATAAGGACTTGAGCATCAACTTGAGCCAAGCCAGGAAGCTGGCGCGCCACCTGGCTGCTTCCGGTTCAGACGGTCTGGTCGTAGCCGGAACAACGGGGGAGTCGCCGACACTTACCAAGGACGAGAAGGTAGAACTCTTCCGGGCCGTAGTGGAAGAGGTAGGGGGGAAGGCCGTTGTTTTGGCCGGGACAGGCGGCAATTCAACTGCGGATAGCATTGTGTTAACCCGGGCAGCTGAAAAAGTTGGTGTTGACGGGGTAATGCTGGTAGTCCCGTATTATAATAAGCCATCTCAGGAAGGGATTTACCAGCACTTTAAGATTCTGGCAGAGAGTACCGACCTTCCTGTGATGATCTATAACATACCGGGCAGAACAGCTGTAAACCTGCTGCCTGCAACTGTGGCCAGGCTTGCTGAAATTGATAATATTGTCGCGATTAAGGAAGCCAGCGGCAGTATGGATCAGGTAAGCGAATTACGCAGGCTTTTGCCGGACAGTTTTGCCATTTACTGCGGCGATGATTCTTTGACCCTGCCAATGCTGGCGCTGGGGGGACAAGGTGTTATCAGTGTGGCATCGCACCTGGTGGGACCCCGTTTGCAGGAACTGGTGAATGCGTTTACGTCTGGAAACACCACCCTGGCCAACGAAATCCACCTCGAACTGTTCCCCCTCTTTAAAGGTTTATTTATCGCTACCAATCCGGTTCCAGTAAAAACCGCTTTGAATTTGAAGGGGTGGCAAGTTGGAGCAACGCGCCCGCCCTTAGTGGAAGCAACCTCGACAGAAAAATTAGCTATCAAAGAACTTCTGGAAAATCTCAACCTTTTTTAAGCGCCAACCGTCATTGATGATCGGGTGTGCCGGCCTAAGGGGATGGAAGAGGAGTTGCTTATGGAAACGCAACTCCTTTTTATGTATGATATGAAGTTTTTTGGGGGAAATTATGCTCTGGCCTATTTGAAAGAATTGCCTGCTGCAATATCAGGCTCTTAGCTATTAACATTATGTTTTAAATTTTGTTGTAATTGGTAATAAAATATAGTACAATTATATTTGAGTGTTTTTTAAGTGTGCGGATTTCCCGGAAGCGGTCTAATTATATATTTTCCCACCTTCTCCTGAATTATCTCACCTGATGCAAACGTAAAAAAGTATTTTTTTTGTAAATGGTTAGGAGGTGCGGATTTGTCAAAAGAACCTAAATTGTCCCTGATACCCCTTGGCGGGTTGGGGGAAATCGGCAAAAACATGATGGCGGTGAGATTTGGGGAGAATATTTTAGTTATTGACTGTGGTTTAATGTTTCCGGAAGAAGGTATGTTGGGGATTGACATCGTTATCCCGGATATTACCTATCTTTTGGAAAATAGGGATTCCGTCCTCGGAATCGTGCTTACCCACGGACACGAGGACCACATCGGCGCCCTGCCGTATGTGCTGCGCCAGCTAAATGTACCGGTTTACGGGACTAAACTAACTTTGGGGCTGCTGCATGGTAAGCTGAAAGAGCAAAATATGGTCAGTGAAACCATTCTGCACACGGTAAAACCGAGAGATATCGTACAGGTTGGTCCTTTCAAAATCGAGTTCATCAAAGTATCACACAGCATTCCAGACGCAGTGGCGATTGCTGTGCATACACCGATTGGCGTGGTTCTTCATACCGGCGATTTTAAAATTGACCAGACGCCGGTGGACGGTCAGGTGACTGATTTTCAACGTTTGGCTCAGCTGGGCGAAAAAGGCGTCCTGGTTCTGCTTTCCGACAGCACCAATGCGGAAAGGCCCGGTTATACCATGTCCGAACGTTTTGTCGGAAACACCTTTGATGAAACTTTTCGCCTGGCAGCCGAGGGCAGGATTATTATAGCCACTTTTGCTACCAACGTGCACAGGCTTCAACAGGCGATTCAGGCGGCATACAAGCACAACCGCAAGGTTGCCGTGGTGGGGCGGAGCATGGTCAATGTGGTCAGCGTCGCCACCGAACTGGGATATCTGGACATCCCCGACGGCATCATGATCGAACTTGAGGAGGCTAACCGCCTGCCCAAAAACAAGGTTGCGATCCTCACCACGGGGAGTCAGGGTGAACCAATGTCGGCTTTGACCAGGATGGCTCTATCGGACCACCGCCAGGTTGAAATCTTGCCTGGCGACACCGTTATTATTTCTGCTACACCGATACCAGGCAACGAAAAGCTGGTGGCACGCATTATCGACCAGTTGTTCAAGCTCGGCGCCAAAGTAATTTACGAATCGATGTCCGGCATCCATGTCTCCGGCCACCCCAGCCAGGAGGAATTGAAGCTTATGATTAACCTGACCCGGCCGAAATTCTTTGTCCCTATCCACGGCGAATACAGGATGATGATCAGACATGCCGAACTAGCCAGGGACGTAGGGGTTTTACCGGAGCACATTTTTGTGGGGGAAAATGGCCAGATACTTGAATTCGGCCGCCGTTCGGGCAGAGTCGCCGGCAGAGTCGCCGCGGGAAAGGTGCTTGTCGACGGTCTCGGTGTTGGAGATGTTGGGAATATTGTCCTCAAGGATCGTAAAATGCTGTCTCAGGACGGTATCCTGATCGTAGTGGTTACGATAAACCGTGAAACAGGGTTGATTATGGCAGGTCCCGATATTATCTCGCGGGGATTTGTCTATGTCCGGGAATCCGAAAAACTGCTCGAAGAAGCCAGGATAAAAGTAAAAGCATCATTAGAAAAATGCAATTGCAAGGGGATCTCCGAATGGTCCTCAATGAAGTCTCAGGTCAGAGACGTTTTAGGAAAGTATTTATTCGAAAAAACCAGGAGAAGGCCGATGATACTGCCAATTATCATGGAAGTTTGAGGAAAGGCCGTAGCTTTAATGCTTTAAATAAAGAAAAGAGCGCCGATGCCGTTATTTGCGGCTTTTGGTGCTCTTTCTTTTATTAGGGGACTGTCAGCGGGAATGTTGAAGCCGAGTTTGGCCATTGCCGAAATGATAGCCAGCATGTCCAAGCCGACCGTTTCGGTTGTCCTAGGAGGCGGCCACTCTATCGGCATCCCGATTGAGTCCTTGTCATCCTATAGAAAAAGCCGGGAATGCCAAGGCCTCGAAGCTATTTTAAAGGCTCTGAGTTCAATACCCTTTATGGCAAACGAATTTTCACCCACCCCGACATTTATTTATTCATCATCCGGCGATTTCTTGAGAAGACCACTTTTTAGCTTCTCCTTCAGCCGGTATGATTCACCCTTGATGTTAATGACAATGCTGTGATGTAAGAGCCTATCCAGGATGGCAGTAGCAATAATATTGTCACCAAATATTTCTCCCCACTGTCCAAAACCCCGGTTGCTGGTAGGACGATTGAGCCTCTTTCATACCGTCTGGATATTAACTGGAACAGAAGATGCGCACCATGCTGGTCAACCGGGACATAACCGATCTCATCAATTATCAACAGTTTAGGGATACAATAGAATTTAAGCTTTTCCTCCAGTCTGTTTTCGGCATAAGCTTTTGTTAATGCCACAATTAGTGTTACCGCCGAGGTGAAAAGAATGCGGTAGCTTCTCTGGATGGCTTTCAGCCCTAAGGATACTGAAAGATGTGTTTTCTCCGTACCCGGGGGGCCCAGAAATATTACGTTTTTAGCTCTCTCGATAAATGTACAGGCTGCCAGTTCTTTGACCTTTCTGGTATCTATGGATGGCTGGAAGGAAAAATCAAAGGCCTCCAGGGTCTTTATATATGGCAGTCTAGCCATGGTTGTGTGCATGGTAATTTGTTTTTCATGCTTTTGGGAGGCCTCTTCTGTGAGCAGTTGATCCAAGAAATCAGTGTAGCTCACATCGTTTAGACCGGCTTCCTGCAACAGGCTCTCCAGTCTCTGGCTGGTTTTATGGAGTTTTAATCGTTTAAGGTTATCCGTGATCCGGGCTAGTTGAGGGTTGTTATCCATTCATTTCACCCCCAATGGCCTCGTAGACAGCAAGGT
>DNIT01000181.1:34500-35700 GCA_003489345.1 Pelotomaculum sp. | reverse complement strand
CTTGGACCGTCTTTTTAAGATACTTTTGTAATGGTCCTTATTGATGATGACCTGGTATTTGATACTGGCGTTAGGATGTTGAGCAATTAATTGGCCCTGGTGAAAGATTAATACCGTATCCGGGGGACCCTTTTGGACTTCTACTTCACGGTTTACGTACTGCCAGGGAACGGAGTACCGGTTGGATTCAAAACTAACCAGACTGTCGGCAGCTACCTTTCTTACCTCCAGCACTTGCAATTCATAGGGAGGTTTGTTGCCAATCGGCCTTAAGTTTTCCTCCTTGAACCGGTCGCTGGGTTTCATATGTGTGGTGCCATGTATCCTCTGGTCGGCAATGTCACGTACCCACCGCCGTACTTCCTCATTTATGTCGGCAATGGAAGTGAAATATCGGCCTAGAACAAAGGACCGCTTAACATACTTAACACCGGCTTCGATTTTACCTTTGGTTCTAGCTCTGTATGGTTGACAAAGGCGGGGCTGAAAACCATAGTACCGGGCAAAGTCCTCAAACTGCGGGTTGAATACGGGATTGCCGGATTCCCGTCTCAAAACAATGGTTTTGGGATTGTCATAAAGGATTTCTTCCGGCAACCCGCCGAACCAGTCAAAGGCATTTTTATGGCAGTTGATCAGGCTGGTCAGTTTCTCATCTTCTGTAAATTCAACGTAAAGAGCTCTGGAATACCCAAGAACCATCACAAAGACATGCAGCCTTTTACATTCATCGTTGATGTTGACACTAACTATTCCCCAATCCATCTGGGCCTGCCGGCCGGGTGGGGTTTCGTATCGAATAGTTGCAATTTCAAGTTGATGTAAGATCTCTCTTAAGGGCCTGATTACTGCCTTTACTGTACTGTAGCCTCCGGCGTCAGCCCGAGACATATAATATGCTTATGCATGTAAATAAAAATGGCACTATTATAGAGTCTAATAGCAACAATAATACCAAAACAAATATTGCTACAGTGATGTACGATGTTACTAATGAATTTACATTTCTCATGAGACAAAATACTGCTTATATGGCGTACTATGCTAGTATTGATCTTGATATGGGTACTTATCCCTTCTTGACAGGCTACGAGTTTGCAACCAGAGTTCAGCCTGGGGGCGTATGGGATTATAAACAAGATTACGGATACTCAAGTAGTTATATTTATGACGGTCAAGTGGTAACTGGTGAAGATATAG
>DNIT01000181.1:27928-34415 GCA_003489345.1 Pelotomaculum sp. | reverse complement strand
TGGTAACTGGTGAAGATATAGGTAATTTTCATTATGGATTTGTGGGAAGAGCAGCAACATTTGAAGCACCCTTATTACTCTCTGCGGCAGGTGCAGTGCAAATAGCCACCCTCCATTCGAATCCTATGTGGTACAGCACATACTTTGATGAGCCAAAAGACCAAGTAATGATTATATATGGAATAAGTATGTGGGACAACAATAGCTGGCCAAAGAGTACGATAAATGGCATTGACATATATCAAAACAGTGATCCTTATATATTATCGCCATATGAGAAGAGATGCATTGAGGAAGAAATATTACGAGATGCAGCTAACCTTGAAAAAATGCAAAAAAAATAGTGTAATAAGGAATTTATGGCTAATCAACTTTATTGAAATATTCGAAAAGATGAAGATGGGCGCATTTATAAAAAATTAATATCCATGCGCCTTCTTCTTTTTTTATATTAATTAAAATTCCTTTTATGTTGAATTGGAGATACTTATCAAACATATAAAAAAATGTTACAATAAGTTAACAATCCAAAAAACCGGGGTGTTTTAAAGATGGAGCCAGATGGTACCGATAAAAAGGTTTTGCAGGGATGCAAAAGAATATTTATTTGTATAGTATCTGTATTTTTAATAATAATTGGATTAGTAATATATAATATTTTTTACAATATAAATTCTGTGCCTAAAGGTAAATTAATTAGGTCAATCGAATCTCCAAATAAAAATTACATTATTAATACATATTATAGCGACTCAGGGGCTTTAGGTGATGCTGGGGTCAGAGGAGAATTATATGAAACAAAAAGACAGAAAAGAAAAAATATCTATTATAATTACCCTGATCTTGATCCTTATGTGGAATGGTTAAATAATAGCGAAGTAGTGATTGGAAATCAACAACTTAATATTTTAAAAGGTGAGACATATGATTGGCGCCGCGATCCTAATTGGAAAAAAGAAGTTCCGAAACAATTTAGAGACGGACAAAGTCCTTCCAGAAGCCAACGAATGGCAGAACCGTCCCTTGGAAGCGATATACCCGATAATATATTTTGATGGAATCGTGTTCAAAAGCCGGGGGAAACGGGGACAGGTCCCTTGTCCCACAATTCTATTATTACAACTCCCTGAACAGGCTGGTTAAACTCCGGTTAAGAGCTATTTTAGGTCTTCCGAACCAGACCAAGGAGTGGGGCACTGACCTGATTTTTAAAGCATATGGCTGAAATTGGCCCTGCATGGCTATTTTTTGGAAGAACTGCCGGCTAAAACTGAAACAGCCCCCGCTGACCCCGGCGCAGTGGAACAATGCCACTGTGAAAAACCAGCATACCACCAGCTACACCTATGACGCAACCTATAAATTTCTCAAGACCAAAAGCTATTACCAGAAACCCGGGGTCCTGCTGACCGAGACCACCAAAAACTATGAGTTTATTTAGGGCAACGTCATCAGCGCCACAGACGCCCTGGGCAATGTAACCGGCTATAGCCACGACAGCCAGGGCCGACTCACCAAAACAACAATCCCCCATCAACGGGACAAAGCGAAAACTACGTGGTGGAGGAGCACATCAATTATTATCCTTACAGATCTCTGGACAATTCATTTACAGAGGTGTCTCAAAATGTCTTTGTAATCGAAACATACAGCACCAGCAACGCCACCGAATTCACCAGTTCCTTAAGCTGCTACGATGATTGCGGCAACCTGCTCTACAGCGCCTATTGGGACTACAACAAGGAGCTTTGGGTGCCGGCGACATATGGCTACAACAACTACGGGCAGCTCATCTGGGCCAAGGACGCCAACGGCAGCAAAACCAACTACCTCAGCGACGAATGGGACCGGTTTAAAAAAGTCACCGACCTCCAGGGGAACTACCATGCCTTTTCTTACGACCTATACCAGGACTTTAAGGATGCGGTTGCGTTCGGAAGTTTTATAGCCCTTCATGGGCATGGGGGGGTAGGAAGAAATTTATGGGAATGTCCCAAATTTCTTGAGTTGTAATATATTTACATTTGGTAAGGCAGGTAGTATTATTATGATGCATGAAGAGTGATACTATTAAAAGGAATGCTATTAAGTGCAGATATTTAATGTGACAGAGATAAGGCAAAATGTCAGTAAAATAATTGCTGAGGCTATTAAGACAAAAGAACTAATTGTTCTATTGCAGAGATCAAAACCCGTGGCCTACATTGTCGAGGCCAAGACATTTGATAAGCTCCAAGTATGGTATAAATCATGATGCAGGAAAAACGAGGTTCTCGTGGAAATACTTATTAGGGTGATTGTTGGGAGTTGGTAGATATGGATAATGAACAATTCCAAAGGCTTGTGCTTGACCAGCTGAAAATGCTTACGGAGGGCCAGAAGGAACTCGGACAAAGCGTAAAAGCACTTGAACAAGGTCAGAAGGTGCTTGAACAAGGCCAGGTAGAAATTAAAAATGAGCTTAAGTATATTTGGGCTGACATTAAGAAGATCGACAGCCGGCTTTCCACTCAGGAAGAAGAAGTAGGCATAATAAAACGCCTAAAATAGGGACGTAATTAAAATAATATCAGGAGAGTGATTTTGGTGTTCAAGAGATTGTTCGCACTTGCGGCAGTCTTTCTTTTTTTGACTGCCGTGCTGCCGGCCGTCGCCGGACAGCTCATCTAAAAAGGGGACAGGTCCTTTCTCCCACAACAATCCTATTATTACGAATCCCTGAACAGGCTGGCCAAACTCAAGTTTGACAGTTAAGAGCTTACAACAACCTGAACAGATTGACCACCTTCAGCGCCGACGGCAAGAGCTACAGCTACGAATACTACGGCGACGGGATGCCCAAGGTCGTCAACTATCCCCAGCTGGCCACCTTCACCGCCAACGGCCAGACCTACAGCTGTGATGCCGTTACTTGCGGCTTTTGGCGCTCTTTCCTTTTATTAGGGGCTACCAGGCACATGGGTGTATTTTTTATTTGATTTGAAACATAATAGAGAAGTCATAGAATGGTCCGCGTATATCCAAGTACAAGTCAGGAGTGAAATTCGTGTCGTCAATGCATGTTGAACCTCAGCCGGGAGTTTTCCCCTTTACCCCGGCGCCTTGTCCGGAACCGGGGATTGCCCCTGAACCGGAAAGGCGGGAAGAACCTGATAAAGAAGCGGATCCCGGACGGGACCCGCAGCACGGTAAAAGAGTTGCCGGTAAATCCAAAGGAGCCATGGAGTCTATGAAGGAAACGGGTTCGACGCCCATTCCTGAAGTCAAGTCCAATATTCACTGTCTGACCATCATCGGACAAGTCGAAGGGCATCTGGTCCTCCCGCCACAAAACAAGACCACCAAGTATGAACACATGATTCCGCAGCTGGTAGCGCTTGAGCAGGCAGCAGAGGTCGAAGGGATATTAATTATCCTTAATACTGTCGGCGGGGATGTGGAAGCCGGCCTGGCCATTGCCGAAATGATAGCCAGTATGTCCAAGCCGACCGTTTCGGTTGTCCTGGGAGGCGGCCACTCTATTGGCGTCCCGATTGCGGTTGCCGCCAAGTATTCCTTTATATCCGACACCGCCAGCATGACTGTTCACCCCATTCGTCTCAACGGCCTGGTCATCGGCGTTCCACAGACCTATGAATACCTTGACAAGATGCAGGACAGGGTAGTCCGGTTTACAACAATGCATTCAAGCATTACAGAAAAAACATTTCGCGAGTTGATGTTCCGGACCGGAGATCTAGCCAGAGATATAGGGACTGTTCTTATCGGTAAGGAAGCCGTTGAGGTTGGTCTGATTGACGCCGTGGGCGGAATTGGCGACGCTGTCAAAGAAATCAATGCCATGGTTGATGATTGGAAGCAAAGAAGAAAAGAGGCGGTGCTCCAGTGATTCTTTATACCCCGATGCAGTTGGAATTGGTATTGGAAGGCTTCGACACTACCAGCTACCCTGCATACAGGGACATCGAATATCTGGGAGTAGCGATGGTGGTGGAACCGGCAGGGTTTGGCAGGCAGAAAATCGTAAAGCTGTTAAGTACGAATCCTTTCGACTACCTGAAGCCGGAACTTGCGCCGGGCAGTATCATAAATTGTTGAACCCCATTCCTGGTCTAACCAGGATTTTTTTTTGGAAGGATTTTCACAGCCCGGTCAATCTCGTGATATAATAAAAGGTATTGTGTTGAAAATCTACAAAAGGAGGTATTCGTTTGACCCTGACAGAAGCACTGGTACTGGGTATAATACAAGGCCTGGGAGAGTTTCTTCCTATTTCCAGTTCCGCTCATTTGGTCCTGGTCCCGTGGGCTTTGGGGTGGCAATATGCCGGGCTTACCTTTGATGTCGCACTGCATATAGGAACTCTTATATCAGTGATAGCTTTTTTTTGGAAGGACTGGCTTACACTGTTCCGCTCTGCTGTTACCAGAAAAGGGAGCAAAGAAGCTGCGCTATTCTGGTACCTAGTGTTAGGGACAATACCGGGGGGCGCAATCGGCTATCTTTTTGAAGAACAGGCGGAAACAGTACTGCGTACGCCTTTATTAATCGGCGTCATGCTGATTGTGATGGGGATTATTCTTTACTGGGTCGACCGTAGAGCTGCCAGCGTAAAGAGCATAGATTCTGTTTCTCTCCTTGACAGCCTGCTGATAGGTCTCTCCCAGGCATTGGCTATTATTCCCGGCGTGTCCCGTTCCGGGATTACTATGACCGCCGGCCGGGCCCTGGGTTTTACCCGTGCATCCGCTGCCAGGTTCTCTTTTTTGCTTTCAACCCCGATTGTTGTTGGAGCCGGGCTTTATAAAATGAAAGACCTGTCGCCCGGGGACCTGAACGCAGCTTTTATGACGGGGGTAATCTCTTCCGCGGTGGTCGGCTTTATTGCCATAGGCTTTCTGATCAGATACCTGTCACAACGCAGTTTCGCGGTGTTTGCCTGGTACCGCTTTGTTGTTGGTTCTGCTGTAATTATTTTGGCTTTGACCAGGTAATCCATTAGACGCATATGCCAAAACGGATATGCCAAAGCCGATTTTTTAACGCTGCCCCCCGGTGGCCCCGGAGGGCTAATAGTATTTAGTTTTCTGGGATTTTTGCCGATAACTATGGTATATTATTTCTGGGGGGAGGGAAATTCATGGGAATTTTGGGCCAAATGAAGGAAGAACTCAAATATGAAATTATCGGGATCGCCCTCATAGCCTTAGGGGTGCTCGGTCTACTCAGCATTCTGGCCCCTTCCTCCGGGCTGGTCAGCATATGTATTGACAGGGTCCTCAAAAGCATAGCTGGAGAAGGACGCTACCTGTTCCCATTGCTTCTCGCCATGATCGGCGCCAGATTGGTGCTGAAGCGCCGGCTTACCACCACGGTGTCCGAAAGAATGTATGGAGCGCTGCTCTTGTTTATATTGATTTTGACCTTTTGCCACCTGATTATTCCTGTGGACGACTCCTTTAAAGCCGGTTGGAACGGTGACGGCGGAGGACTTTTGGGGGCTGTATTCAGCTATATTTTAAGAAAATCCTTCGGAATTGTCGGCACCTATATCATTCTTGCCGCCGCCGGGATTATCGCGCTCCTGCTTTTAACCAACCTTTCCCTGGCAACCTTGACCAAGGGATTTGCATCCGGTTTGTTGTCCGGGGTTAAAAGCAGCTTGCAGGGATTGGACAACTTTTTCTTTACCAAGGTAGAAGAAGACAGGGAGGAGCCAGCCAATGCTCCTGTCATCATAGATAATACCGAAGAACCATTTCCAGCCGGGGCGCCGCCGGCCGGGCTGAAAGAACGGGCCGGCAATGAGCAGAATATGCCAATGGTTTCCGACTTTGACAGCAAAAAAGCGGTTGTCAGCCCGGACAGGCCGGAAGCCGGACCTGGTGAGGAAGCAAAAGAAGATGAGGAATTGGATGCCCTGTTTAACAAGGAGTTCGCAGGGGAACTGGGCGCCTACAAACTGCCTCCCCTGACCCTGCTGTCACGTCCCTTGAAGGCTAAAAATATTCGTTTAAATAAGGATATCAATGAAAATATTCGTATCCTTGAGGAAACCCTGGAGAGTTTCGGAGTGAAGGCAAAGGTGATTCAGGTTTCTCGGGGACCCGCTATTACCCGCTATGAAATCCAGCCTCCGGCGGGGGTTAAGGTCAGCAGGATTGTAAGCCTGGCCGATGATATTGCCCTGTCCATGGCGGCACCGGATGTGCGGATCGAAGCGCCTATCCCTGGTAAGGCTGCGGTGGGTATCGAAGTCCCGAACAAGGAGATATCCATGGTTCACATTAGAGACTTGCTGGAAACCCAGGAGTTCGGGCAGGCCAAATCAAAGCTGACCGTAGTTTTCGGTAAGGATATTGCCGGAAATCCCATTGTGGGTGATTTGGCCAAAATGCCCCATATGTTGATTGCCGGGGCAACAGGTTCAGGTAAGAGCGTCTGCCTCAATACTCTGATCGCAAGTATACTGTTCAAAGCCACGCCC
>DNIT01000181.1:27542-27812 GCA_003489345.1 Pelotomaculum sp. | reverse complement strand
ACTGTTCAAAGCCACGCCCGACGAAGTAAAGTTTCTAATGATCGATCCGAAGATGGTCGAACTGGCTACCTATAACGGTATTCCCCACCTGGCCTCCCCGGTGGTTACAGACCCAAGAAAAGCGGCAACGTCTCTGCGTTGGGCGGCCCGGGAGATGGAACGCCGCTACACGCTTTTTGCGTCTGTTGGTGTTCGTGATATCACCCGCTACAATAAGGTAATTAAAATAAAAGACCCGGGCGGCGCCCAGCCGCTTCCCTTCATGGTGGT
>DNIT01000181.1:25295-27410 GCA_003489345.1 Pelotomaculum sp. | reverse complement strand
ATGATAGTTGCCCCTGCTGACGTCGAGGACGCAATATGCAGGCTGGCGCAGATGGCCAGGGCTGCCGGCATCCACCTGGTGGTGGCGACCCAGCGCCCTTCCGTGGACGTAATTACCGGCCTGATCAAGGCCAATATTCCTTCCAGAGTTTCATTTGCGGTATCTTCCCAAATAGACTCGCGCACCATTCTGGATATGGGAGGGGCTGAAAAACTCCTCGGCAAGGGGGACATGCTGTTCTTCCCGGTGGGAGCATCTAAACCGGTCCGGGTTCAGGGCGCCTTTCTTTCCGATCGCGAGGTGGACGACCTGGTCACCTACCTTAAAAAACAGGCCGAGCCCGTATATGATGATAAGATCCTTGTTGAAGCCCCTGCTGAGGAGCCCGCCCCCGAGATTGAGGATGAACTCTTGGCTCAGGCGGTTTTAATCCTTATCGAGAGCGGGCACGCCTCTATTTCGATGCTGCAACGGAGACTGCACATAGGCTATGCCAGGGCCGCGCGCCTTATCGACATAATGGAGAAGAGGGGTATCGTGGGGGGATATGAGGGGAGCAAACCGAGGGCGATACTAATGTCACTGGAGCAGTACCAGCAAGTTTTTAAGAAGAGGTGATAGGCCTTTTACTTGACGGGGCTGGTGTAATATATTTATTTAAAAAAGGAGACCCTAAGATTGTATGGCTTAGCCGGACCGGCAGGTGCGCTCGATGGTTGAAGAAATAACTATTGAAGAAGCCCTGAATTTAAAAAACACCTTATTCATCGATGTCCGCTCGGAAGGTGAGTTTGCTGAAGCGACCATTCCGGGCGCTGTAAATATCCCTGTTTTTGAAAATGAGGAGAGAGCTGCCATTGGCACCTTGTATCATCAGGCAGGGCCTGATCACGCGCGAAGGCTGGGCCTTAAGCTGGTTGCCCCAAAGCTTCCGCAAAAACTGACAGCCGTTGACCGGCTGGCAGGGGATAAGAGCCTGGCAGTATTTTGCTGGCGGGGCGGGCAACGCAGCCAGTTCATGGCCGGCCTGTTGGATATCATGGACTATCACGTTTACCGGATAGTTGGCGGCTATAAGGCTTACCGCCAATATGTCAACACCTACCTGGGCCGGGATGCGCTTACCCAGAAAGCAGTTGTGCTGCATGGTCTAACCGGGGTTGGAAAAACCGAGATGATGGTTGCGCTGGAGGAAAGAGGGCTGCCGGCGCTTAACCTGGAGGGTCTTGCCGAACACCGGGGCTCGGTTTACGGTAAGATCGGTCTGCCGCCCTCCCCCTCCCAAAAGGCCTTTGAGAGTTCTATTGTAAAGTTTTTAACCGCCATCGGAGATAACGGCATTTTTATCGTTGAGTGCGAAAGCAGGCGAATAGGCAACCTTTTGGTACCGTCCCCATTGGTGTCCTCCATAAAAAATGGAATTCGTGTTCTTCTGTATGCGCCGATTGAACAGAGGGTAAAAAGGATCCGTGATGTCTATACCTGTGGCCCTGACAATAATATCAAGGAACTGCAAAGGGCAACCGCCTCTCTCGAAAAGAAAATAGGCAGCAATCGGGTGAAAGCGTTAAACGGCATGCTGGCCGAAGGCAATTTTGAACCGGTTTTCACATACCTTTTGCAGTATTATTACGACCCCTTATACAAGTACCCGGAAGTACCGGACGATGGCTACGACCTCTGTGTGGATACCACTGATATGAAGAAGGCTGTAGATGATCTAGCGGAATTCATCAAAGGGCTCTGAAGGAGTGCCGCGGTGAACCGAATATCATAGTTAAGCCGGTGTGGGAGGAGATTGTATGGAAATCGGCAACAGCTTAAAGCAAGCCAGGGAAGCTCGTAAGTTGTCCCTGGAGGAAGTTGAAGAAGAAACCAAGATTCGCCGCAAGTACCTGCAGGCTTTGGAAAACGAGCAGTATGATGTCCTGCCCGGTCGGGTTTATGCCAAGGCGTTTTTGAAAAATTATACCCGATTTTTAAACCTCAATGTTGAAGAAGTTATGAATGCCTTTAACTACCCCCCCGCCGAAGAGGCGCCTCAGCCCCAGGACAGTAAAAATATCAGCCGGAATGAATCCGAATTAAAACGCGACCCAAAACGCGATCCAAAAC
>DNIT01000181.1:20707-25163 GCA_003489345.1 Pelotomaculum sp. | reverse complement strand
CCAAAACCCCGTTATTGGCTTTACCTGGCGACGGCGGTGATTGTGGTGGGGCTTACCGTATCTGTTTATTACGCAGTACAGAGCATAAGATTGAACTATGCCGCCAGGGGAGAGTTCAAGAGCGAACAGAACCAGGTTCCTCCCAATCCGCCAGCCGATCAGCTATCCCCGGTACAGGATCCGGTCAACAAACAGGAAGGGGTTCGGCTAACTTTCAGCGTGACCAAGAATACATGCTGGATACGGGTAATTGTGGATGGCGCGCCCGCCTTTCAGGGTGAGCTGTCGGCCGGTCAGACCCAGGAGTTTACAGGCACAGAAAAAATTTCTTTTAGACTGGGCAACGCCGGTGTGGTTCAGGTACAGCTAAATGGGCAGGACCTCGGTTTTCTTGGCGAGGAAGGAGCGGTTATCGACCGGGAGTTCACATCTTCCCCGACGGGCTAAAGGGAAACCGTCGACGGTTATTGAACGCAACGGGCCATATGATGCAAAAGAGTTGGACGTATCGCTGATACTGCAGAGAATGAGCATTAAAACTTAGGATAGTTGTTTATCGCGGCGCCACCTATCTTGAAAATACCGGCCGATGTAGGTGCGATTTCAATCGCACACGGCGCGTTAGCGCCGACTTGTGGCAACCAATGTTGCATTTGTGCGAAAAATTCGCACCTGCATTTGGGGTATCGCTTTGTATGCCGGACTCTTATTTCTGGGTGGCTGCCGTACCGCTGATGCTGCGCAGTTTACTCAGTTATAAAGACTGCTCCCACCACGCCCGGCCCAACGTGTGCCCCTACAACCGGTCCGACTTTAGAAACAATCGGCTTATCGCAGTTCACAATTGGCGTTAATAATTTCAGGACCAGCTCTGCACCTTCCGGAGCGTCACCATGTAAAACACAGCATTTGATCCTTTTACCGCCTGCTTTCTCCACCATAATTTGCGCCAGTCGTTCAATTGCTCTGGTTTTGCCCCTGACCTTTTCATATGGCTCAACGAGACCTTCATTTAAGTATAGAATTGGTTTTATGCTGAGGATGGCGCCCAACAAAGCCTGCGCTTTGCCGATTCTGCCGCCCTCTTTGAGGTATTTTAGACTGTCGACGCTAAAAAACAGCCTGATTTTAGGGATTGTCTTATGGATGATATCCAGGATGTCAGCCTTGCTTTTGCCCAGCATGGCGGCACGGGCCGCTTCCAGGACCAACAGGCCGAGCCCCATACTGCACGACTTGGAATCAACGACTTCGATATCGCTTCCCGGAAACATATCCATAGCCACTCGTGCCGACTGCACGGTACCGCTCATAGCTGAGCTGATATGAATAGAAATGATGCTGTATTGAGGCAGCAGCCGCCCGTAACAATCGGCAAACTCAGCGGGGGAAGGCTGGGAGGTGGTTGCTGTTTGCCCCTTTTCCTTTAAGCGCTGGTAAAACTCTTCTGTTTGCATGTCCACGCCGTCAAAAAACGTATCATTACCGTTAAAAATCACCTTAAGCGGCACTACTGTAATACCATATTGGGAGATCAGCTCATTTGGGAGGTCGGCGGTACTGTCGGTGACTATGGCGATTTTGTTCATGTGAAACACCTGCTTATTCTACGGAAATTATAAAATCATATATCGGCTGACCACCGTTTTGCAATTCAAACTCGTGCCCGCTGAATTTCCGCATCATTTGATCAGCCAGCCTTTCAGCCTGCTCTGAAGCCACTCCCTCTCCAAAGTAAAGGGTCACCAACCGTCCTTCTGCCTGAAGCATGTCTGTCAGCAAGTCTTCCATAACTACAGACAAATCTTTCCCACTGGTCTTGATGTCCCCGTCAGTCAGGCCAATAATGCTGTCTTTGGTAATTTCCATCCCCGCGTAGTTGGTATCGCGAACCGCCCTGGTAATCTCCCCCGTCCGGACCGATGACAAGGACAAGTTCATTTTTTGTGTCGCAACAGCAATATCGTCTCCCGGATTAAGGGTCAAAAGAGCGCTTAACCCCTGGGGTATGCTTTTGGAAGGAACTACAATAATATCCTTAAGTGATAAACTGCCTGCCAGTTCCGCCGTCATAACCACATTCTTGTTATTGGGCAGGATGATGACCTGTTCAGCTTTCATCTCCTCAATAGCCTTCAAAATTTCACCGGCGCTGGGATTCAAAGTCTGCCCCCCGGCAATAACCATATCCGCCCCGAGGTTTTTCATGATTTCAATAATACCCATACCAAAGCCTACAGAGATAATATTAAAAATATGAGCCGGGTCTGTCTGAGCGCTTTTTGAACGCATGGCCTTATTTTGTTCGCGCATGTTTGTTACCTTTAAGTCGTTCAAGGCGCCGTACTGCAAGCAGTATTCTATAACCAGTCCAGGGTGGTTGGAGTGGATATGGATTTTGGTCAGCTCCCCTGAACCAACCACCATAAGACTATCACCGTAAGTTGATAATTCTTGTTTTATTTTTTCCAGCGGCAGGCCGTTTCCAGTGATCAAAAACTCGGTACAGTAACAAAAACCTATGGTTTCTACTATCGTTGTGCTTCCCATTCTTCCGTCCGTCTCGGCCTGGTCGCCGGCGACTGGCTGCAATATGGCCTTGGCGGCCGGTGAGGCGCTTTTTAGGGCACTCAAACATCCTTCCAGGATCACAACAAAGCCCTTTCCGCCTGCGTCGACAACGCCGGCCTCTTTAAGAGCGGGAAGCTGCTCAGGCGTCTCCTTCAGGGCCGTAAAGGCCTTTTTAAAAACCGCGACCAGCATGCGGAGCAGATTGTTGCTGCGTTGAGCCGCGGCCTCTTCAGCAGTTTTTCTTACTACAGTTAAGATAGTCCCTTCCACCGGACTCAATACCGCCTGGTAAGCCATACTGGCGCCGTCTTCAAAAGCCTCTATGATATCTACAGCGGTTGCTCTTTCTTTAACCCTCAGCGATCTGGCGAACCCTTGCAGTACCTGAGAAAGAATTACACCGGAATTACCCCTTGCACCAATAAGACCGCCCCTGGCGGCAGCCTCCGCCACCAAACCGATATGATTGGAATTTGTGGCGACGGCCTCTTTTACAGCCGAAGCCAGGGTATGGTACATATTAGTCCCGGTATCGCCGTCGGGAACCGGAAAAACATTGAGAGCGTCAATACCTCCCTTTGACTGTTCCAGCAGGTCTACTGCTCCCCGAAACATCAATTTTAAATCATCACCGTCGAATGAATATACTCCCACAGAATTTCTCCTCATGAATCTTTTTTATAATTTATTTCGACGTTTTCATCGCTTTTCCTTTGCAGGCTATGGCAAGGGAGATAAATCGAGGTTTTTATTAAAAGATACAGAGAAAAGCCTGGTGTTTATCCTGAAAACAGTGTTTGGCAGACGAAAGCGATACCCTAAAATGCAGGTACGTATTCATTGCGCTAGCCTCTAATAGAAATAAATAGGGACAAGGTAAAGCTCATCAAGGCTGTTGTCAGCATCCTGGTCCTTGCCTATAGGTTCTTGTTCTTGCCTCAGGTCGTCCATCCTTCAACCTCCCGGTATTGATCTATCCGTTATCATAGCAGATTGGACTTGCTGTAATAAAGGTATTCATTGCAGGTAACCTTTGACATTTCTCTGTTTAGGTTGTAACATTTAAAAAATAGCAGGTAGGCAGGTGTAAAATCATTGGCAAAGGAAAATACCTTCGATATCGTTTCACAGGTTGATCTCCAGGAGGTCAACAACGCCGTCAACCAGGCGCTTAAGGAACTTCAAACCAGGTTTGACTTCAAAGGTAGCAAAAGTGAAATAGCCTACGACGGCGAACAGATAACGCTTGTCGGGGACGACGAGTTTAAACTAAAGAATGTGGTTGACATTTTGGAAGCCAAGATGGTAAAAAGAGGCATTCATTTAAAAGCCTTAAGGTATGGTAAGATTGAACCCGCCGCCAGGGACACCGTCCGCCAGCGGGTTAGCCTTGTCCAGGGGGTGGACAAAGAACTCGCCAAGACAATAACCAAGCTTGTTAAGGAAAGCAAGCTCAAAGTACAGGCTACGATTCAAAACGACCAGGTTAGAATAAGTGGTAAAAACCGTGACGACCTCCAGGAAATCATGAAGATCATCAAAGGCCGTGAATTTAATATCCCGCTGCAGTTTGTCAATTACCGGTCGTTCTAGCGCATTCCCCACATCCGGCTTATGTTGGTCATATCTTTTGATACGGCGACGTACCGGGTTATACTTATACTATATAAAACCGCTTAAGAAAGGATATCCTGATGACTATAAAAGTCGGACTGGTTAGTCTGGGCTGCCCGAAAAACCTGGTTGATTCTGAAATCATGCTGGGACTCCTGAAGGAGTCCGGCTTTATTATTACCAACCGCGAAAAGGAAGCGGACGTCATCATTGTCAATACGTGTTCGTTTGTCAACGACGCCAAAGAAGAGTCCATCAATACGATTCTTGA
>DNIT01000181.1:498-20649 GCA_003489345.1 Pelotomaculum sp. | reverse complement strand
ATACGATTCTTGAACTGGCGCAGTTGAAGGAGGAAGGCCATTGCCGCGCGCTGCTGGTGGCGGGATGCCTGGCCCAGCGCTACCACCGTACGCTGACCGAGGAAATGCCGGAAGTTGACGGTCTTATCGGAACAGGCGCAATACAGGAGGTCCCTGTTCTGGTGCGTCGGGCTCTGGCTGGAGAAAAAGCTTTTCTGGTAGAAAGTCCCGGTTACCTTCACACCTCATTGCAGCCCAGAATGCAGGCAACGCCGTCCTACACAAGTTATTTAAAAATTGCGGAAGGCTGCGACAACAGGTGCTCTTATTGTACAATTCCCCTCGTAAGAGGTCCGTTTAGAAGCAGGGAGGCGGAGGATATTATAAGCGAGGCTGCCGGTATGGTCAAACAAGGGACCAAAGAGTTGGTTCTGGTAGCCCAGGATACCACCCGTTACGGCCTGGACCTATATGGCCGGCCGTATCTGGACAGCCTGCTCGAACGCCTGGCCGGTTTGGAGGGGCTTGTCTGGATAAGACTGCTCTACACTTATCCGTCTCTTATTAACGATCAACTTATCCGTCTTATAGCCCGGGAAAAAAAGATTTGCAACTATCTGGACATACCGCTGCAGCACGCGTCAAACGCAGTCTTGCAGCGGATGAAGCGGCAGGGCGGCAATGCAGAAATACAGCGGCTGATTAAAAAGCTGCGGGCCGAAATCCCCGGTATAATACTCCGGAGTTCTTTCATAGTAGGTTTTCCGGGCGAAACCGAAGATGATTTTGAGGAGCTCTTAAGTTTTATGACCTCGATGCAGTTTGATCGGGTTGGCGTCTTTACCTATTCCAGGGAAGAGGATACTCCGGCAGCTTCCATGCCGGACCAGGTGCCCGAAGCAACGAAAACGGCCAGACGGGAGCAAGCGATGTCTCTCCAGCAAAAGATATCGCACGAAAAAAACCGCGGGAAAATTGGTACCAAGTTGTCAGTTCTGGTAGAAAAGAAACATACCGGGAAGACTTATACCGGAAGGAGCGAAGGTGACGCTCCCGGTATTGACGGCACGGTAAAATTCACATCCGAGACTCCTTTACAGCCTGGTGATTTCGTAAAGGTGCTGATTACGGCGGCGCAACCGTATGACCTGACCGGTAAACTGGTTTGTGAATAGGCTGCACAGGCGTCAGGACCGTTTTTGCCCAGATATTTACTAGGGAATGATAAAGCCCGTTATGTTATAATTATTAGACGACAACGCCTTTTTTAGAGAGGAAGGTCGGTATGAAGTGGCAGGGGCTAAAAATCCCTATTATTATTGTTTCTTTGCTGGCCGGTATGGCTTTATTTTTTGCAGGCCAATGGTTGTATCAAAAATACAGTTTTAATGAACCGCTTAATTATACCTTGAACAGCAACCAGTCAATTGAGTCATTTGACGTAAGCAATAATGGAAACGTACTTCAGGTAAACGTAACCCTGAAATATGACGCGGACATGATGCGGTCTTACAAAGAGCTCCGCAAAGAGCTTACCGGCACCATGGGCAAAAAGGACTTCCAACTGATCTTGGGTGACAATCCCAATGATGTATTGCGACAGGTATGGTACAACTCCCAGTATGCCGTTTACGAGGCGTCCTTCCAGGGAAACTTCCAGGACATGGCTGCTGCGGTTAACAAGGAGGCCCGTGCTTCCGGCGTAGATGCGAGCATTAACGTTGATCAGGAAAATATCTATTTGAGACTGAAACACGAAGGGCATACCCTTGATCAGGTAATTGCTCTCAATGTAAATAAGAATAACGGTACTGGCCAGACGCCTGCCACCGGAGGTGGGAATAATGATCAAGGAAATTAGCATCGGACTGGGGCTTGCCGCAGTAATTTCCCTGCTGGTGATGGGATACGATATTACACCAATTTTGTTCCTGACCGCGGCTGGAGCGGGGCTATTTTTCCTGGCCAAAACAAGAGGACTTTTTGGTACCAAGAGTTTTAAAAGTACAGATGGCGCCAGACGCTACCAAGTCTCATTCAAGGACATCGGTGGACAGGACTCGGCGATCCAGGAACTGAGAGAAGCGCTGGATTTCATTAAAAACCATCACGACATCAAGCTTCTGGGCATCCGTCCCTTAAAGGGAATCCTGCTCACAGGCCCCCCGGGTACAGGAAAAACATTGATGGCCAAGGCGGCTGCAAGTTATACCGACGCAGTTTTTGTAGCGGTATCCGGAAGCGAGTTTATCGAAATGTATGCAGGTGTCGGAGCCCAGCGGGTCAGAAAACTGTTCCAGACTGCCCGGGAAGATGCCGAGCGGCAGCATAAAACCAACGCCATCATTTTTATTGATGAGATTGAAATCCTGGGTGGTAAAAGGGGACAGACCACCAGTCACCTGGAATACGATCAGACTTTAAACCAGTTGCTCGTGGAAATGGATGGCTTGCGCATGGAAGACAGTGTGAGAGTGTTGGTGGTGGCTGCTACAAACCGGGCCGATATGCTTGACCCCGCCCTCTTAAGACCGGGACGTTTCGACCGCAGGGTCAAGGTGGATCTGCCGGACAAGGAAGGGCGGAAGGTAATCCTAAACCTCCATACCAGGAACAAGCCTCTTGGTGCGGATGTCAAATTGGACGTAATCGCCAGAGAGACCTTCGGCTTTTCCGGCGCCCACTTGGAAAGCCTCTCGAACGAGGCGGCCATCCTGGCTATGCGGGAAGGTTCCAAGGAAATTTGCCAGCATCATTTCAACGAGTCAATCGACAAGGTCATGATGGGGGGCAAGCTTGATAAGCGCCCTTCGGAATTAGAAATGAAAAGGGTGGCTATTCATGAAATCGGACATGCGTTAATTAGTGAAATGGTGAGAAACGGTTCGGTTTCCACACTGACCGTTACTCCACGGGGGGACGCCCTGGGGTATATGCGCCAGACCCCGGAAGACGACACCTACCTCTATACCAAGGACCAACTGGGGAACCAAATTGCGGTGATGATGGCCGGAGCGGTGGCTGAGGAAATTGTTCTGGGCAATCGCAGCACTGGTTCGGCAGGTGATTTTGATCAAGCCGTGCGGACAGCTGAACAAATGCTGCGTTCCGGCATGTCAGAATTAGGCGTGGTCTGCCTGGACAGCCTGCCTCAGGAAATGAAACATAAAACAATAACCGGACTTGTGAAAGATCAGGAAGAACGAGTCAGAGAATATATAAAAGGCTCAAAACATGTATTTAACAAAATTCTGGAAGTCCTGTTGGAAAAGGAGAAAATTACCGGAGAGCAGTTTCGTTCGCTGCTCCATTAGGATGAAGTTATCCTAACCGCGCCAAGGGTTACCCACCCCCGGCGCGGTTTTTTTAGAGCAGTAATAATTTTATGACTTTAGTTCCAGAATGTGTTATAATATTAAATTGGAGTGTGATGGAGAGATGAAAGACGATTTTCTTAAGGATGCGGCAACAAGAGCCAGAGTGTTCAAATTAGCCGGGATTTCCGAAACGGCTGTTCGGGAGCTGATTAAAGATCTGGCTGTTGAGGATAACGTCAGTATCGGCTACCTGACCGGGTCCGGCGAAATACAAGTCAAAATTACGGTACAAAACGACCACGCCAACCTTGACAACAAGCTGGAGGCTGTTGCGGCCAAAGTGCAAGCCCGCTTGGAAGAATATATTTTTAGCTGTGACGGTGAAGTTATTGAAGATTTGGTGGGAGCGCTGTTAAGACAAAGCGGGCTAACTATCGCCCTGGCGGAATCATGTACAGGTGGACTTATTTCGGCCAGGCTGACCGACCTGCCGGGGAGTTCCGTATATTTCAAAGGCGGCGTAGTGGCCTACAGCAATGAATTAAAGCAAAGCTTTTTGGGCGTGCCTTCGGAGGTTCTGGAAAAACATAGCGCTGTCAGTAGAGAGACTGCTTTAGCCATGGCCGGGGGGATCCGCAACAGAGCGTCTTCCGATATAGGCCTGTCTGTTACCGGTATTGCCGGTCCAGGCGGCAATACCCCGGACAAGCCGCTTGGTTTGGTTTATATTGGCCTGTCCGCTGCAAGCGGCGAGCTATGCGGCCGGTATGTTTTTCCCGGCAACCGCGCAGGAGTAAGGCAGGGAACCGTTAATGCGGCGCTGAACACAGTCAGGCGGTTTCTGTCCAAAGCGTGAAGGAGTATTTTTGTCGGAATACAGGTTTTTTTGAGTTTTATGTCGAGTACGGTTTCAACTTATCAGCTTAAACATTTTCATTATAGGAGTATGATTAATGACCATTGATTTAAAGGACGTAGTAAGTTTTGGCAATATCGAAATCAATAAGCGCGTAGCCCAGGCCTTAACCGCTATGGGCTTTGAAGAACCGACCCCGATCCAGCAGATGGCGATCCCGCTGCTGTATGAAGGCAGGGATGTTGTTGGTCAGGCGCAAACCGGCACCGGTAAAACGGCCGCCTTCGGCATACCGATCGTTGAGATGGTAAATAACCGTTATGGCGGCGTGCAGGCCCTGATTATTACACCAACCAGGGAATTGGCCATCCAGGTAGCCGAAGAAATATCAAAGATTGGGAAATACCGGCGGGTGAGAACCCTGCCTATTTACGGAGGTCAGTCAATAGAACGCCAAATCAGGGGGCTAAAGCAAGGGGTACAAGTCGTAATTGGCACCCCCGGCCGGCTGCTGGACCATTTAAACAGGGGCACCCTACGTCTTGAAAATGTTAAAATGGTTGTCCTGGATGAAGCGGATGAAATGCTGGACATGGGTTTTGTCGAGGATATTGAGTCCATCCTGCAAGCGACGCCTGCACAGCGCCAGACGATGCTTTTTTCCGCGACCATGCCCGACGAAATAAAGCGCCTCTCCAGAAAATACCTGCAAAGTCCGGAATTTATCACGGTCAGCAAGCAAAACCTGACCGTGCCGCAGATTGAGCAAATAGTTTACGAAACCCGCGAGCCTAAAAAACTGGAAAGCCTCTGCAATATTTTAGACTCCAGCAGCATTACCCTATCGATTATTTTTTGCAGGACCAAAAGGGGTGTGGATGAACTTGTCGCCGGGCTTCAGGCACGCGGTTATCAAGCTGCCGCCTTGCACGGCGATCTCAGTCAATACCAGCGCAATCATGTGATGAGACAATTCCGGACCGGACAGATTGATTACCTGGTGGCGACAGATGTGGCGGCCCGGGGATTGGATATTGAAAACGTCTCTCACGTAATCAACTATGACGTCCCCCAGGATCCCGAATTCTATGTGCACCGTATCGGCAGGACGGGCCGCGCCGGCAAAAGCGGGATAGCCATCACCCTGGTTACCCCAAGGGAATACAAGCAGCTAAGGCTTATCGAAAATCTCACCAAAACTCGTATCCGCCGTGAAAAACTGCCTTCTCAGGCGGACATCCACGAGCGAAAAAAAGAAGGCATCATAGATAGGCTCAACTACCTTTTGAGTGAAGGCAAACTGGCTTACTACAGGAACATTGTCGACTCCCTGGTTGATGAATACGATCCCATAGATATTGCCGCCGCAGCCCTTAAAATGTCCCTTGCCCTGGATGATGTCGAGGATATGACGGCTGAATCTTTCGGCAACACCGGGGCGCGACCGGGTATGGTGAGATTGTTTATGACCATCGGCAGGTTGGACAATATTTCACGGGCAGACCTTGTCCGGGTCCTGGCGGAAGAGTCCGGCATGCCCGAGAGCAGTGTCGGGAGTATCAATATTTACGAAAAATTTTCATTTGTCGAAGTGCCGGAAGAATGGGCAAACTACGTTATCAGCTGCCTGCACCGCCAGACCATCAGAGGCAGGAGAATCAGCATCGAGCCGGCCCGCGGCAGAAGTTAAGCCAGGGTAAAGGCCTTGGGCCGACGCCTTGGCTGGAAGAAGCGGTATGTTATTTTTATGTCGAGCAGTTCCACACGCCGCTATCGCGCCGCCGCATATCGTGAAAAACACGCAGGTGCGATTTCAATCGCACACGGGCGCGCCGGCGCCGGACTTGCGGCAGCCAATGCCGCATTTGTGCGAATGGAAATCGTACCTGTATTTTTTGAAGTGCCCCGCGTTATTTCAATTATTTTATTAGGGATATTTTTATATTGTTATTGACACCAGCCAATATTCACCAGTATAATTAACACGAGCAGGCGAACATATGTTTTGCTTTTATTTAAAGGGGGGGATATTGTTGTCGGATAAGCAGAAAGCCCTGGAACTGGCCCTGGTGCAAATTGAGAGGCAGTTCGGCAAAGGTTCAATTATGAAGCTCGGTGAGGCATCAGCAAAATTAAACATTGAAGTGATCCCTTCCGGCGCTTTGGCGCTGGATATTGCCCTGGGTGTAGGAGGCCTGCCGCGCGGCAGGGTAGTTGAAATATTCGGGCCAGAGTCTTCCGGCAAAACAACGGTGGCTCTTCACGTTATCGCCGAAGCACAAAAAACGGGCGGGGTAGCTGCTTTTGTGGATGCGGAGCATGCTCTCGACCCTCTTTATGCTAAAAACCTGGGCGTAGATATCGAAAACCTGCTGGTCTCTCAGCCGGATACCGGGGAGCAGGCCCTTGAAATCGCTGAAGCCCTGGTGCGCAGCGGCGCCGTTGACGTAATAGTGGTAGATAGTGTGGCGGCGCTGGTGCCACGCGCGGAGATTGAAGGTGAAATGGGCGACTCCCATGTGGGTCTGCAGGCGCGCCTCATGTCGCAGGCTCTGCGCAAGCTGACCGGGGCTATCAGCAAGTCGAGGACCACTGTGGTTTTCATTAACCAGATCCGTGAAAAGGTGGGTATTGTATACGGCTCACCGGAAACGACCACTGGTGGAAGGGCTCTGAAATTTTATGCTTCGGTCCGGCTGGAGGTGCGCAAACAGGAAAATATTAAACAAGGCACGGATATCATCGGGAGCCGGACCAGGGTCAAGGTTGTAAAAAACAAGGTAGCGCCGCCTTTTAAGCAGGCCGATTTCGATATTATGTACGGAACCGGCATATCGAGGGAGGGCAGCATCCTGGATATCGCCGCCGAAATGAACATCATCAACAAGAGTGGAGCCTGGTATTCTTATGGAGATGAAAGGCTGGGCCAGGGTAGAGAAAATGTCAAAGAGTATCTGAAGGAGCACCCTGAGGTAACCAAAGAGGTCGAGCTTAAGGTCAGGCAGGCTTTGAATGTTGGCGGAGCTAAAGATGCCCATTCAGTCGCCGGCCCCGTGGAAAGCGGTGCTGGAAGCAAGTGAATTCTGAAGTCGATAAAGCCATATCCTTTGCCTGCCGGGTTCTGGCCTGTCGCCGGCGAACCACCCGTGAACTGAACGAAAAACTTGAAAAGCAAGGCTTTGCTGCTGAAGTCTGCCGCAGCGTGATTGACACCCTGTCGCAATATGGCTACATTGACGACAAGGCTTACGCCCGCCTATGGATAGAACAAAGACTCTATAAAAGAGGTTTTCCCGGACTCAAGCGTGAGCTTCTGCAAAAAGGCATTGACAACTGCATCGTTGATGAAACCATTGCGGAAGCAGGCCCGGAGGCAGAATTTAAAGCAGCGTTCCTATTGGCCTTAAAGAAGGCGGCTCAAAGCGGGGGGGCCTGCCCTTACCCGCGCTTGGCCCGGTTTCTGCAAAACAGGGGATATTCTTACGAGTCAATCAGCAGGGTCGGTCGCACCATCGCTGATACGGGGTTAAACCTTGACAGTTTTTTAAAAAACCTGTACAATATAGCCTGGTAGAAAATAGAATTAGATACTACTTGTACGGGTTTTATAATAGATAAAATCCTATATAGTTTCGGGGGTAGGACATGTAGCCGGAGGGTATTTTCGGCTATTAAGATAGTGTCCGTTATTGGGGCTATTAACTTACCGTTATCTGGACAAGTACAAAAGTAGTGTCTTGTGTTTTCTGCCGAGTTTTCCAGCTCGGTTTTTTTATGGTTGTCGGTCATTATATTAAGAGGAGGTGAATTCAATGGACATGAATACGGTTCTAATTATTGTAGGAGCCGCAATAGCGGCTTTTGTTGTGGGTTATTTTCTCAGGAAACACCTGGCTGAAGCGAAAATTGCTTCAGCAGAGTCTGAAGCAAAAAAAATACTGGAAGAAGCAGAGAAAGAAGCCGAGGCCAGGAAAAGGGAAGCCATTCTGGAGGCCAAGGAAGAAGTCTTAAAATTACGTAACGATATTGAAAGGGAAAACAGAGACCGCAGGAGTGAACTCCAGCGATTGGAACGACGACTGGTTCAAAAAGAAGAGACCCTGGACCGCAAGGTCGATGTGTTAGAAAAAAAGGAAGAAAATCTAACCCGGAAAGAGTCGGAAATAGATACTGTCAAAGGGCAGCTTACAACGCTCTACAACCGCCAGGTGAGTGAGCTTGAACGTATCTCCGGCTTGACTTCCGAGGAAGCAAAACAGATTCTTCTTTCGGATATTGAAAAAGAAATTCAGCATGATGCTGCAATAATGATTAAAGAAATTGAAGGCAAGGCCAAAGAGGAAGGAGATAAGCGTGCCCGGGAGATTATATCCCTGGCTATTCAGAGGTGCGCCGCAGATCACGTTGCTGAAGCGACGGTGGCAGTGATTCCACTGCCGGGCGATGAAATGAAAGGGCGCATTATCGGGCGCGAGGGTAGGAATATCCGCGCTTTTGAAACCTTAACCGGGATTGATTTGATTATTGACGATACTCCGGAAGCTGTAATTTTGTCCGGTTTTGATCCGATTCGCCGGGAGGTAGCCCGGATTGCTTTGGAAAAGCTGATTGTGGACGGGAGGATTCATCCGGCTCGCATTGAAGAGATGGTTGAAAAGGCCCAAAAGGAAGTTAACAACCAAATCAGGGAGGCTGGTGAACAGTCCACCTTTGAGACCGGTGTGCACGGCATTCACCCGGAGCTTATTACCCTCCTTGGCAGGCTGAAATTCCGTACCAGCTATGGTCAGAATGTTCTAAAACATTCCGTTGAGGTAGCCCACCTGTCCGGCCTGATGGCGGCTGAATTGGGTGTTGATGTACAACTGGCCAAAAGGGCCGGTCTTTTGCACGATATTGGGAAAGCTGTGGACCATGAGGTGGAGGGACCACATGTAACCATCGGTGTGGATTTGGCTAAAAAGTACCGTGAAGGGCATGATGTTGTACATGCCATTGCAGCCCACCACGGCGATGAAGAGCCCCAGACCATTGTCGCGGTGCTGGTCCAGGCGGCCGACGCAATTTCCGCGGCCCGGCCGGGCGCGCGCCGTGAAACTTTGGAAGCATACATCAAGCGTTTAACTAAACTTGAAGAAATCGCCAACTCCTTTGATGGCGTTGAAAAATCCTTTGCCATTCAGGCTGGCCGCGAGGTTCGCATCATGGTCAAGCCGGATAAAGTGGATGACCTGGGGGCCGTTCGTTTGGTCCGGGATATTACCAAAAAGATAGAAGGCGAGTTGGACTACCCCGGGCAGATTAAAGTTGTCATCATCAGGGAAACCAGGGTGGTAGAATACGCCAAATAACTTCCGGCAAACAGCTGCCTGTAATATCTTAAGTAGGATTGAGCGTTTAACTATCGGCCAAATCGGCCGTTTTTTTTTGAGTCTGAGGTCTGACAGGGGGACGGGGTTGTTGACAACTTTTTTCTGGTCAGTGAGAATATAGGTAAAGAGGCCTGGCTTATGTTAACGAATGCCGGGAATTATTCAAAGGCGTGCTTATTTATCCAACATTCCTAGATATTTTAAGCTCGCGATAAGAAAAAAAAGCAGGAAAATTCTATCCCAAACAGAATCTCTACATATTGCGCAGGTCATAAGGAAGGTGACACTTTTGGCATTCCGGTACAAGGGCAACAGGGGTAATGTTACAGACAGCGTTGGCCTGTTGATTTCAATTTTAGTCAGATATCCTGAAGTAGCTACCGTTAATTTTGATCCTGAAAATCATTTGCTTAAATTTACCTTTATATATTCGCAGGTGCTTGGTAAAAATGAATTGGACAACCTGCGCGATAAGCTCATGGACAGTATTGAAGTATATAATTTACTGGAAGGCAAGGAGCCTAAATTTGTCTCTTTGGATCACCAGATTTGCAGCAACTTGACCATGATCGAAATACAGAGGGACGTAGATACCCTGGCTCAGGAAGAGATCACGCTCATGGTGGATCTCTTTCACCAGTACCTCCATACCAACCTGGTGACGGAAGACAATGAACAGTTAGTCGAAGAAGATCTAATTGCGCAGGATGAATTAATTGAACACATGCTTGAGAATATCAAGTGCTCAAAACAGGAAAAATCTCTTTTTGCCTTTCGTGAGGAAGGCAGGGTGCTTGTTTTTAATAAATGAGTGGGGGTTTTAGGCTTTTGCGCCTGCTGATGATAGGAGATGTGGTCGGGCGTGCGGGTCGTCGGGCCGTTAAGGTTAACCTGGAAGACTTAAAAAGGGAATTTAACCTTGATTTGGTTATCGCTAACGGGGAAAATGCGGCCGGTGGTGCCGGTGTTACCAGGGAAACTGCTCAGGAGTTGTTTGCATCCGGGGTTGACGTTCTAACCATGGGCAACCATGTCTGGAATATCAAAGATGCCGTTGACTACATTGATCATGAGAAAAGAATCGTCAGGCCGGCCAACTACCCGCCCGGTACACCGGGCGCCGGAGCGAACATATTCGAAACCCGCCGGAAGTTTAAAGTTGGTGTAATCAACCTGGCCGGGCGGGTTTTCCTTCAAGCTATTGACTGCCCTTTCCGCAAAGCGGATGAAGTTTTAGCCAGAATAAAGAAAACAACGAACATTGTTGTGGTTGATTTTCATGCCGAGGCCACTTCGGAGAAGGTAGCCATGGGCTGGTATCTGGCTGGCAGGGTATCTGCTGTCGTGGGAACGCATACCCATATTCAGACTGCCGATGAACGCATTTTACCCGGCGGCACAGCCTACCTTACTGATTTGGGCATGACCGGCCCGCGAGATTCGGTGATTGGTGTAAAAAAGGAAATTGTTATTGACAAATTCATTTCCCAAATGCCTCAACGCTTTGAAACAGCAAATGGACCTTACCAGTTTAACGCAGCTGTACTGGAAATTGATGAGTATAATGGCGAGGCTTCTTCTATCGTGCGGATCCAAAATTACGAATAAACTATTTCAATAATTAGCGGCGAGTTTTTATTTAAGTCTTCTCAAAAGGAATTTTCCAGCCATTAGCGAATATAATTTCTTACAGGGAGTTCGGGACAACAAATCTATCACAGTCATGAAGGAGGTTGCTTGAGTGGATGTATTAAAGGTTTCAGCAAAATCCAACCCAAACTCTGTCGCTGGCGCCTTGGCAGGTGTGCTCCGGGAACGTGGTTGTGCCGAAATGCAAGCCATTGGAGCGGGCGCACTCAACCAAGCAGTAAAAGCTGTAGCAATTGCAAGAGGCTTTGTGGCGCCAAGTGGTGTTGACCTGATCTGTATTCCGGCATTCACCGATATCATCATTGACGGGGAAGAAAGAACAGCAATCAAGCTGATCGTCGAACCCAGGTAAGCGTATGTATTCATCCGCCAGCTAACCGGGACCTGTTTATTCAAAAGGATAAACAGGTTTATTATATTTACGGAGGAATTGGCTCTTGGTCAATCAGGTTCATAAAAGAGCGGCAGAACTGCACAGGCAGAGTGTGGTGGTAGACGCCCACTGCGACACCTTGGCCGTGCTGCCGGAGCAAAACAGACGCCTTGGTCAGTTAACCGGCCGCGGCCATCTGGACTTGCCTCGCTTAAAGATGGGGGGAGTAAAACTGCAGTTCTTTGCCGCTTTTATCTCTCCGGAATACAAACAAGAGCCGCTGAAGCGGGCCCTGGAACTGGTTGATATTTTTCTGGAAGAAATGGCTGAAAATACAAAAGATGTCCAGCATGTCAAAAATCTGAACGAAATATACCGGGCCTGCAATTCCGGCAAAGTCGCCGCCCTGCTCACCGTGGAGGGCGGCGAATGCCTGCAAGGCAGCACCGGGGTCCTGGGGCAACTTTATATTTTGGGCGTACGCGGCCTTACCTTGACCTGGAATAACCGCAATGAACTGGGTAACGGGGTCAGCGCAACGGAAACCACAGGCTTAACCGCTTTTGGCTTCAACGTGGTAGAAGAACTAAACCGCCTGGGCGTCCTGATAGATGTCTCCCACCTGTCGGAAGAAGGGTACCGGGACGTCCTGCAATATTCCAGTCATCCGGTTATCGCGTCACACTCCAATTGCAAAGCTCTCTGCAACCACCCCCGCAACCTGAGTGATGAACAAATCAGATTGCTTGCTGAAAATGGCGGGGTGATGGGGATCACCCTGGTACCGGACTTTTTAGGTGGGGGGACGCCTTCCCTGAAAGAGGTGCTTGATCACATCGACCACGCCGCAGCTGTCGGCGGTATAGATTGTGTGGGGCTTGGATCTGACTTTGACGGTACAGGTACCCCGGCGATAGGATTGGAGGATTGTTCCTGCTGGCCTGCTTTAACCGCAGGCCTAATCGAGAGAGGATACTGTGACGGAGATGTTAAAAAAATAATTGGTGAAAATTTTTTAAGAGTAATCGGGCAGGTTTTAAAATAAATAATGTCGAAGTTTCAAAGGGCGGTGATGTTAATGGAGGTTGACCTGCATGTCCATACCAATTATTCAGACGGTACGGAGAGTCCGGCTGAAGTCACAGCAAAGGCAAAAGCAATGGGCCTGGGCGCAATAGCCATTACAGACCATGACACCCTAGAAGGAATTGAGCCTGCTATAACAGCCGGCAGACAGCATAACCTTGAAATAATACCCGGTATTGAGCTTGGCTCGGAGTACCACGGTCAGGAAGTCCATATATTAGGCTACCTGGTCGACACGCAAGACCGGGAGTTTCTGGCAAGGCTTTCGTCTATGCGCAGTGACCGGGAACTGCGCATGGAAAACATGGTAAAAAGATTGCAGGATTTAGGCTTTCCGGTTAACCTTGACCGGGTCCGGGCTATTGCAGGCAATGGTTCGCTGGGCCGCCCCCACCTTGCCGCAGCCATGGTGGAAACAGGTAGGGTAAAGACTATGTCCGAGGCTTTTGAGCTTTATATTGGGTACGGGCGACCGGCTTACGTACCCCGCGTCAGACTCACTCCGGCAGAGGCGATCCATCTGATCCGCGCTTGCGGAGGGGTTGCGGTGCTGGCTCACCCCGGCCTGCTCAGCGATCAAGCGCCGCTTGAAGAGTTGCTAGATGAGTTGATAAAAGCAGGAATCGCCGGTCTGGAGGCCCATCATCCGGCGCACGACAGGGAACTGGCCGGTTATTATGAGAGGCTGGCTCGCAGAAAAGGCTTAATTGCCACGGGCGGTTCGGACTATCACGGTCCGGAGCGCTATGCCGAAGGCAGACTGGGTTTGGTTGCCGTGCCTTACGGCGTAGTGGAGGCTTTAAAAGCAAAAAGAGCGTGCGCTTTTTGAATTCGGGAGGTAATGATGAACATAGCAAGGAGAATGCAAAGCCTGTCTTCAGGCGTTTTTAATGAGATGGAAATACGCAAAAAAACTGTTGAGGCCAGAGGCGTAGAAGTTATCAACCTTGGAGTGGGCAGTCCCGACCGACCCCCTGCACCCCACATTGTTGAGGCTCTCCGCAAAGCTGTCGGCGACCCGGAAAATTATTCGTATTCCCTGGGTGGGACACCCCGCCTGCATGAGGCTTTATCTGGCTGGTATAAAAAACACTTTCATGTCGACCTTGACCCTGACCGCGAGATCCTGGTGCTGATGGGTTCCCAGGATGGTCTCGCTCATTTGGCCATGGCTTATGTCGACCCGGGAGATCTGGCCCTGGTGCCCGATCCTGGATACCCGATTTACAGCTTCGGCATTCAGATGGCAGGGGGCGAAATCTATCCTCTTCCCCTCCTGGCGGAAAACCGGTTTTTGCCTGATCTTTCCCAAATCCCGGAGGAAATTGCCGCCAGGGCCAAAATGATGTGGCTTAATTACCCCAATAATCCGGTTGCCGTTTCAGCTGATAGGGAATTTTTTATGCAGGTGGTAGAGTTTGCGCGCAAATATGACATCCTCGTCTGTCATGATGTGGCTTACGCCGAACTGGCCTACGACGGTTTTAAACCGATGAGCTTTTTGGAAGTCCCCGGCGCAAAAGAGGTGGGAGTTGAGTTCTACTCGCTTTCCAAGACTTACAATATGGCCGGCTGCAGAGTTGGCTTTGCCGTAGGCAATCAAAAGGCAGTATCCAGCCTGGCCTTGGTCAAATCCAACATTGATTACGGGGTGTTTTTTGCTGTCCAGGAAGCTGCCGTAGCGGCCCTGACCGGTCCGCAGGAATGCGTCAAAGAGAATGCCCGCACCTATCAAAGGCGCCGCGATGTGCTTGTTGACGGACTGGCCAGGTTGGGCTGGCAGATCCCCAAGCCCAGTGCGTCCATGTTTTTATGGGCGCCAATTCCACGCGGCTATACTTCCTCCAGCTTTTTTGCCGCCGACCTGCTGGAAAAAGCCGGTATAATTGTTATTCCCGGTATTGCTTTTGGTGAGATGGGGGAGGGTTACGTCAGGATTGCCCTGGTAAAAGACGAAATCTTGCTGGTTGAAGCAGTACAGCGGATTGGTCAAAATTTTAATTTCCTTTAATTAATCACTGAGTGAGGGAACCTGCTCCAAATGTCTATTGGCCTGCAAGCCGGCATATACTAGGATTGAAACACCTGGTGAGGAGATGCCGCCGTGGAAGAAAGGATAGATGTTGAGTTTCTCAAGGATAGGGTCCTTGAGCTTGAGGAAAAAGTTGAACAGCTCAGGTTAAGCCGGAGAGTACTCATGAACTTGATTGAAAAAATTGAAAAGGATAAAGCTGGATTTCTGTCCCGCCTGGAAAGGGAAAACCGTAAACTCCAACATAACAATTATCGCTATGCCCAGCGGTTATTACATAAAAACAGGCAGATAATGGAGTTGGAGTCAAAACTTCAGGATGGCGCCTCTCAAAATTTTCACAAATGAATAATCTATCCACAGATATATACACAGGATGGCAATAACTGTTAATATTGGCATAATACGCCTTGTTTAATGTTTAATCGACAAGCGGTAGACCCCGGGGGGTCTTTTTTTTGGTCATATATGGTATAATGCTATATATTACAAATATTATGAATGGCGGCGGTTTTTAGTGCGAATAGCCGTGATTGACGGGCAGGGTGGAGGTATAGGCAAACACCTTACTGAAAGACTGCGCCGGGAATTACCTGAAAATATTGAGTTTTTGGCCCTTGGAACCAATGCCCTGGCTACTTCCGTAATGCTGCGGGCAGGCGCCAACGAAGGAGCAACCGGTGAAAATGCCGTACTCTACAATGCTCTACGGGTTGACATCATTGTCGGGCCAATCAGCATTTTGTTTCCAAACGCCATGCTGGGCGAGTTGACTCCCAAAATGGCGGAAGCCATTGCTTCCAGTCCCGCCCGCAAGGTGCTCCTGCCGCTTAGCCGCTCCGGCATTGATATCGTCGGTTTAAAGGCTGAGCCGTTACCGCACCTGATTGAGGAATTGGTTAAAAAGGTAAAGGATATTATTGCATGATAAATAGTTCTTGCTCTGCAGGATAATGGTAGATGATGTGGAATATGAAAAATTAAATTGCCGCAGTCGCCCTTTTGGGTGTAATTGGGGAATCAGGTGCGATACCTGAGCGGTCCCGCCGCTGTAACCGGTTACGCGCACAGCGCTTTAATGCCCGGCCGGGCTTAAGGGAGTAAATGTGGGTAAACGGAAGCCAGGATACCTGCCTGCGGGTAACGACCGGATATCCTTCGAGGTAAAGGGGGCGGCGGGTAAAATTGCTTCACACAAACCCCATTCCTTTAAGGAGGCGGGGCTTTTATTTGTAAGCCCGCAGGTCGCCAAGGGAAAATTTATTTAGAGCATTGATCGGCTGGTGGACTATGAAAGGAAAACTTATCCTGGTATTGGGAGGAGCCCGCAGCGGTAAAAGCGAGTTGGCGGAGAAAATAGCTTCACGGCTTGGAGGGACTGTTAAATATATTGCCACGGCTGCAATACAAGACCCGGAAATGGCTGAAAGGGTCAAACTGCACCAGGAACGAAGACCTGCATCTTGGATCACGTTTGAAGAACCGACAAATATCCTTGGGGTTTTGAAAAAAGGAAAGCAGGGCGACGTGTTTCTTCTGGACTGCGTCACCCTTTGGCTTACCAATCTTCTTTTGGCAGAAAACCTGCAACGCAGCGGAACTGCGACTGCTGAAAAGCAGGAATATATCCTTGAGCAGGCCCAAGCCGCAGCCGAAACGATTCACCAGGGCCAACACCTGATTATCGTTTCAAGCGAAGTCGGGTTGGGCCTGGTTCCGGAGTATCCCATAAGCAGGACGTTCCGAGATCTGGCAGGAAAGGTCAATCAGCTGTTGGCCGCAAAAGCGGATCAGGTCTACTTAACAATAGCCGGTCTTCCTCTGGAGATTAAGTCGCTGACAGAGCAAAAATGGAGTGATTGATTATGTCGGCCAAGACGATCATGATTCAGGGAACAGCTTCACACGTAGGCAAAAGCGTCCTGGTTGCTGCGCTTTGCCGCATTTTTAAACAGGATGGTTACCGTGTCGCCCCTTTTAAGTCACAGAACATGGCCCTGAATTCCTTTGTCACCAGAGACGGCGGTGAAATGGGGCGGGCGCAGGTGGTGCAGGCTGAAGCTGCGGGTCTGGACCCTTCTGTAGATATGAACCCGATCCTGCTCAAACCTACCGGACACGCATCGTCCCAGGTGGTAGTCCTGGGCAAGCCTGTGGGCAACCTGTCCGCCATGCGTTACCATACGGATTACGCGCCTAAAGCCCTGGAAATAATCGAAGGGGCTCTAAACCGGCTGCTTGCGGCAAATGATATGGTGGTGATCGAAGGCGCCGGCAGTCCGGCTGAGGTCAATCTTCAGGAGCACGAAATTGTCAACATGCGTATCGCCAGGATGGCGCAAGCACCGGTTTTGCTCGTAGCCGATATTGATAAAGGGGGGGCCCTGGCCTCAGTAGTAGGCACCCTGGAACTGATAGCTCCCGACGACCGCGCGCGTGTGTGCGGCATTATTATCAACAAATTCCGCGGTGATATCAGCCTCTTTCAACCTGCGGTGAAATTTTTAGAAGAGAAAACCGGTAAACCGGTAATCGGGGTGGTCCCTTATTTTCAGGGGTTCAGGGTTCAGGAGGAGGATACCATACCTGAGGATAGAAGCCGCGCCGAACTGGTCGAAGAACAGGGCTGGGTTGATATAGCGGTTGTTAATCTACCGCACATCTCCAATTTCACGGACTTTGACCCGCTGGAGGACGAGCCTGACGTCAGGCTCCGGTACGTAAGCAAGGGAAACAGTCTGGGTGAGCCGGATTTAATCATCCTGCCGGGCAGCAAGAATACCATCGGCGACCTGGCGTTCCTGAACCGCTCCGGATTAGCGGCGCAGATCGTTGCCTTTTACCGTAAGGGAACCCCGGTCATCGGCATCTGCGGTGGTTTTCAGATGCTGGGTAGGGAGCTAAACGACCCTTTGCATACCGAGTCTGAAATTCCACGCCTGGACGGGCTTGGGCTCCTGGACACTTCAACCACTTTTGCTCCGGAAAAAATCACCACCCAGGTGGAGGCTGAAGTTGCCGGTTCCGGGCTTTTTCTTTATGAAGCCTCAGACACCAGGATCAACGGTTACGAGATCCATATGGGCAGGACCGAACTGGCCCCGGACGTGAGGCCCGCCTTTACCATACTGGTACGCTCGGGGGAAAAGGTTTTCTTCCCAGACGGGGCTGTAAGCCCGGACGGCCTTGTTTTCGGCACGTATATCCACGGTATCTTTGACAGTGATTCCTTCCGCAGGCGTCTGATTAACACTTTGCGCAGAAGAAAAGGACTTGAACCCCTGCCGGACTCGGGTACCCTTTTGGTCCGTGAGCAGAGGGAGAGAGATTTTGACAAGCTGGCAGCGGTTGTCCGGAGCAGTCTGGCTATGGAAAAGATTTATGGCCTGCTTGGCCTGGAGGGACCTTTCTGCCATGGGTAAATTGAAATGCCTGTAAACGCCGGACTTTTTGTGTTTGCCGCCTACCTGCTGGACCTGGTTTTGGGAGACCCGCATAGCTGGCCCCACCCGGTGGTTTTAATCGGCAAGGTTATCTCCTGCCTGGAAGCGGGGGTGCGGCGTTTTTTCAAGGGTCCCGCGGCCCTGCAGGTATGCGGCGCTCTGGTGGCGGTTATAGTTGCCGGGGGCAGCTGGCTGGTAACCGCCTGCTTGGTCAGGGGGGCCTATGCAATACACTACTGGTTTGGCTGTGGCCTTACCGTTTGGATTATTTACACCACCATCGCAGCTAGAAGCCTGGCCGTGGCAGCCTGTGATGTTTACAACTCTTTGCAAAAGGGCGATTTGGCCGAAGCCCGCCGCAAGGTGGGATGGATTGTCGGACGGGACACGGAGCAAATGGATGCCGCTGACGTCACCAGGGCCACGGTTGAAACCATCGCCGAGAATATTGTTGACGGAATTGTCTCACCCGTTTTTTATGCCCTGCTGGGCGGCGCTCCACTGGCTATGGCCTACCGGGCAATCAATACCCTGGACTCGATGCTGGGCTATAAAAATGAACACTATATAAACTTTGGCAAAGCCTCCGCCCGCCTTGACGACATAGCCAATTATGTCCCGGCAAGAATCACCGGCTTTCTGATCCCGGCAGCTTCCTGGCTGCTCGGGATGAACACCAAAGGGGCAATCTCGTCGATGCGCAGAGACTCTTCCAGCCACCCCAGCCC
Organism: Pelotomaculum sp.; assembly: GCA_003489345.1. Lineage (GTDB taxonomy): Bacteria > Bacillota > Desulfotomaculia > Desulfotomaculales > Pelotomaculaceae > Pelotomaculum_C. The sequence continues at coordinate 1,813 of DNIT01000181.1, read as the reverse complement.
CAACAGCGGCATTCCCGAGGCTGCCGTTGCCGGTTCACTGGAGATAAGATTGGGCGGACTGAATTACTACCAGGGCAGCCCTTCTTTCAGGGCCTACCTGGGGGAGGATTTGACTCCTCTCAAACCGTTTCATATTCTGCAAACCGTCAAGATTATGTACGTAACAGCAACTTTAACAGCAGGTCTGGGCCTTGCGGGCTGGTACCTGCTGACATAGGAGCGACCTCATGCCAAGCATACCCAGGCTACTGATTGCCGGTACCAACAGCGGGGTGGGGAAAACCACCTTATCCACAGCTATCATGGCCTCGCTAAATAAGCGCGGTTTAAACGTACAACCCTTTAAGGTGGGTCCCGACTACATTGACCCGGGATATCATAACGCTGTCACCGGTCGTATGTGCCGCAACCTGGACTGGTGGATGCTGGGGGAAGAAACGTTGCGGGAACTTTTTATTCGCGCAGCGGTAGACGCCGATATATCCATTATTGAGGGAGTTATGGGACTATATGACGGGATCGGCGCGACTGCTAACAGCAGTTCCGCCCATGTGGCCAAAATCCTTGCGACCCCGGTAATTTTGGTCCTTGACGCCCGTTCCATGGCGCGCAGCGCCGCCGCGGTTGTTTTAGGCTATCAACAGATGGACCCTGCCGTCGACATCTGCGGCGTAATCCTTAACCGCGTATCCAACCTGAGGCACTACCGGATATTAAAAGAAGCAATTGAGTCGAACTGCCGGCTCCCGGTTGTCGGCTATGTTTACCGGCAACCGGATATCCAGCTCCCGGAAAGACACCTGGGGCTTTTGCCAACCACGGAAAAATCAAGATTGCCGGAACACTTGACAGCAATGCAGCAAGCTGTGGAGGAAGGGATCGATTTTGCCCGTCTGATCGCCCTGGCAGGGGAAACAGTAAGCTTGCCGAAACCTGGCAGGCGCCTTTTTCCGGATATGCCCGGTGAGCGCCGGGTAAGGCTGGGTCTGGTGCAGGACCGGGGTTTTAATTTTTATTACCAGGACGCCCTTGACCTGCTTACAGCACTTGGTGCTGAACTGGTGCCGTGCAGTCCGCTGAGCGGGAAAGGACTGCCTGCCGACCTGCATGGCCTCTATATTGGGGGGGGCTTCCCGGAAATGTTCCTTGAAGAACTGTCCCACAACACCCTTTTCCAGAAAGACTTGAAAGCCGCGGTCGCCTCCGGCATGCCCGTATATGCTGAATGCGGCGGCTTAATGTACCTGACCACATCCATTGCAGACTTTAACAACCGCAGGTACCCCGCGGCAGGCCTCATTGACGGCTGCTGCAG
>DNIT01000181.1:0-316 GCA_003489345.1 Pelotomaculum sp. | reverse complement strand
GGTCTCGGTTACATCACCGCTAAAGCCCTGGATGACAACATCATATGCAGCCGGGGCGATTCTTTGCGCGGTCATGAATTTCACTATTCGACGCTGGAGCTTGGACGGGAATATCAAAGAGCTTACCGCCTGACCAAATGGGGAGAGCAAACCGCCTGGCAGGACGGCGTAATAACTGCGAATATTTTGGCTTCGTACGTTCATCTGCATTTTGCCGGCTGTCCGGATACGGCCACAAGACTGATCGAGAGCTGTGAAAAATATAAGAACTCTGGTAGCTGAGCAAGAAACGGAAGCAGGGGGAAGCAGGGGGACG
>DNIT01000168.1:5003-7975 GCA_003489345.1 Pelotomaculum sp. | reverse complement strand
ATGTTGGCTACTCCCGCCACGCTCAAGGTCAAAGCAGGTAATATGAAATGCTTGAGGCTGTCGGAAATCGTCACCGCCGCTGCATCCACACCGATGGGAACACTTAAGCCTATGGGGAAAATTTGCAGCCAGACGGAAAAGATCATCAGAAAAACCAGAGCCAGCCAAAAGGTTGGGGTACTGGCAAGCAGCAAGGCATACCCTTTGATCAGTTTATCTATCCATCGGCCGCGATATAAGCCGGCCATAATGCCAAGAATAAACCCCAAAATCCCCGAAAAAATCCATGCCGTAATCATCAGCAGCAAAGAGTTCATGAATTTGACACCAACGACATCGGCGACGGGCTGCCGATAGATTAAGGATGCTCCCATATCCCCCCGGATAAAGCCCGTAAGCCAGTTCCAATATCTCTCAGCCGGCGGCGTATTCAAACCAAAATAGGCTTCCAATTTCGCTAAGCTTTCTTCACCCAGGTTGGCCATGCCAACTTCACCCACATAGGCACGGACTGGATCCACCGGGGATGATGAAACCAGGATGAAAGAAAGGAGGCTCACAGCAAGCAAAAGAAAAATCACTTTTATGATGCTTTTACCGACATATTTAATAACGCCGGAAGGCAGCCCTGCCTTCATAAGCACACCCCATCAGAAAAAATAATCCCCGTTAATCCCAATACCATTGGTCAACATTGTTGGCAATGGTCCAGCCATAGCCGTGGGGATGGATTTTATTGTCGACAACATGCAAATTTTCTCTGGTGAAATAGATATGTTTGACTTCCACCAGCCATACCCAGGGCGAATCAGCGGCCGGAGTGACGCCGGTAGTACCGTCCCATTGGGCTCTTTCCCAATATTCATAGGAATCCTCCACAGAAGGAGTCGCCAGAGCCTGCCGGATGTATTGATCCACACTGGGGTTGGAATAGGAAGCGCCGTTCTTGCCTGAATAATAATGGCTTATGAGACCGGCCGGTGAATGCATGCCGGCGCCAAACACATGAGGAGTTTCATAATACAGGCTGGTAATCTGATCCCAGCTTGAGCCGACGGGATTCACCTGAATGCCCACTGCTTTTAACATTTCTGCCACCGCCATGGCAATGCCGGTACGGGCGGAATTGGAAGCAATATAGAGGAGGTCGAATTCCGCTTTTAAACCGTTTTTCTCATAAATGCCGTCCGCGTTCAAGGTCCAGCCGTCTGCCTCCAAAATAGATTTTGCCCTGGCGGGATCATATGCCACTTTCATGGCCTCATTTTCCCAGGGCTCACCGATGCAGTCGCTGTAAGCTACGGAACCATAACCATACAAAACATCTTTTACCAAAGCCTCCCGGTCAATGGCACAGGCAATGGCCTGACGAACGGCCCGGTTGGAGGTGACGTCATTGCCGGCGGGAAAGGTTGCTCCAGTGGCATCGGCAGCGGTTCTGTTCCCCGCAGGAAGGCAAGGAAGATTGATTCCACGAACATCAACAGAGTTAAAAGACAGGATATCATAACCGCTGATGGGGTTCACTGTATAAGCGGGCCCCGTATAGGCCACATCCACCTGGCCGCCTTTAGCCGCAGCGTAGGACGCGTCTTCCGACATGAAAACGATGGTGACTTTCTTAATTTTGGCTTCTTCGCCGTAATAATCCGGATTGGCTTCCAAAATTACCTGTTCGCCTTTATCCCATTGTTTTAAGATATAGCGGCCGGAACCGATAGGTTTTTGACCATAAGTTGCGGCATCATAAGCGTGTTCAGGAACAATGCCGACCACGGCGGCAATATAAGCAAAGGCGGAATACGGGGTGTTCAAGTGAAAAACTGCGGTGGTATCATCGATGGCTTCCACGGAGTCCAACATGGATAAATCTGTCTCGGTCGCCTGTTTCATAGCGTTGTTATAGGTAAAAGCAACATCTTTTGCGGTAAGGAGCACGCTATCGGTAAATTTTACGTCGGAACGAATTTTAAAAGTCCAAGTGAGGCCGTTTGCTGCAACAGTATATTCCGTAGCAAGATCGCAGTCAATGGTGAGGTCATCTTTGGTTACCAGCAAAGTGCTTTGAAACAAAGGGTCATGGGTGTGTTCGCCGGCAGCCCAGCCCATAATAGGATCAAAACCAGCGGCAGGTTCGGATTCCACATCCATTGCTATAATGACACTGTCTTTTCCCGATGTGGAAGACGTACTGTTGTCTTTACCGCCACAACCAACCAGGGCCGATAAGGAAAGGGCAACCAGACACAGTGTTACAAGTAGTTTTTTCTTCATGTTTTCCTCCTTAAAAATGGTTATAAAGTTTGCTCAGTTCCCGCTTAATGAAACGGGACATAAAAAAAGGCCCTCAATAATAAGGACCTTCATGCTCCAAATCAACTCTACGAAAGTTGTGCTCCAGAGATTCAATTGTATTTAAAGGATATAAAAACAGCGGTATGCTTCATACATACCTTATTATACAATATATAGCAAAATAATTGAAAAAACAAGTGTTTTTTTAAATGTGATCGTTCTCCCTGGTTTTGCATCATTTAATATGGATATACGTAGCCCTCCACCGCCTCTGCGGGCGTAATTTTCGTTACAGCAACCTGCGGATCATCATATTTCACACCACCATATTCATATTCCCCTATATAGAGGGTACCTTCAACCGTTACCCATGAATCCGCTTTCAGTTCGGAAGCCTTGTCATATTTGCAAACCAGCCCGGCAGGCGCTAAATCTGCAGCACAGCAGGACATCATCGGACGAGCGGGTATAAATTCATCCTCTTTGAGTATTTCAGGGTTCCTGAAAACAAACCCTGTCATAATGACCTGATACCCTTTATATTTCTCCATGTTGATATAGATTTCGGAAAGCCACAGGCCAAAATCCTCATTTGCTACCGTGATTTTCTGATTTTTTATATCCAAACCGGGCAGGTTGGCGGCATCTTCATCTTGCAGCGCGCCGGCTTTTGGATC
>DNIT01000168.1:2715-4792 GCA_003489345.1 Pelotomaculum sp. | reverse complement strand
AGGACTCTCCGCCGGGATACCCGTGGAAGCGGTAAAGCCGGAAAAAGTCTTTCCGCCAATGTATCTGTCGGAAAGATCGGCGGTGCTGAGAGGATTATGGGGAAGCAAGAGAAGTAAAATGGGGAACACCAGTACAAAGCAATGGGCAGAGCGTATCTTGTGCTGGGGACGAAACAGCCTGCCAAGCCCCACACAGGCCCATATCAGCATTACGATTGCGGTGAAGTAAAGATAGGGCTTCATTCTGGGCGTGACATAGGAAAGATATTTCTCGCTGTCTACCAAATGAAACATCAATCCCCCAAAAGTCGAATAGCATAGGAGCTCTAAAAAAATCTGAGGATTAAAGGCTCTTGCTTGCATATTTACATCCCTCCCAGACCAAAAAATAGAAAGACCAGGGCGAAGCATACCGTAAACGCCGTTAACAATAGTTTGCCGATAAAACGCTTGGAAAATCCGGAGGAGAGCATCATCACGTTTTTAATATCCATCATCGGCCCAAACACTAAAAACCCCATAATCGCGCCCGGCGGGAATTGGCTGGCAAAGCTGCGCGCCACAACAGCATCGGAAGACGAGCACAAGGAGAGGACAAAGGCCATAACCATCATGATGATGATGGAAACCGCCAAGTCTGCGCCGTTCTGCACAGTGGTGAATATGCCCCGCCCCATGGTCTGAAAAAGGGAAGAGATAAAGGCGCCGATAACCAAATACTTTCCCACACTAAAAAATTCCGCCTGGGAATGACGGATGAACAAGCCGGCTTTCCCTATAAAAGTGGTGATGGAATCCAAGTCCTCATAGCAGCCGCAGCTGCACATCAGCCTGTCAAGCGTTCCGCCGGATAAGACATGGCCTTGCGCCGGCCGGATGGCAAAGATAAGCCCGATTAAAATAGCGGCGATAATCCCCAGGCCCACGCGCTCCGTCACAATCGCCAGGTTGCCGCCAAACGCGTAATAGGTTGACAAAATGACCACCGGATTGATCACCGGCGTAGCCGTCAGAAAGGTAACGGCCACCGGGAGTGGAATCCCTTTTTTCACCAGGCTTCTGAAAATGGGGATGGAAGCACAGTCGCAAACCGGAAGAAAAAAACCGCCCAGGATCGCCACCAGCATTCCCGGACCAATTGATTTGGGAAATCGGCGTTCAATGGACCTTTGCGGAATGAATACCTGTATGGCGGAGGAAAGCAATACGCCAATGAGCAAAAACGGAACGGCTTGCAGAATGATCCCCAAAAATACATTGATGATGGTATTGAGCGGGATTTGCCATTGCTCCAAAATCGGTTTGACGGCAAGGTGCAAGGCAATAATCAGGGTGACCAACAGAAAGAACACGTTGACCGGGTGTTCTTTTTTCCCAAAAAGCTGCTTGTATAAAGCGTTATACGACGTTATTTCATAGAGCTTAATGCCGGGGTTAATACCATGCAAGACTCTCCGTATTCGTTTAAACGTATTTGCCGAATGCACATTGCGCAGGATGGCAAAATCACTATTGGCAATCTGCTCGGGCAGAGCGCCTCCCGTCCTGCCCAGCAGGTTTTCTATGTTCGCCGCGTCTGCTAAGTGGATCACTTTCCTGATTTTACACAGGCTGCGCAGCGAGGAATGCAAAAGCAAAGCCTGCAAGTAAGAAAAGGGAACAACCCCGTTCCACTCGATCCAAATTTCATCCGCTTCGTAGTCTTGGATATGGCTGCGGAGATGCTCGATGATTTGCTTTGGTTGCTGCTCCAGCGCTTTCTTGGGGAAGGCGATGCCATAGCAGTTGTGATACCGGCTGTGAAATTCCTCCTCACCGGTTTCAAACTGGAGGACCAGCATCCTGACGTCCTGCCAGTCGCGCCTGTTCAGCAGATGATTTAAAAATGTTGTTTTCCCGGCCTCCAGAAAACCGGTGACTACATAAACCGGTATCGCCATCGCATCATTCCCCGCCAAAGAGGTCGCAAAGCTCCTGCCGGTTTAGATTCCGTCCTATGATGCACAGCATGTCGCCGTGGGTGGCACAGCTGGTGAGCCTGATGTCTCCGGGGAGATACTGCAGATTCACATATCCG
>DNIT01000168.1:0-2551 GCA_003489345.1 Pelotomaculum sp. | reverse complement strand
CAACAGGCTTGTCTTTAGATCCTCCATACTAAATACCCGTTTGGTCCGGATGGTAACGGTGTCAAAAATATCTTCAGCCGCATGATCATGGGCGTGGCTGCCATGGTGGCTGCGGCCGTGTTCCGCACGGTTCTGTACGCCCTGACGTCGGCACCCGCACCCGGGTCCGTGACCGCAGGGTTCTTCCTGGTCATGCTGATCATGCCGTGGCAATAACATCTCGGCAGCCGTCAGTTGGCTCCAGGGCTTTGCAAGGATAGGGGACTGCGCATTCAGGCTTTGCACCAATTGGCAGGCCTCGCTTACCTTGTCGGGGAAATCCCCGGTACGGCTCAACAGGATGGTGTCGGCATGTTGAATCTGATCCTCAAAAAACTCGCCGAAGTTGTCAAGATATAGTTTGCAGCGTTTCACATCTACCACCGTAATTTTGGCCTTCACTTTGGCAAGGGGTTGAATCTGCGGGTCTGAACAAGCCTTGAGGATGTCCGACAGTTTACCGACACCGGACGGTTCGATAACAATTTTATCCGGGTGGAAGCGCTCCAGGAGTTCTTTGATGGCTTTTACAAAATCACCCGACAAGCTGCAGCAAATGCACCCGGAATTGATCTCTCTTACTTCAACGGAGCCGGATTTGAGCAGGGCCGCATCGACACTGATTTCACCGAAATCATTTTCGATCAGGACGACCTTGTCCCTTTGAAAAGCCTGTTGAAGCAGCTTCTGGATCAGTGTGGTTTTCCCCGCTCCCAGGAAACCCGCAATGATATATATTTCTGTAGCCATTGGCATCCTCCTTATTATTTAGGGTCACAATTTCCACAGTACCCGTATAGTTCAAGATTGTGTCCCAGTACGTGGAAATCCGCATCCTGGATCTTCGGGATAAATCTCTCCATCGGACAATTGTCCATCGCCACAATTTTGCGGCAACTCAAACATACGGCGTAATGCTTGTGCTGAAAGCGGTTCAACTCGTAAACCGCCGTGTCACTGTTCAATACGGAGATTTTAACGACCACACCCTTCTTCACAAAAAGCTCCAATATCCTATAGACGGTAGAAAGCCAGGCGGATTCCCCGTTTTTTTCAATTTCGGAGCAGATGTCCGTCGCGCTTAAAGGCTTCTCCGCATGTTCAAGCACCAGAAGTACGCTTTCACGTTGTCTGGTCTTTTTTATACCTGCGGGCCAGTCGTTTTGTACCTCTTTCAATGTATATTCACCCTCTTTGGCTTATTTAACTGATATCTGGGTTTTATCCACAGAAAATAAAAATCTGGCCGTACTTTTTTTATCAGTAAAATGGACACAAGACACCTATCAGTAAGATGGTTCCTCCGGGTTTTAACCGTGCATAATAAGCCACGAACAGTCCGGTTGTCAGGATAGTGAAAATAAAATTGAGATTTGCCTTTACGCTTTTCTCCGCCGTAGCGGGGAAATTGACGATGGACTGTACTCCGGCCTGTGGCACATAGCAGAATTTCGGCCAGTCCTTGAACTGGCGTATATTCTGGTCAACAGCCGGATGTGTCCCGTTGCCGGGGCAAGCTCTCCTAATATAAGACGCAATAAGGTGCTTTTCCCCGTGCCGTTCGAGCCGATGATGGCGACAAAATCCCCCTTATAAACGGAGAAGCCGATTTTGGTAAAAATCGGCTCACTCCCGTAAAGATGTGGGCTTCCCGGATAAATGCATATAGTTCTCATTCGCATTTATTATAATTTGGTAATTTGTAAAGGTCAAGTCACTTGCTGAAGTTCGCCAATACTTTTATATCACCGACAGAACCGGCACCCAAGGTACTATTGAACTTGATGCAGGGCAAATAATTTTTTGCCCTGGCCCTTGCCAAAGAGGATGACCCTATTATACTAAACTTAGTTTAATTTCCAACATATTTGATTATTAAACTAAGTTTAATAATAGACTAATTTTAGATGGCCTAATCACCGGGAGGGCAAGTCACACTGTTTCAATTTTTCTAAACTTCTTCGCTCATCTACCTCCTTTCCTATTACGTTAGGCATTACGATTGATAAAATTAAAGACAGGCAGGAGATAATAATAAAAATAATAAACAGGACATGTATGGAACTATTTAATGATAGCCTTATTTGCTCCGTAGAGAGAGCGGCATGAGATGCGGAGGACTGGTACAGATTACTCGGATTTATGCCTTCAATCCCCTGCTGAACAAAGTATTTTGTTATATACAGGTTAAAAATATTTCCGAATACACTGATGCCAATGGTCTGGCCCAGCGTCCTGAGCAATGAATTGGCCGCAATTGCAGCTCCTCTTTTGTTATATTCCACAGAATCCTGGATAATGATGGTTAAAGCCGTAACAGCTCCGCCAAATGCTATACCGATAATGAAACCATAGATCAACACCAATAGGATTGGCGAACTTATCCCCAACGTGGACAGTAATAATGTGCTGATTAATAAAACAGCATTAGATATCAGCGTTACGGCCTTTCCCCCGTACTTGACTAAAAATTTCCCCAGGATAAACGAAACGATAAGCCAGGAAAGCGACA
>DNIT01000166.1:830-11438 GCA_003489345.1 Pelotomaculum sp. | reverse complement strand
TTCAAACTCTTCGCCTGCAGGTTGACCTCGGCTTTGACCTCAATGGGTATAATGGCGTTGCCCGTATCGATAACGAAATCCACCTCTGCGGTACCACGCTTGGCTGTCCAGTAGTAGGTTTGTACACCCTTGAGCGTCTTGAGCTGCTGCAGGACGTACTGCTCGGTCAGCGCGCCCTTGAATTCCTTGAAAAGCTCGTTGCCATCCAAAAGCGTGCTTTGGTTCAGGCGCACCATACAGGAAAGCAAGCCGACGTCAACAAGAAACAGCTTAAAGGATTTCAAATCCTCATAGGCTTTGAGCGGTAGGCTGGGCGCGTTCACCCGATGCACCTTATGGACCAGGCCACAATCGGTCAGCCAAAGCATGGCCTGTTCGTATTCCTTTGCCCGCGCGCCCTCCTTGATAAGCCCGTAAATGAATTTTTTGTTTTCCTTGGTGAGTTGGGCGGGAATACTGTTCCAAAGCATTCTAATCCGCGGCACAACATCATGGGGCGCGTGCTTGGAAAAATCCTGCTCATAGGCGTCGAGAATGCGTTGTTGTATTTCCCGCGCTTCACCGAAATCCTTGTTCTCGGAAAAGCTGTGTACGACCTCCGGCATACCGCCCACATAGCAATAGTATTTGATCATGTCGATATAGGTTTGCTTGAAGGTGGTTGCCATATCGAAGTCGCTTTTTTGCAGCAGCTCCACATATTGCCCCTTGCCCATCGCGCTTAAAAACTCCGTGAAGCTCAAGGGATATAAGTCTAAAAACTCCACCTTACCCACAGGGAACGACGTCCCCTGATGCAGCGCGACGCCCAGGAGCGAACCGGCGCACATGATTTGATACTGCGGCGCGTTCTCGTTGAAATATTTGAGCGAAGTCAGGGCTTTGGGCACTTCCTGCACTTCATCGAAAATAAGCAGAGTATTTGCGGGGTCGATCTTTTGGCCGGAATAGAGTTCCAGCCCTGTCACGATCCGTTCCACATCCAGGTCGGATGAAAATAAATCCTTTATACGCTGGTTGTTGTCGAAGCTAATGTAGACGGTCTTTTCAAAGGCGACCCTGCCAAACTCCTTCATCAGCCAGGTCTTGCCAACCTGTCTTGCGCCGCGGATAATGAGCGGCTTTTTGTTTCGCTTCGCTTTCCACTTATGCAGTTCCTCTATTGCTGTTCTATACATGGGATATCACCTCACACAGTAAGCATACCCCTTCTTTACAAAAAATACAACGATATTATGGTTACTATAACACTTTATTCGATGTATTTTAGTAAAAATGTAAGCATCCCAACAATTCTCTGAATCATTATAAAAGGTTCTGGTATTCTTTATGGATAAATTTTTTTTTTTGCATCCTGGCAAATTGTTTCTTTGGGTGTTTGTGTTAAAACCTTCGGCGTGGGAAGCGAATCCACTTGCTGTTGTCACGAAACCTCTGGTGTCCTGTTTTATAATTATGATCGAATTAAAAACAGAGCTGACACCTTATGAAAAAAGGTGCCAGTTTACGTGAACTCTTAGAGTTCTATGATAGGGCTCTTTAATTATATCGAATTATTAGGTTCAATTCACATTCCTTAAGAGGGGGGTTTATCTAAAGATTTTAAAAGCACCTAATAGGGGTAGTCACCAAGGATTTAATATCCTTTGGCCATCCGATCCACATAAGTATGACTTCACCTCACAAATAACCTTTAGGTTAATCGTTCCATATATTTAAAAATTTTATTCGAAAAAACAAGCCATTAAATAAAGCCCGGTTTTTCATCGCTTACGATAACATCTATTACTACCGGCCAGTTAAGAACCATCGCTCTGCCAAGTAAATCCTTGAGAGTTTCCGGTTTATCTACTCTGATTCCTTCCGCCCCACAGGTTTTGGCAAATGAAGCAAAGACAGGCACCTCAACATCCACTCCAAATGGATTCATACCTTCCTTTTGCATCCGGTGTTTCTCCAGTAGATACTTGCTGTTATTGAAAATGATGATTAGCACCGGTAATGAATAGCGAACGGCGGTTATTATCTCCTGTATGGTCATAATAAAGCCGCCTTCACCTGTTAAAACCACGACCTTTCTATTAGGGTGGGCTACCTGAGCTCCCAGCCCGAAGGGCAATCCGCTTCCCATGCAGCGCCAGTAATCAGAAATAATTACCTGCTGCTTTTTGGCAACAAATCCCCGGTCAAACCAGTGCATGAATTCACCGCAGTCAATGGCAATAACGGCGTCTTCCGGAAGGATATCGTTCAAAACTGAAACAACTTTTTGCGGGAGAATAGGTACTTCAGTAAGATTAGCTTCCATTCTTATCATTTCTAAGTGTGCATCGTGGTATTTTTTTATTTCCTCTTGCCACCTGGTATCCGGCATGGCACATGACAATCCTTCCAGCAACCTCTCTAAGATTAATACCATGTCTCCCGTGAGAGAGAGCGGCATCAGGTGGTGGGCCAGGTTTTGTGGACGGGTATCAACTTGTACAACTTTTACATTGGAAGGTACAAATTTATGTTCATAGGGACTGGCCCCGATTAATAAAACACAATCTGATTGTTTTAAAAGGGGAGGGATGTGGGCCTCACCCAACCCGCCTAAAAGGACATCTTGCGTATCAGGGTAAATTCCCCTTGCTCCCTGGGCCGGGATTATTCCCGCCCCGATGCGCCTTGCCAGTTGAAAAACCTTATCCTTATAAGGAACAGCATTTTTACCTGTGATCATAATCGGCTTTTGGCAAGCGATTATGGTTTTTATTGCTTCTTCTATGCTTCCTGAGACCCCCGGCGGATAGGGTCGTCCCAGTGCGGGTATCTCATTATCATGAGCAAGGCTTAAGAAAATGTCCTTAGGTATGGATAAATGACAAGGAGTATTGTCACCAATGGCTTTTTCCATGGCGACTTTAAACACTTCCACGGTTGACTCCGGCCTGGTGAGCAGCGAGGTAAAGCCGGTTATTGGAGCAAAAAGCTGTTGCTGATTAAAATATTGTTTGGTGTTGCTAGATAGTTTGGCGGTTTCAACCTGGCCCGTGATGATCAGCATAGGTACTCCGTCGCGGTAGGCGCTGGCCACACCATTCACCAAATTTAACGCGCCGGGACCTTCCGTAGCCAGGCAAACAGCCGGTTTTCCCGTTGCCATGGCCTCTCCGCAAGCCATCATGGAAGCGCCCTGCTCACTGGCCGTACTGTAGAATTTTATCTCTTGCTGTTTTCCCAATGCTTCCATAAAGGGTAGAATGGCGTCACCGGAAACGCCGTAAATGTTTTTGACACCCCAGGCTGCCAGAGCTTTTAAAATAACCTGTGCGACTGTTTGACTCAGATCCAGCCCCCCTAGAACGAAAATTGTTATAAGCAGAATATGCAGTCATATTTATGTTACCCAAATGATTACCGGAATCATCCCCCCTCAGCAAACGATGATTATCATGGTACCTATTTAAACCTTGAAATGGTATTTTCTCATTTTTCTTAACTGGAGCTTATTTTTAAGAATACACACTACTTCCATTGAACAAACTAGCCTAAATTGCGAATTTAGGAGTGATATGTATGCGGAAGCTAAAGGTGGGCATCATCGGGGTGGGTATGGCCTTCGAGCGCCTACACTACCCTGCCTACCAGCAACTGAAAGATCGTTATGAGATTGTTGCGCTTTGTGACCTGGACCAGCAAAAAGCTCAAAACTGGGCAGATCGCTTACATTTAAACAAAGGCAACATTTATACTGAATTATCGAAGATGCTATCCAGAGATGATCTTGATGTCGTAGATATCATGGTCCCCATTGAATTAAATTACAAGATAACGGAGGCTGTTGCCAAACACCTTTCCGGCCAGCGCAAGGGAATTATTTGTGAAAAACCGCTGGCTCCCACCATAGAACAAGCCGAGTCCGCCAGAAACCTGTCTCAAAAATATAACATACCAATTATGATTGCTGAAAACTTTCGCCACAATCAGGAAATAGATATAATCAGAGATCTCGTGAGGACTAAGCGTATTGGTGAAGTTTACTACTTTATACAAAATCGTGTCATAGATTTTCCAAGTGATATGTTGCAAAACAAGTTCCCTGCCAAGGAGTGGCGTCAGCATCCGCAATTTCCGGGTGGCGCGATTACGGATACCGGGGTGCACGACCTGGCGGGCCTACGCCATATCTTCGGGGCCATTGATCGGCTGCAGGCCTTTGGCCGGCCTCAAGCGTCCGATTTTGCGCCATATTCTGTTATTAACGTCAATATGCAGTTTAAAAACGGGGTTACGGGGCAGTTCAGCTTTTTTTGCGCCGGTAAAGAGATGCAGCGCCCTTTAATCGGACTGCGTATATTCGGGACCCAAGGAATGATTTATCTGGAAGAGCGTGATGTGGGAACAATAAACCTGGCATTTGACGATGGCCGCAAGGAGCAGATTTCTTATGAAGTGCAAAAAGGCTATTACAATGAACTGCTAAATTTTTATAATGCCCTTACCGGTACCGAACCAATCAGCGTAACGCCCGAAATGGAGTATGGTGACTTGAAGACCGTGCATGATATATTAAAATCTATTCGTGAGGAAAAAATCGCCTCAGTTGACGAGGACAGCATTTACCAACCGGCCTATGAGCCGCAGCCTCCAGCCGAACAGGCGCGTTTCCAGTAATAAAACATATAATTAAAGGCCTCCCTCTATAAGGCCTTCGCTCGTTCACTCTTGGGTGACGGCCATCCGAAGTTATCTAAAACCTTGACTTACCATTTCGCTATACATATACGCCATGCTAAACGTTATGGGTAGCGGCTCAAATCTCACATGATCCAACTCAGCATTTGAGCGTAAGGTCTTATCAAATATGGAGGGATTGTAGCCAACTACATTTATTAAGAACACCTGGCTAGAACCACCATAAGAACCTATGACATGGGAATCGGCTGAACTAAACAGATTCAGGAACCTCGTTTCAGCCATGATGTTCATATTATCAGCCTGGATCAGAATATGGGCAGGCTCGATCGTGTTGTTGAAAACCTTTGACTTAATGCCTGTCTCCTCTGCCAACTCCCTTAGGCAGGCGTCAAGCGGAGACTCATAATCATTAATTGCTCCCCCGGGCAAAGCCAAGTACCCAGGGAAATACTTCTTATCCATCTTACGGTTACCACAGAGCAGGTAAGTCCGGCTATAGCACGCATCAGTCAATAGGAACACTACAGCAACAGTTTGGCGGCCCGGCTTAAAACCCTGGATACAACCATTTGAAGTCCGTCTCAGTCCATTGAAGCCATCAATACTACCCATCAATTGGGCAGTGCCGAAGGCCGCCATCTCTACGAATGACTTATAGTCACCACGCATGATAGCATTCCTGAGGTCGGTTGAATGAAAGGAATAACTCGAGAGAGTCTCCGGATTAATATGCTCGAATGGTAGAACTACACTATAGTCTTTGCATGGATCCAGGACAGTCTCCTTATTACCGGTTACAAAGTGGGTAGTGCCCTTCCTCTTAGCAATAGTCATCACATGATCAAACCAAAGAGCGAAAACATCGAAGTCCTGCAAATAGACAAACTCATACTTAGCGGGATCAACTCGCTCGTGCACCAGACTGGCGGCAATCATCTTCTCCCTAAATAAGGCCAGGAGGGGATGTCTAGGCGTACCCAATTCAAAGCAACTACCGATACCAATGATTACTTTGTCGTGCAACTTTGACAGATTCACCAGGGTCTCTATGTGCCCCTTGTGTGGAGGCGCATATCTGCCAAGGGCAAATGCAACAGACATCGTTTCACCCCCACTGTAATGCCCTATGCTTTAACCGCATCAGGATTGGAGGAGGAAAATTAAAAAAGCTTTGCCTTTATTTTAAATCTCATCGCATAATAGACTCCCAATTTTTGCCCATCAACTTTTATGTCCTCATAAGAAGTTAAGATCATGTTTTCTTCAATTAAATCCGATAGCCAATCTTCAAGACGGCCATAAAATTTCTTTATTTCCATAGGACAATATTTTTGCATTTCAATTTTTCTAACTTCTTGTTCTTCCTTCAACTGTTTTCTTTTCCTTAAGAGAGTGGCTAAATCGTCGTTCATTACCATCATTCCCCGCATGATTATTATAGATTACAGCATTAGCCATTGAGTAGAGAATCTAATATTTATTAACCAATAATCTCATGGCAAACAGGTTTTTTCTTGAGCATTATATGTAAATGCTGCGATTGTTATAAAAATTTTTCTTGTATTCTTGTCCAGAAGCAATATTTTTCTAATATCAATGATTTAATATGGTTGGAATTTGATACTATCTCTATTTTTTTTACGCAGGGGACAACAGTACTATAACCATCAACTGAAACTAGAATATCTGAAGAGTAGTCTGATTCCGGTATTAGACAAATAATCATTTCAGAGGGTACAATAATGCTATTATTTAAGCTTCTATAAGAAGAAGAATTAATGGGAGCCAAGTGTGTGATTTGTAGAACATCTAAAGTAGGGTAGACAATGCTTCCATCAGCAGATAAGTTGTATGCTGTTGAGCCCACAGGAGTTGAAACTATTATTCCGTCCCCGAAAAACTTTTCTACCAGGCTATCATTAATCATCAAATTAACATGCAAAGCTTTTAAATCCTTTTCTCGTATAACCGTTTCATTTAGAGCACAAAATTGATTAATACCGCTTTTAGTTTCAATAATAGTTCTTAATATACTCATTTTTTTAATATTGTAGATCATATTTTTTATGTTCTCAATAAATATGTCAATTTCATCTATATTTATTTCCTGAAGAAAACCTAAATGACCACATTGAATCCCTACATAAAGAGGTTTGGGATTGAAGTCTGTTTCCCGTAACGTTTGAAGAAAGGTTCCATCTCCACCTACTGATATTATTAAGTCGGCATTATTACTATCTACAACATTAAAATCACTATTTAAAAGCTTCTCCCTAAGCAGTTCAACAGTATATTGCGATATGTCTGAATTATTACCAAAAATTTTAACTATTTTGATCATAATTGTTTCCTTTGTATTATTTACTGAAATTGATGGAATCTTTTTCACTAATAGCTTTATATCAGGCACAGATCCGGAAGTAACAGCAGCTTCCATTCATAATAAATTTTGTTAATAATTATTAATTTTCTATAAAGGGATCAATTTATTTTCTTAGCAAATTATTTCCTAACAATTATAACAATTAACTATGATGCTCGCATTGGTCTGAGGTATCTTTAAACATGCCTATTTACTTGCTCAGGTTAGTGCGAGCCTTTGCCGAAGGTGCAGTTGGGATACCGGCACTCGGGACAGGCCCGGCAAAGCCCGCCGCAGGCCAGCGCCACGATGTCCCTGCGGCTTACCCGCTCGCCCGCCAATAGCCGCGGCAGCATTAAGTCTACCACGGTTATTTTGAAAAACATCCCGCAGGCCGGCACCCCCATCACGGGTATATCCCCCAGGTAGGCCAGCATAAACATCGCCCCGGGCAGCGCGGCGGCCCCGTATTTCCCCCCCTGCGCCCCCGCCAGTCCCTCACCGATTAATATTAAACCGGTGAGGGACTGGCGAACGGCAAAAGATCTTTTAACTGCTGATATGCTATTGGATTTTCTTAGGATGCCCCGATTCAATATCACTCCCCTATTTTTAGAGAAGGTTTTATCGATAAACTCGCAGTAAGGGTCCTATATACAACAACTCCTGCTCGCGATATGGCCAAAGACGTCAACTCGCTCAATAAAAGGCTCCATCAACCCGCCTCAGGCCATGTTTTCCACTGCGGCTGAGTCTAGGCAAGAAAGGCCAGCTGACCCCGTTAGGGCCGGAGGGCCGTATTGTGCAACGGCAGCCCCGGCAAGGCGGATGGCGCCTGGTGTAAACCGTCAACAAACCGGCCCCTTGCAGACTTATAATCAGCCTCATATACCTTGCTTTCAAGCGAGAGATAAGCAGGGCTTAACCCCGCTCTTTTATAGCTTTGTATACTCTTTCCTCGGTTAAAGGTATTTCGAAAAACCGGATGCCCGTGGCATCATAAACCGCATTGGAAATGGCAGCTGCCGTTGGCACCAGTCCGGTCTCGCCAACACCCTTTGCGCCTAAAGGGCCGTTAGGATCTTTAGTTTCCACCAGGATAGCATCAATTTCAGGAGCATCCTCCGCAGTGGCAAGCATGTAATTATGCAGGCTGTTATGAAGCTGCTTGCCCTTGGCATCAAATCTTATTTCCTCAGTGGTAGCGTAACCTATACCCATCAGGACACCGCCCTCGATTTGCCCTTCTACAATCATCGGGTTGATGACCGTACCCACGTCATGAGCCGCAGCAACCTTAATCACTGTGACCTTGCCGGTTTCCGTGTCTACTTCGACCTCGGCGAAATGGGCTTCCCACGGTGGGGAGTTTGGAGGAACAATGCTCGAAACCGCGATGAACTGTTTGAGGTGCAGGTGCGCAAGGTAACCCAGTTCTTTCAGGGTTATGCTTTTATTTTCCTCGCCGACGACATAGACCACTGAATCTGCGATATCCAGCTTTTCCGGTGAAACTTTTAATACGACATCAGCGGCAAATTCCAGGATCTGTTTCCGAAGGTCCTTTGCCGCGGCCACTACAGCGGTACCCGCTGCATAACAAGTCCGGCTGGCGTGGCTGCCGATTTCAAAGGGAGAGCTCAGGGTGTCGGCAAAGCTTATACTTACTTCCTCAAATTTCACGCCCAGCACCTCGGCGGCAATCTGCGGCAGCGAGGTGCTAGTTCCGGTGCCCATGTCGGGAACCCCGGAAGTTAAGAAGATCGACCCATCCTGCTGCATGGCGATATAGGCGTTATCATAGTCCACGCAGAAAGGCGCAGCATTGCTGACGTGGGTGCCTACCCCCATGCCAAACCCTCTTAATTTTTTGGCGCCGGTTTGGTTTACCTTACCGCGTCGCTCCCAACCGACGCTTTTGGCGCCCTTCTCAATGCACTCGGCCAGTCCTGATGATCCGCAAGGGTAAGGAAGGAACCAGGGGTCACCAGCCTTCATAATATTTTTCAAGCGCAGTTCCATTGGATCCATACCCAGCTCTGCAGCCATCATATCCACCACCGAATCTATGGGAAACATGGCCTGGGGGTTTCCGTAGCCGCGCATGGCTCCGGCGGGGGTTATATTCGTGTAAACACTGTGGCCGTGAAAATACATGTTGGGTATCCGGTAAACGGCGAGTCCCATCGCCCCCAGCACGCCCGGCGCTTCCACGCTGAAGCTGCAGTATGCGCCGGCGTTTAAAACCGCTCTCAGATCCAGGGCATGGAAAGTGCCTTCTTTTTTGGCCCCCAGCTTAACGGTAATAAATCCGCCATGCCGGGTGTCGGAAGCACTAAAGTCCTCTTTCCTGGAATAAACAAACTTAACCGGTTTCCTGGCAAGTAAGGCTAGAGCCAAGGCGATGGGCTCGGCCTTGGCGCTACAGCCAATCCGCACACCGAAGCCGCCTCCTATATAGGGAGGGTTTAACACCCGGATCTTGCTGCCTGGTATCCCAAAAACTTTGGACAGAATCATCCGGGTTGGGTGCGGTGTCTGGGTGGTCGACCAAACCGTTACTTTTCCGTCAACACCTACCTGCGCCACAGCCGCATGGGTTTCCATTTGGACCTGCTTCTGAATCGGTACCTTGAAAGTTTTTTCAATTACGATATCGGACTCTGCAAAGCCCTTTTCCACATCTCCGTAAGGAATTTTGACGCTTTCCCCCGGGATATTCTTACCTTCATGACAATTAGGATGGAGAACAGGCGCTTCCGGCTTCATTGCCTCAAACGCGTCAAACACAGCCGGCAGTTCCTCGTACTCAACCTTAATCAACTTCAGTGCCTCTTTAGCAATATCCTCACTAACAGCCGCTACCGCCGCCACTTCATCTCCCATGAAGCGCAACTCTTGGTTAAAAATATTCTGGTCCCAGACGGGTTCAAGTTCCTTCACAGTTAAAACCATACATGCGGCAGTGTTGAACATTTCCCTGGAGGTGTTTTTATGGGTTGCCACGGCTTTGACCCCGGATAGTTTTTCAGCTTCGGTGGTGTCAATGCTGACGATTCTGGCATGGGCGTAAGGGCTGCGCAGCACCTTCGCATACAACATACCGGGCAGTGTGACATCGGTGGTAAAGGTGGCTGTACCCATGGCCTTCTCAAGAGCGTCCAGCCTTCTAACACTTTGCCCCACTATTTTATTTTTTTTCATTCCGATACCTCCTTACTTGCCCTCTCTGATTATTTTAACAGCAGCAGACACCGCTTCTTCAATTTTGACATATCCCGTACAGCGACAAATGTTCCCGGATATAGCTTCCCTGATCTCTTCCCTGGTAGGCTGTTCGTTTTTATCGAGCAGAGCTTTGGCAGACATGATCATGCCCGGTGTGCAGAAACCACACTGGATAGCTCCGAGATCTATAAAGGTTTCCTGCAGCGGGTGTAAATTATCCTGAGTCCCTACCCCTTCAATGGTTTCCACCACCGCACCCCGCGCTTTCAGGGCGGGAACTATACAGGAGGTTACAGCCTCCCCGTTCATAATCACCGTGCAGGCCCCGCACTCTC
>DNIT01000166.1:319-716 GCA_003489345.1 Pelotomaculum sp. | reverse complement strand
CAGGCCCCGCACTCTCCCTGACCACAACCTTTTTTGCATCCGATCAAGTTCAGTTTGTCCCTAAGTACGTCGGCCAGCATATCGGAAGGAGCTACCACCACTTCAGTTTTTTCCCCGTTGAGAGTAAAAGACAATACTTTGGTACTCATGGTTTACCTCCTTTTTACTATTTACAGTTGTTTCTGGCCTGTGCAACGGCAGTTTCCAAAGCCCTCCTGACCAGGACCGGCAGCACGTCCAGGCGGTATTCACGGGAGCCCCTGACCGCGCTGGACCTGGGATTGGCCTGGGCTTTGGCTGCCTGAGCGGCCTTTTCGATAATCTCTTTGGTTACTTCAGCGCCCTTTAACATCGCTTCAGCCTCGGTTGCGCGTACCGGTCCCGGACCAACCGGGGC
>DNIT01000166.1:0-203 GCA_003489345.1 Pelotomaculum sp. | reverse complement strand
ATGGCAATACGTGCCCACTCAAATCGTTCACCGGACAGAGACACCACTACCGCCACATTGAGCATAGGCAAAGCTAAAGCTTTCCGCTTCTCCATGCGTTCATACCCACTGCCCTGATTTTTTAACAAGGCTGGGAATTGAATCATGGTTACCAACTGGGCGGTGCTGTCTAAAGTGCTTTTCCCAACACCCGCATACATTTT
>DNIT01000041.1:12693-13349 GCA_003489345.1 Pelotomaculum sp. | reverse complement strand
CCGCCAAAAAAGAAGATATTGATAAAATCAGGGGATTGGGGCTAGGAGCTGATGATTACATGACGAAACCTTTCAGTCCTGCCGAACTGGTTGCAAGAATTAAATCCCATCTTGCCCGCTATAATCGCCTGGTTGATCAAAAAGTTGTCATTCGCCCCGAAGAAATAAAAATTAAAGGACTGGTAATCAATAAAAGCTCCCGGCGTGTTTACCTGAATGGCCAGGAAATTCAATTTACCGCCAAGGAATTTGATCTGTTGGTTTTCCTGGCTGAGAACCCTGACCGGGTGTTCAGTAAAGAACATATTTTTGAAAAGATCTGGGGTGTGGACAATGTGGGAGAGATTGCGACAGTAGCCGTTCACATCCGGAGAATCCGTGAAAAAATAGAGGAAGATACATCTAATCCGGATTATATTGAAACCATATGGGGTACGGGATACCGCTTCAATATTTCCTGATTCGATTAAGCAATGACCTATCAATAGGTTGAAAATTTGGCGCCGTTACCTTATTCTTTATTCTGATAAACGACCTGCTTGGGATAGGGGATTTCGATACCGGCCCGGTCCAGCGCGTATTTAAAGCGCTTGCGCAGTTCTCTTTCCACGGCCCAGTGTTCACCCGGCAGGGTAGGCGCCACTATGCGAATATCT
>DNIT01000041.1:12006-12571 GCA_003489345.1 Pelotomaculum sp. | reverse complement strand
AGGCGCCACTATGCGAATATCTACCGATGAAAGCCCCAGTTCGGTAACGCCCTGCACCTTGGGCACATCAATAATGGCTTCGATTTCCCGGTAGGCTGCTTCACACTCATCTCTTAATACATTGATGGCCTGGTCGATGTCTTCTTCGTAGGCGATACCCATCGTTACCTGGGCCAGCATGGGTCCCCGGTTGTAGTTGGTCACCCGGGTGATTCCCCCGTTGGGTATGATGCTAAGCTCACCGGTCCACTGGCGGATCTTGCAGGTGCGCAGCCCTATTTCCTCCACGGTGCCGGTTACCGCGTCTATTTGCACAAAGTCGCCCACACCAAACTGGTCTTCAAATAATATAAAGAACCCGCTGATAATATCCTTGACCAGGTTTTGCGCGCCGAAACCTACCGCCAGGCCAAGAATACCGGCGCTGGCCAGGATGGCGCTGGTGTTGACGTTGAAAATTTGCAGGATCATCAGGCAGGCCATGAAGAAAACAAGGTAAGTGATGGCGCTGCGCAGCAGTATTTCCAGGGTTTGCGCCCGGCGGCCGTTTTTTTCATGTTTATCA
>DNIT01000041.1:11451-11807 GCA_003489345.1 Pelotomaculum sp. | reverse complement strand
TTGGCGCCCAGCGTTTTCAAATCGTCCGGTGAAATGAGCTTCACATTGAAAATTTCCAGGATTACTATAGCCGCTATAAAATAACCTCCATAGAGGATGATTGTCTGCAGTAAAATACGCGTCGAGCGTATCGCTTCGTCAGAAATACCCCCTTTCTCTGCCTGCTCGCTGTCACCTTGCCCGCCTTCTCTCAAGATCCGGTTCAAGAAGCGGTAAAGCACCTTGATGAGGATGTACGTGAAGACTAACACCAAAGCGGATACTATCAGGTCGCATAAGAAAATTTGCATCTGATCGGGGTTAAACCAACCCTTAATCCGGTCCATATATAACTCCAGCTGCTTATCGATAATTGC
>DNIT01000041.1:10984-11285 GCA_003489345.1 Pelotomaculum sp. | reverse complement strand
AAAACAAGACTATTGTCGGATATTATATCACAAAAATTACCGATTTCCCATATGGCGCAGCATTTCCTTCAGCAGTAATCAAACAACCCTGCAAGGCTAACTTTTTAAAACTCTGGCATAAAAAGTGCATGGATCCGTTTACAATGCCATAACTCCGGCATACTGCCATATGCTGCCATATATCTCGTTTGACATAAAAAATATCTATAATTAAAATTACATTAAGACATATCAAATATCAAAGACCATTCTATCAGCGCCGAGTCTTCTAAAAAGAAGAGCGGGGGAACCAATTTTTGGG
>DNIT01000041.1:6141-10866 GCA_003489345.1 Pelotomaculum sp. | reverse complement strand
GCGGGGGAACCAATTTTTGGGGTTAATCTGTTTGAGACGTGTACAGTTCACATCTCAAATGGTAGGGCTACCCTTAGTCCGCATCCGTCAGCTAACCTCGCAGGCGTACAAGGGAAGAATTGGGCTGTATATTTTTTTGGCCGGATCTTTCTTCCGGCCATTTTATTTTCAATATACTTCCTTTTTATTCTTCCTTAACCCCATTTGTTACCCTAATGCTGTTTAGCCGGGAGAGAAAAATGACAGGAGGTATTGAACCTATGAATGCAAAAATCTTATCCCTTAAATCCAGAAACACTGTGGACTGGATGGATTGGCGCTGGCAAATGAAGCATAGGCTTCAGTCGGTGGAAGAACTGGCCGAATATATCGACTTCAATCATGAGAAGATACGGGACATCCAGATGGCTTGCGATGTCTTCCCCATGTCCATCACCCCCTATTATGCATCGTTGATCAATAAGGATGACCCCGGGTGTCCCATTCGGATGCAGTGCATACCAAATCCCCAGGAACTTATAGAAGGATGCGGCGATATGGATGATCCCTTACATGAGGACGCAGATTCTCCCGTACCCGGCCTGACCCACCGTTACCCCGACCGGGTGCTGCTGCTTGTCACCAACGAGTGTTCCATGTACTGCCGGCACTGTACCCGTAAGCGCAAAGTGGGTGACAATAACAGGGGCACAACTGAAAGGGATATTGATCTTGGCGTCGCATACATTAAAGCCCACCCGGAAATACGTGATGTCCTGCTTTCGGGAGGAGATCCATTTATACTTTCCACCAGCCATTTAGAACGAATCATCCGCAAGGTGAAGGAAATTCCGCACGTACAGGTAATTCGCATCGGGACCCGTACTCCGGTGGTCATGCCGCAAAGGATTACAGACGAGCTGGTCAGGATGCTCAAGAAATATCATCCTGTCTGGATCAACACGCATTTCAACCACCCGCGTGAATTCACGCCTGAAGCTGTCCAGGCCCTGACCAGACTGGCCGATGCCGGAATTCCTTTGGGCAATCAGACGGTCCTGCTGAGAGGCGTCAACGACTGCCCGGTGATTATCAAGAAACTGTCGCACCTTCTGGTGAAAAACCGTGTTCGCCCCTATTATCTTTATCAGTGCGACTTATCCCGGGGCATTGAACATTTCCGTACTCCCGTTGCCAAAGGGATAGAAATCATGGAAGCGCTAATCGGCCATACTTCTGGTTTTGCCGTACCCACTTACGTCGTGGACGCGCCGGGAGGAGGCGGCAAAATCCCGGTCCTGCCTAATTACCAGCTGTCAATGACCAACACCAAAACTGTATTGCGCAACTACGAAGGCGTCATATGTGTCTATGAGGAACCCCAGAACCCTGGTTCCGGTTGCTCCCCCACCTGCTCCTTGTGTAAGGAACGCATGGTCAGGCATGAACCGGTCGGCCTGCAAAAGCTGTTTGACCCATCCAATCTGACTGTCAGCCTGGTGCCCGAGGGAAACCGGCGCAAAGCTCGCTATAGCGCTTGTAAAGGAGAGGCTCATGTCTATAAAAATCAAAAAAAATGAAGATATTTACTTGGATCGCTGGGAAATCATAGAGGGCAATGCTTTTGACTGCCGTATTCTGGTTTCACCCTATAACCGGCGCATTACTGTCTATGAATTCAACCTGACCCGGGACAATGCTGCAAAGGAAATGCTCAAGGTCCTTGCGGAAAAGGCTTCAGAAAACAGCCTGGACAAGATCTGGCTTAAGTCAAAAACCGGTTATAGGAACGCTTTTACAGGCGCCGGGATGAAGTTGGAGGCAGCTATTCCCGGTTACTATAAGGGCGAGGAGACAGCCCTCGTCTTTGCCCTGTACCTAAGCAAGCAGCGACAAATTCCATCAAACGACAGAGGCAAGGAATTGGTGGATAAGGTAATTTCCAAATCCAAAGGGGTAACAGTAAAACGCATACTTCCTGAAGGGATAACCATGCAATGGGGTGAGAAAGAGCATTGCCCGGCCCTGGCCCGGTTATATCGAAAGGTTTTTACTACGTATCCATTTCCGGTTTTTGATCCTGATTACCTCAAATCGACCATCGAGCAAGACAGTACTTACTATATAACAGCCTGGCACAACAGAGAGCTGATAGCCGCCTCCTCGGCAGAGATAAACCGCCCCCAGCAAAACGCGGAGATGACTGACTTTGCCACGCTCCCCCAGTGGAGAGGGCACGGGCTGGCCGGTTTTCTCCTGGAACAAATGGAAACCCGGCTGAAGGAAGAACGGTTCCGGTGTCTGTACACCATCGCCCGTAGCAGTTCAATTGGTATGAATAGTGTGTTCGGCAACGCCGGATATGGTTATTATGGAGTATTAATCAAAAATTGTAATATTGGTGTAGGATTTGAAGACATGAACGTATGGGCTAAATTACTTTGAAAGTCCTGATGCCAACAAAAGACTCGCCGGCATCGGCGAGCCTTTTGTTTATGGCAAGCTAAAAAGCGTTCTCAATATGTTCCAGCTGTTTTACCCGGCCCTCCCCGTCAAACAGGACCGCTATGACATCAAACCTGCAGCTTGCGTTGGTCTTACCCACCGATTTGAGATAATGCCAGGCCAGCTGCCTGAGCTTCATCTTTTTCCGGCTGGTAACCGATTCCTGAGGCAAACCGTAATCGTAGGAACTGCGTGAGCGAACCTCAACAAAGACGATGACATCCTGCTCCCATGCCACGATGTCGATCTCTCCGAGCCTGCAGCTATAGTTCCTGCATAACACCTGGTAATTATTATTTTCCAGGTACTGAGTTGCAGCGTCTTCACCCTGCCGCCCCAGCAACTTTCGCCGGATTGTCATTCGCATCACCTGCAAACTCCAACATCGAAAAACTTATCCGAACAAGCCCCCATCCGCCTGTTCCGTCATCTCCCTGACCGGCTGGAAACCCGCCCGGTGGATCGGGCAGGGCCCGTAGTGTTTCAGGGCGCTCAGGTGTTCCGGTGTGGCATAGCCTTTATGGCGATTGAACCCGTATTGGGGATAGAGTTGGTCGTAAGAGTCCATGATCCGGTCTCTTGCCACCTTGGCCAGGATTGAAGCCGCCGCAATAGAGGCGCTGCGGCCGTCCCCGCCGATGAGCGGCATCTGCGGCAGGTTGAGTCCGGGAATTTTAAAACCGTCAACCAGCACAAAGACGGGATTATCTTTTAGTCCCAGCACGGCGCGCCGCATGGCGGTGAGTCCGGCCTGGTGGATATTCTTCTGATATATTTCTTCCACCGTAGACAGGCCGGTAGCCCAGGCCAGGGCGGCCTCTTTAATCTGCCGGGCCAGAGTTTCCCTCTTGGCGGCAGTAAGCTTTTTGGAATCGTTTAAATCCTTTAGATGGATTACACCCGGTAAAATAACGGCTGCCGCCACTACCGGCCCGGCCAGGGGACCCCGCCCCGCCTCGTCCACACCTGCTATGCCCGTGTGGCCTTTGGCCCACAAATCCTCCTCGTAGAGAAACATCCCGGCCAGGCGCTTATGCTCGGCCTCCTTGATATTTTCAGCCCGCTTCCACCGCTGGTACAGATTACGTACCCCTGCCCTCGGGTCTTCTGCCATAGCGGCAAGGATCTCTTCCAGATCCGCACGGGGGCTCTGGAGAAGCTCTTTTATCTGCGCCAAAGACAAGCCCGTCAGAATCAATAAAACCCCGGCCTTTCGAGATTAATGAGGTTCAAACGGGGGGTCTGTCCAGGGTGTATCGCCCCAGTTTGCCCTCCCGGAATTCTTTCATAACGATACGGGCCGACTTGAACGGATCGACGGCCCCGCCGGATATGTAAAACCCCCTGCGCACCCCGACAGCCTCCAGCAATTGTTCCGGTTCAGCCTTCAACTCCTCAATCTGGTACCGCTCCCGTATCGCTTCAGGGTAATTGTCAGCCAACCACTTTAAAAGCCTGCCCGCCGTCCCATAAAGGTCGTAGACTTCGTCCTTGATCGCCCCGGTCACGGCCAGGCGGTAAGCCGTTTCCTGGTTCTCCAGCTTCGGCCACAGAATACCCGGAGTATCAAGCAGATCAATGTTGCCGGCCACCCTGACCCACTGCTGGCCGCGGGTAACCCCGGGCTTATCACCGGTCCTGGCGGCGCGCTGACCTACCAGCTTGTTGATAAAAAAGGACTTCCCGACATTGGGGATGCCCAGCACCATGCAGCGCGGCGCCCTCGGCCGCCTGCCGTTCGATACCAGCGCTTGTATTTTGGGAGCCGCCAGCCTGTTGACCTGTCCGGGAACGTCTCTAGCCCCACTGCCGCTGATGGAGTCAACGGCAATGGAGGGGAAACCGGCTTTAGCCAGAACATCCTTCCAAAGCCTGGTCTGTTCCGGATCTGCCAGGTCTGATTTATTTAATATCACCAGGCGGGGTTTTTGCCCGGCCAGCTCATCCAGATCGGGATTGCGGCTGCTGGAGGGTATTCTGGCGTCCAGCACCTCGATCACAACATCCACCAGCTTCAAGTTTTCTTTGACCAGCCGCCTGGCCTTGGCCATATGGCCCGGGTACCACTGTATGTCCATAGTCACCGTTTCAAATAGACTAGTTTTTTATAATGCGGATTCTGTCCAGCGGCCAGTAAATCAGGACCGCCTTGCCAATCATGAGGTCCCTGGGCAGGAAGCCCCAAACCCTGCTGTCATCACTGTTATTGCGGTTGTCCCCCAACATCAGGTAGTTGTCCTG
>DNIT01000041.1:3604-6034 GCA_003489345.1 Pelotomaculum sp. | reverse complement strand
CCCCCAACATCAGATAGTTGTCCTGGGGCACCTCTCTTGGCCCGTAGTCATTAAAGCGCAGGCCCGCCGGCAGGTAATCTTCCGGTACCGCCTGCCCGTTTATATAAAGACAGCTGCTTTTCAGAGCTACCGTCTCACCGCCTGTGGCGATCAACCTTTTGACAAAATTACGTTTCTGATCACGCGGGTATTTGAAGACGACAACATCCCCCCGGGCGGGATCCTGGAAGTGGTAATTCAATTTGCTGACGATAATCCGATCGCCTTCCTTTAAAGTAGGCTCCATCGAACCGGATGGTATGTAGAAAGGTTCCAGGATAAACAGCCTGATCAATACGGCCAAAAGCACCGCGATAACGATGGACTCAGTAATCTCCTTGAAGAAGGAGCTGTTTTTCGGTTTTTCAGGCAATTCTTCTATACTTTTATCCTCCACCGCGCTTCCCTCCTGTTTCTTCCCGGCATTACCGACTTTTTTTGAACTTCCCCGCTAAAAACGAAAAAGGGACTGCGCCATATCCAGTCCCCTTCCATCTACCGCTTATCTTGAATACGGGCAGCCTTGCCGCGCAGTCCACGCAGGTAGTACAATCTGGCCCGGCGAACCCGACCTCTCCTTACTACCTCAATGCGTTCAATTTTTGGTGTGTGCAAGGGAAATGTTCTTTCCACCCCTACCCCGTAGGAAACCCTGCGAACTGTAAAAGTTTCGCCGATGCCGCCGCCCTTGCGCCTGATTACAACGCCTTCAAAGACCTGAATTCTCTCGCGGCTGCCTTCAACAACCTTAACATGTATCCGGACCGTGTCACCGGGATTGAACTTTACTATATCCTTTTTAAGCTGTTCCTGTTCAAGCGATTGGATGAGGTTCATCAAGAAGTCCCTCCTTCCCTCTAGGTCTTAAGTACATAATGTCAAATTAAGCTTGCTATAGACAAAGATCTTTTGCACAAAAATAGGATACCCGAGCACACGAACAGCCCGCGTTCACCCAACAAACGTTATTATAGCATAAACAGTGTGGCGCGGCAAGAATTTTCCTGGAAAACATACCCCGGTAAGCCCCGGCCGGCTTAACCCAGGTCTAGGCTTCTGAGGTCTTGCAACACTTCTCTGAGGATGGCTTTGTCCTCCCGGGTCAATTCCGCCTGCTCCAGCAGATCCGGCCGGCGGGCCAGGGTGCGCAGCAGTGAGTGCCGCCTGCGCCACTTCCTGATTTCCTCATGGTGGCCGCTTAAGAGAACCTCCGGTACCATTTGCCCGCGGTATTCCCTGGGTCTGGTATAGTGGGGATACTCCAGCAGGCTGGTCTGAAAAGAGTCCTCTTCAAATGAAGCCGCCTCTCCCAACACGCCCGGCAGCAAGCGCGTCACCGCGTCCACCACCACTGCCGCCGGCAATTCTCCGCCGGTCAGGACATAATCCCCGATGGAGATTTCGTCCGTTACCATGGTCTCCCGCACCCGTTCGTCTATCCCCTCGTAATGGCCGCAAATCAACATCAGATTTTTCTCCCCCGCCAGGTCCATAGCCAGGGCCTGACTAAAGGGTCTGCCCTGGGGACACATCAGGAGCACACGATGGGAGGACGGACCGTACCGGCCCACGACGTTTTCGATCGCATTGGTCAGCGCCTCCGGCCCCATGACCATCCCGGTGCCGCCCCCGTAAGGGGTGTCGTCCACGGTGTGGTGCTTGTTGGTTGAATAATCGCGAATATTAACCAGGTTGACCTCGATGGCACCGCGTTCCTGGGCCCTTTTTAAAATGCTGGAGGTCAAGGGCCCCGTGAACATCTCCGGGAAAAGGGTGAGAATATCAAATCTCATTTAATCAGCCAGCCCTTCCGGCAGTTCAACCAGCATCCTTCGCCCCGGCAAATCAATCTCCCGGACAACCTGCTTGAGCGCAGGAATCAGGAGGGGTTTACCTGCGGTTTCCACCACGTAAACATCGTTGGCTCCGGTCTGGAGCACATCTGTTACTTTTCCCAGAAGTGTTTGATCAAGATCAAATACACGCATACCGACAATATCAAATATGTAATAGCTGCCTTCCTGAAGCGGCACCAACTCCTGGCGGGTGACCTCAAGGTAACTGTCCCTGAGCCTGTCGGCGGCATCCATGTCTGTGATTTCTTTAAACTTGATGGTCAGGAATTTGCCGTGCGGTTTTATTTCCTCAATGGTGTAGTCCGCTCCGCCGTCCCGGAGCCTAACTCTAACCCGTTTCATACTTTGAAAGCGTTCGGGAAAATCGGTCAGCGGCAATACCCTGACAGCACCCCGGTGTCCCTGGCTCTTAAGTATTTTTCCAATCCGGATGAATTCATCACGCATGGTCGTGGTCCTTTCCGGTCCCTCCCTGCCTTATTTCGATGACGGTACCGTCCTGAATAATAATCTCCACACCCAGCACTTTGTTCCA
>DNIT01000041.1:0-3368 GCA_003489345.1 Pelotomaculum sp. | reverse complement strand
GTTTTTCTCTTCCAGTTCGGGAACCAGCCGCCTTTCCTGAAAATCAAGGTTCTGCAGCTCCAGTTCAACCCGCCGCAGCGCTTCTTGCACTTCAGCTGCCACCGCCCTCTTATAGGCGTCTGTAACTTTTACCTTGACCAGCACAGGCCGGATCAGGTGAATAGCTTTCATGCCAACCTCCGGATTGGGTCGTAAGACGTAGGGCGTAGGACGAGGTATATACGCATTCCTATGGGGTCGTGTATGCACGCCTATATTGATTCTTCACTTTAACAAGTATAATATGCTAAAAATGNNNNGGCGTAAGCCGTAGGGCGTAGGGCGTAGGTATATACTGCATTCCTATGGGGTCAATGTGCGAATGAATTCGCATCTACGTTGAAAACATTAGATGTTTTACTGGAATTAGCCCAAAAATGCGAAGTTTTGCAAAGCGCCAAAGGGGAACGTCCAGGGGTGTATGATACCCCTAGACGATTTCCACGATAACCTTTTTGTTCTGCTTGGCTGCCGCGGCCTTTACCACCATTCTGATGGCTTTGGCGATGCGGCCCTGCTTACCGATCACTTTGCCCATGTCCTCCTGGGCAACCCTGAGTTCAATGACAATAGACTTGTCTTTTTCCACCAAATCAACAACTACTTTGTCCGGCTGGTCAACGAGGGCTTTGGCCAAAATTTCAACAAGTTCTTTCATCTTTGAGCCTCCCTATCTACTGACCCTCTTCGACTGTTTTTTTCAAAACGCCTGCCTTGTTAAATAGGGCCTTGGCTGTCTCGGAAAGTTGCGCTCCTTTTTTCAGCCAGTCCAGGGCTTTCTCCTCATTGATATTAATCACCGCCGGGTCCTTTAAGGGATCATAATATCCAATTTCTTCAATAAATCTGCCATCTCTAGGGGAACGGGAATCAGCTACAACTATACGGTAAAACGGAGCCTTCTTCGCTCCCATCCTTCTCAAGCGGATTCTAACTGCCACGCACTTCACCTCCTTTTATGATATCCCTAGCTAAAGAAAGGCAATTTGGACATTTTGCCGCCCTTCTTTAAACTTTTTTCCATGTCCATAAACTGCTTCATCATCTTTTTGGTCTGGTCAAACTGTTTCAAGAGCCGGTTTACCTCCTGCACAGAAGTGCCGCTGCCCCTGGCAATCCGTTTTTTGCGGCTGCCGTTTAATACTCTTTCCGGCTCACGCCGCTCGTCCGGAGTCATGGAGTGGATGATGGCTTCCACATAGACCAGTTCTTTTTCATCGACCTGCAGGTCCTTCAGCTTCTTTGCCCCGCCCAGACCGGGAATCATCCCCAGGACTTGCTCCAGCGGACCCAGCTTTTTTACCTGGGAAAGCTGCTCCAGAAAATCATCCAGGGTGAACTCCAGTGAACGAATTTTTTTCTGCATCTGGGCCATCTGTTCGGAATCGAAGTTCTCCTGGGCCTTTTCAATCAGGGTAAGCATATCCCCCATACCCAGGATCCGCTCTGCCATCCGGTCGGGATAAAAAGGTTCCAGTGCATCGAGCTTCTCACCCACGCCGGCAAACTTAATCGGCTTTCCGGTAACCGCGCGCACTGAAAGCGCGGCGCCACCCC
The DNA here is from genome assembly GCA_003489345.1 of Pelotomaculum sp. GTDB lineage: Bacteria > Bacillota > Desulfotomaculia > Desulfotomaculales > Pelotomaculaceae > Pelotomaculum_C. Next base: position 1,772 of record DNIT01000041.1, on the reverse strand, counting down.
TGGTGTCGCCGTCCAGCTTGGTCAGGATTACTCCGTCCAGGTCAAGGCGGCTGTTGAAGGTTTCTGCCACATTGACCGCCGCCTGGCCGGTCATGGCGTCGATCACCAGGAGGATTTCGTGGGGGGCAATAATCTCGTTCATGTTGACAAGCTCAGCCATGAGCTCCTCATTTACTTCCTGGCGGCCGGCGGTGTCGATAATGACCAGGTCCTGGCCGTTTTGCACAGCGCTGTCCGCGGCGGCCCGCCCGATGGCGACGGGATCTTTACTGTCGTTCAGGGTAAATACAGGTATATTCAACTGCCCGCCAAGGACCTGCAGCTGTTTCACGGCAGCCGGCCGGTACACGTCGGCTGCGACCAGAAGCGGTCTTCTCCCCTGTTTGCGCAGGAGGTTGGCCAGCTTGGCGGAGGTGGTGGTCTTGCCGGCGCCGTTCAAACCGACCATCATCACCACAGTAGGGGGTTGGGGGGCAAGGTTGATTTTACTATTGGAACCACCCATCAGCAAGCTGAGTTCATCGTGTACAATTTTTATAACATGCTGGGCCGGATTGAGGCTGGCCAGAAGCTCCTGGCCCACCACCCGCTCTTTAATTCTGGCAATAAAATCTTTGACCACCTTGAAGTTGACGTCCGCTTCCAATAGCGCCAAACGCACCTCACGCAAGGCCTCGGTTACGTCCGACTCGGTGAGCCGTCCTTTGCCTCGGAGCTTTTTAAAAGTATCCTGCAGCCTTTCAGCCAGATTGGCAAACATAAGCGTTGGAATCCTCCCTTCCACCGATAATGCTTATTTATTGACCATATCCAGGATTTCCGTTAGAATTTGCCTGGCCCGCAGCACCTTGCCGTCCCGGCAGGTCGCACTGTGCTCGTCCAGAAGGAGCGCGGCGGCAGCCAACTTATTTCTTTCGTTGTTGAACTTTTCCACCAGACCGAGTTTGCTCTCGTACTCGTTTAGAAGCTGCTCGGCCCTTTTCAGGGTATCGTGTACGGCCTGGCGCGTAACCTTGAACTCGCCGGCGATCTCTCCCAGGGACAGGTTCTGGCCGTAATACAGCTCCATAAAGTCCTGCTGGCGCCGGGTCAGCAGTTGGCCGTAAAAATCGTTGAGCAGGTTAATCCAGGCTACTTTTTCCAGCAGTTTTTTCACCCCGCTAGCCTATAAAGGATTTCACCTTTACACAGATAGATAATACAGAAATAGCTGTCAAATGTCAAGTTGTATTCCATTTTTTTACCTATAAGGAGGGTATTTTGCCCTGACATAGAAAATAATATAGTGCACAGTTACGTGCACATCAGGCGCGTATACATTTCATCAATTATATAAAGGGGTGACAGCATTGCAGGCGAAACAATTGCAGCGCAGCGCTTCCAGACCGGCCGGGTTCCTATCCCTGACCGAGGCTATAGAACAAAGCCGGGAGCAGGTTGTGGAGAACCACAAAAATTACCTGAACAGCAGCCTGGTCATGATGATGGGTCTGATAGGTTTTGATAAGCATTTCACCAGAGCCGAGGGCATTTACGTCTGGGACAACAAAGGCAACCGCTACCTTGATTTTCTAGGCGCCTACGGGGCGCTCAACCTGGGCCACAACCACCCGAAAATTATCGACGCCGTCAACCGGGTCAAGGAAGTGCCCAACCTGCTCCAAGCCTCCCTCGGCACCTTGCCGGCGGCCCTGGCCAAAAACCTGGCTTTGGCCACCCCCGGTGACCTGCGCCGCTCTTTCTTCGGCAACAGCGGCGCCGAGGCGGTGGAA
>DNIT01000224.1 GCA_003489345.1 Pelotomaculum sp. | reverse complement strand
TGGGATCACCTAGTTTTGTTCCTGTTCCATGAGCTTCTACCAATGAAATCGTTTCCGGATTAATATTAAAGCGTTCATATACCTCTTTTTCTAAGAGAATTTGTGAATTTACACTGGGAGCGGTAATCCCGTTAGTTTTTCCATCTTGATTGATCCCCCAACCACGAATCACTCCGTAAATTGGGTCTTGATTACGGACTGCATCGGAGAGTCGTTTTAATAAAATAACCCCAACCCCTTCCCCTGGAACAAATCCATTGGCACGGGTGTCAAAGGTGTAACATCGACCATCTTTGGATAACATTCCTGCTTTGCTGGTCATAACATGCATAGCCGGCCCCGCTGAAACGAAAACACCGCCTGCCAGCGCAAAATCACTCGTCTGCAATATCAGACTATTACAAGCTTCCGCTATCGCCACCAGAGAGGAGGAGCAAGCGGTGTCGATGGCTAAACTGGGTCCTTTTAAATTTAATAGATAGGAAATCCGGGCAGCCAGAATCGAAGTTGAGCCGCCCATAAGGCCCTGTGCGTTTAATTTTTGTCCACTCATAGATTGCCCATAATTGCTTGCGCCGCAGCCTGCAAAAACACCAAAACGACTTCCGGATAAGGAAGAAGGATTTAATCCGGCATCTTCAATGCAGCGCCAACAGTTTTCTAAAAACAGACGTTGCTGAGGATCCATTAATTCTGCTTCTGTCGGGGAAATATTAAAAAACAATGGGTCGAAATATTTTATATCCTCTAATAACCCAAGCCATTTACAATATACTTTCCCTTTTTGAAAAGGACGCGGATCGAAATATTGATTCACATCCCATCGAGAATAAGGGATCTCCTGTATTGAATTTTTTGCGCAAACCAGGTTATCCAAATACCGCTCCAGGTCAGCAGCATCAGGATATCTTCCGGACATCCCGATAATGGCAATGGCTTCTTTATAATCTGCTGGTTCAGCACGATATCCCTGAAATATCGGGCCAGTGATTGTCTCGTTAGCACCTGTCTTTCGGATTAATAAACTTTCTGCTTCTTTTCCTAATGCCTCTTTTATTAGGTATGGCTGTTCAACATTTCTATGAAAACGGCTTGATGATTGTACCGGGGAACGATCTCTTTCGGATGATCCAGGTGGATGAAGTGTCAAGGATTTCCCCCGCGCTATTTTTAGTTTCTCTAAATCTTTTTCGGCATCTTTAGGATTTATTTCTCCTGCTTGCAATACACCGGAAAGGGATGGGGTTTTGTTTAAAAGCGTTTGATTTAATTCCACCCCTCGCTTTTTTAATTCTTTTTCCAGGAATCCAGAGAATTCACGAATATTTGAATAGTCATATACCCTGGTAACCGCGATTGAAGTCCCGTACTTTTTATTAACCGCGCGAACCCATTCCACAGCTATAATCGAATCCAAACCCAGATCATTAAATTTTTTATCCAGATCCAAATCGCTTCGTTTCATATACAAGGCCTCGGCAAGGCTTGCCGCCAATTCTTCCTGTAATGATTCAGCCGAAACAGCTACTTGACCAAAAGCAACATATTCTGATTCATCTTCGCTTCTGTTTTGTGAAATTGAAACACTCGCAGATAATAAAGTTATCGATTGTTGAGCTTGATTCACCGGTTCGTTTGATAGGATTTGATCGTTAGTCAAAGAACGTAACGGAATCCCGCCCGGTTTATCAGATATATTTAAAGAAATGTTTTGAGACCGCTGCGGCTGAATTGAGGCCGCTGCGGTTGAATCCGCTGCCATGCTGCCGGCGGGTTTGGCATCAATCCCAGGTAACCAGTAGCGTTCTTTGACAAATGGATAGGACGGCAGGCTGATCCGGCGGGGTTTGGTATTGCTGTAAAGCTTGTTCCAATCGAAAACCAGGCCATTGACCCAAAGGTCCAGAAGTTTAAAGTATTTTCTTTTGGCTATCCAGGCGTCAAGCGCTTTTGCCATATCTTCATCAGCCGTAATAACAGCCGTAGTCTTTTTATCCCGCCTGGCCTGCCCCCGGTACAAATCCTCTATGCCGTCCCGGCCTTCCACATAACCCTTCAGTTTTTCTTCAAGTTCTTTTATTGATCCGACAATTAAGCCTAGGCGCTCTTCCATCGCTTCCCGGCCCACCTGGAGTGTGTAAGCCATGTCAGCCAAGTTGCTGTCAGAGAATTGTTGTTCCTGGATAGCGGCCAACAACCGCCGCGCCTGCTCTTTGAGCCGGTCCTCATTTCTGGCCGACAGAACGATAATTGCCGGGCTCTGAGTCGTGGTGGTTATTTGAGGGTGTTCCAGGTCTTGAGGAATATATTCCTCCATCACTACGTGGGCGTTTGAACCACCGGCGCCAAAAGACGAAATACCAGCAATCCGTGGATATTCCCTGGTTTTTCCGTTGATTGTAACCACCGGCCGTTTCCATTCCGCAAGCTCTTGCTGAACCACGAAGGGGGTTTTTGAAAAATCAATATTAGGATTCAGTTCCCACGCATGCAGGCTTGGAACAATCTTTTGGTGTTTCATTTGCAATACAATCTTGGCAACTCCCGCAATACCCGCGGCTGCTTCCAGATGGCCGATATTTGATTTTGCCGAACCTATGGCACAAAATCCCGTGTCTCCGGTATCTTTTCGGAATGCTTGGGTGATCCCTGTTATTTCAATGGGATCGCCAAGTTCCGTCCCCGTCCCGTGAGCTTCTATATAACTGATTGCACGGGCGTTTATGCCTGCTTTGTCCAAAGCCGCCCGTATGAGCTCCCCTTGAGCTGTTGGATTGGGCACCGTATATCCGTTCGTTTTACCACCGTGATTAATACTGGTCCCCCGGATGACAGCATAAATATGATCCTCATCTGCGATAGCCCGGGATAACCGTTTCAGTAAAACAACACCAACTCCTTCGCCAGGTACAAAACCATTGCCCCCCTGGCCAAAGCTTTTGCACTTTCCATCCGCCGAAAGCATTTGCTGAGCACAGAGCGCGACATAGTTCGATGGGTGAAGATACAGATTTACCCCGCCTGCAATCGCCATTTCACATTCTCCGTGGTGAAGATGTTCACAGGCTTCATGAATCGCAGTTAACGAGGCGGAACACATCGTGTCAATCGGCATACTGGGACCTTGTATATTCAGCAGATAAGAAATACGGTTAGCCACGGAACCAAACGAAGTATGGGGAATAACTTTTTCACCCTGTTTCCATAAATCGGGGCCATATAAATTAAAGCCTGTTTTGGTAATTCCGGCAAAAACGCCAACCCGCCGGTTATATTGCGACGCAAGCTGCTCTCTGGTGTATCCCGCATCCTCTAATACTTCCCAACACGCTTTAATAAACAACCGTTCCTGAGGATCCATATTAATTGCTTCCCGGGGTGAAATATTGAAAAACATCGGGTCAAAATCCGCAAACCCTTCAACAAAGCCGCCCCATTTGCTATAGCTTTTGCCCCGCGCCGCAGCTTCCCTGGGATCCGGATGATAGCACCCCTCCAATGACCAACGTTCCTCAGGAATTACAGTGATACAATCTTTGCCTGCTTTCAAATTCTCCCAATATTCTTTTAGATTTTTTGCCTGCGGGTAACAGCCGCTCATACCAATAATGAC
>DNIT01000100.1:43089-45683 GCA_003489345.1 Pelotomaculum sp. | reverse complement strand
ATCAACGGCTTTTTTTACCGCACAGCCGGGTTCCTGGTCATGCAGGCACCTGGTGAAGTAGCACTCCCCCTGCAGTTGGGCTATTTCCGGAAAATGACCCGCCAGGTCCTCCAGCTTCATATCAGGCAAATCAAGGCTGGAAAAGCCCGGTGTATCAACCACCAGACCCTCTGCAGGCAGGCTAATCAATTCCACATGCCGGGTTGTATGTTTTCCTCTTTTGGTCTTATCGCTGATCGTCCCTGTTTTCAGCCTGAGACCTGGAATCAGAGCGTTAAGCAGGGTGGACTTGCCGACTCCGGACGGCCCGGCAAAAACCGAAACCCTATTCTGGAGCGCCTGCAGCAACTCGTTCAAACCATCACCGGTTTTGGCGCTGGTCACCAGCACACGAAAAAGCTGCCCGTACCCGGCGACGAACGCAAGCCGCGAATCCCCGTCAAGGTCTGACTTGTTGAAACAGAGCAGGGGTTCTATACGGTTAACCGAAGCGGCGATGAGAAAACGATCAACCAGACCCGGGTTGGGATCGGGCTCTCTAAGGGCAAAGACCATTACGGCCTGGTCGACGTTGGCTACCGGCGGCCGCACCAAAGCGTTGGTCCGGGGCAGCACTTTCTCCACCACGCCGGCCCGCCCGTGACGCGGGGTCAATTCTACCCGGTCACCCACCAGCACTTGCTGTTTCTCGTGGCGGAGACGCCCCCTGAGCGAGCACTCCCACTCTGTTTGGCCGGCAAGGACGTAATAAAAACCACCGTAGGCTTTGACAACTATTCCTTCCATCATTCTGCCGCTGCTATTCAATTGTTTTCTTAGAAAACAACTCATTATCGATATACACCTGGACCTCCGCTTTACCGTAGCACTGAATATCTTTAGTGACCTTTTTCCCCGGTTGCTCGGTATTGACGTAGACAGTGTTGCTTCCTCTGACGTCGTTGACCACGATTTTCACCTCATGGGTTTTATCGTCATCCTTAACTCTGAATTCCACCCTGTACGTGCGCGGGGATGGGCCGGGCCCGTTGCTGACAGTTACCTTGACCGTCGAGCCTTCTACCACAGCTGTCCCTTTGTCCGGGCTCTGGCTGATAATCTGCCCCTCCAGGTAGGCGGCACTGGAAGCCTTGGTAAAATTGTCGTCCAGCTTTAGCTTTACTTTATCTAATTCCGACCGGGCCTGTTCCACGGTCTTGCCTGCCAGGTCGGGCACTTGAACGTCCACCGGCTGTGGTCCCTTACTCACATACAGGGTAACCCCGGAGCCCCTGGACAGTTTGGTGTTGGGTTCGGGGTCCTGGTCCGCCACCACCCCCTGGGGGTATTCGTCGGAATAGATTTCCTGCTGGGGTTCGACAACATTGAGCTCACTTTGACTGATTTTAATTCTGGCATCACTTAAAGAGTACCCTACAACATCAGGAACATCTCTTTGTTCCGGACCCTGGCTGACCGTAAGGGTTACGGTGCGGGTAACTTTAATGCTTGTTTGGGCGGGGGGATCCTGGGAGATCACCCGGTCCGTCTGTACGGTCGGATGGGCTCTCAAGGTAATCTGAATATTTTTTTCTTTGATACCCTTGGCCACAAGTTCGCTCTTCGCCTCTTCCTGGGTCTTGCCCTCCACCGCAGGCATTTGAATCTCCGGAACATTGATATAAAACTGAAAGGCGGCAACTCCTGCAGCCAGTAAGCCCAGGGCCACCAGCGCCGCCCACAGCCAGGCCGTACGGCGTCTGCCTGGATTATTCTGTACGGGCGCCGGCACAGCAGCAGGTTGGGAAGGTAAGTTTCCCCTGGTTACCGTCGGGAGCACTCTGGTAGCAAACTCGTCGTCTGTATCAGCTTTGACCGCCTTTTGGAAAACCGGTTTCGCCACCTTATCCAGATCCAGGGACAGCTGCCTTGCCGTCTCATAGCGCTCCACCGCATTCTTAGCCATGGCCCGCGCAATGATATGTTCAAGGGTGGGTGAAACTGCCGGGTTCAGGCTGGAAGGGCGTGGCGGCGCCTCCCGGATATGTTTGAGGGCTACGCCGATGGGCGTTTCTCCCTGAAAAGGAAGTGCGCCGGTAACCATTTCATATAGTACTATACCCAAAGAATAGATATCGGAACGGGGACCCGCGGTTTCTCCCCGTGCCTGCTCGGGAGAGATGTAATGAACGGAGCCCACAATGGTGTCGGTCTGGGTCAGTGTAGCCGTTGTCGCCTCCTTGGCAATACCGAAATCAGTCAGTTTGGCCCGACCTTCCCTGGTGATCAAGATATTCTGGGGCTTGATGTCCCGGTGCACAATATTGTTTTCATGGGCATGCTGGAGGGCATCACTAATCTGCCGGGCAATTTCCACCGCCCGCTCCGTCGGGATTGTACCCTGGGCCCTGATGAAATTTTTCAGGTTGTCTCCTTCAATATACTCAATGACCAGGTAGTGGACATTGTCCTCCCAGCCAACGTCGTAAATACTGACTATGTTCGGGTGGGAAAGGCTGGCAATGGCCTGGGCCTCCCTGCGAAACCGTTGAATGAAATCCTCATCGCAAGTGAATTCAGGCCGGAGAACTTTGATGGAAACCAGGCGGTTCAAT
>DNIT01000100.1:38123-42989 GCA_003489345.1 Pelotomaculum sp. | reverse complement strand
TTCAATAAGGTATCCCTTCCCTTGTAAATGATAGCCATACCGCCGCCGCCCAGCTGTTCCAGGATTTCATACCGGTTCCCCAATAGTTTCCCGATCAATCTATTCACCCCTAATTCATTATGTAAAGAGTCCTGCGCCCATTGATCCGGTTATGCGATGCGCCAGTACGCACCCTGCAGTAATCTTACCACGACTCCCGCCAAAGCAGAAGGCTGTTGCCATTTAAACTTGACGCTCTTAAAGGACAATCCCTATTTACGAAACATTCTTCTTTCCTCCAGCCGGCTCACTAGTAGCCGGCCGCCACGGCAGCCGCCAGGAGACTCCCCGCCACAGGCGCGGCCACTGCGCCGCCCGAACCGGCATTTTCCAATACTACCGCCACGGCCAATCTCGGCCGGTCAGACGGAGCAAAACCGATGAACCAGGCGTGGGTTTGCCCCTGGGGGTTTTGGGCGGAGCCGGTCTTGCCGGCCACCTGCATGCCGGAAACGGCCGCAGCCTGGGCAGTACCGTTTTTGACCGCGCTTGTCATCCCCGCTTTGATTTTTTCCGCTATCTCCGGGGTGGTCGCAGTCAACCAGGTTCGCGCCGCTTGCTGCTTTACCGTTGTTCCCAGTGAATCTTTGACTGCATCGACCAGATAGGGCTGCATGATGACACCCTTGTTGGCTATGGCTGCGGCAGCCAGCGCCATCTGCAGCGGGCTTACCAGTACTTCCCCCTGGCCGATGGCGCTGCTGGCCAGTTCGGTGGGGGTCATCGCCCCGGCGGCGGCCATTGTCCCGGCCCGGGCGGGAATACCTACCGGAGGCTCCTGGAGCAATCCGAAAGCTTTGACAGCCCTCTGAAAACCTTCCGCCCCGGTTATTAAACCGAGTTGGGCAAAAGTTGTGTTGCAGGAAACAGCAATCGCTCTGGTCAAGTCAACCTCACCATGGGCGGCTGTATCATCGAGCTTGAAGCCATTCACTACCAGATAGCCGGGGCAGTCAAAACTTTTTTCAGCCAGACCCAGGTCGGTCGCCAGCGCTGCAGCCGCGGTAATGATTTTAAAAGTCGAGCCGGGCGGATAGGCGCCCTGGGTTGCTCTGTTGATAAGGGGAGCCTGGGGGTCCTGCAGCAGCTGGGGCCAGATATCTTCCAGGCGGTTGGGGTCGTAGCTGGGGCTCGAAGCCATCACCCGCACTGCCCCGGTCCTGGGATCTAGCAGTACCACTGCCCCCCGCCGGCCGCCCAGCAAATCCATGGCCAGCTTTTGCAGGGCTGCATCCACCGTCAGGGTAACGTCGCCGCCCAGCTGTTCCCTGCCTAAGAACCTGTTGAGCAGGTTTCTGAAACTGTCGGCGCCTTCCATACCCAGAAGGTTGCGATCGTAGGCTGATTCGAGCCCAGCACGGCCGTAGCGTTCATGAATATACCCGATCATCTGAGCCGTGTTTGGCCCGGCCGGGTAGACCCGCCTGTTCTTACCCTGGCTGTAATCGCTTTTGGCCAGGGGTACCCCTTTGGTGTCATAAATTGTGCCCCTTCTTACCTGGGCCTCGTATTCCTGATAGCGGCGGTTGTAAGGATTGTCCGCCAGAGCAGGCCCCCTGTACAATTGCATATAGGATAAATATATCACCAGGGCTAACAACAGCCCCAACAACAGGTAACCCAGTTTTAAAATATTTTGTTTCATAAACGCGTTTCTGCCTCATGAGATATGTTTAACAACAGTCCCAACAGAATAAAGTTGGCAACCAGGGAACTGCCGCCGTAGCTCATATAAGGGAGCGTTACCCCGGTAAGCGGCAGCATTTTGGTCACCCCCGCCAGAATGATAAAAGCCTGCAGGCCCAGGAGCGCGGTCAGTCCCGCAGCCGCCAGGGAAGCAAAATCGTCTTTGGTCTTAAGAGCAATTTTAATCCCGCGGTAAACAAAAATCATAAAAAGTATAATGACGCCCACACCGCCGGCCAGTCCCATTTCTTCGCATATGGCAGCGAAAATGAAGTCGGTATGGACGGCAGGGATCAGGTTGGGGAAACCCTGACCCAGGCCGGCCCCGGTTACCCCCCCCGAACCGATGGCAAAGATGGACTGGATAACCTGGTATCCGGTTGTATCAATAAGAGGCCACGGGTTGAGCCAGATTTCAACCCTGGAACGCACGTGATCAAAAAGAAAATAACTCGCCGACGCCCCCGTCAAAAAGAGGCCCATGCCAAAAACAGCGTAAACAATGCGGGAAGTGGCCACATAGACCATAGCCAAAAAAGTACCAAAATAGATCAGGGCTGTACCCAGGTCTTTCTGGAAAACCAGGAGCAAAAGCGATACGCCCCACATCGCCACCAGCGGCATCCATTCCTGCGGACTTGGAAGATTGAGCCAGCCCACGCTCCTCGTGCCTGCGGCCAGAGCCTCCTTGTTTTCATCCAAAAAGCTGGCCAGGAAAAGGACTACCAGTATTTTGACAAACTCAGAAGGTTGGAACTGGAAGAGACCGAAATCCAGCCAGCTTTTGGCCCCGCCTTGCTCCTTGCCGAAAAATATGGGCAAAATCAAGGCCGCCAGACCCACCAGGGCATAGACATACTTGTAGTCACCAAGAAACCGGAAATCTTTTAGCAGCCTGGTGGTCAGCAGCAGCGCCAGCAGCGCGGCCAACAGCCATATAAACTGGCGCGTTCCATAGGCCGGGTTGAGCCGGAACAAAAAGACGAGACCTGTAGCTGAAAGGGCTGCTGTTACCGGAAGTAAAAAGCAATCACCTTTAAAACCCGTAAAATGCCAATAGAGATGCACCAGGAAAAAACCTGCAACCGCCGCCAACCCTGCTTGCAGTGCGATACGGCCGGTCGCGTCGGGCATGGACAGGAAAATCACCAACATCCCGGCCAGAGTATAAACTCCGGTCAGAAAGAGCAGCTTCTGCTCTGCCTTGCGGCTCCCCAAAAGAGAGGCGGCATTGGAGGACAACAGGCCCGGTTTGTTATGGCCCATAGAATTCATGCAATACCTCCCGTAAATGTAAATACGATGCTGATATCATTTTTTTGTAGGTCTTTCGACACTGGCAAGTTGGTATAATCTTGATTATGACATCTCACTACATTTCCAGCAGGATAACCGTTATATTATCCTTCCCCCCTGCGCCCAGCGCCTTATCCACAAGTACACGGACAGCGGTATCCAGGTCGGGGGAAGTGCGGACGGTAAACAGTATTTCTTCGGGACGAAGGTATCCTGTAAGCCCGTCTGTACAGAGCAGCAGCAGGTCGCCCGGGCCTACCTTGTGAAGATACAGATCAACGGTTAAAGAAGGCGCAGTCCCCAAAGCCCTGGTCAGGACATTGCGCTGCGGGTGCTGCAAGGCCTGTTCCTCCGTTAACTCCCCGTTTTTGACCAATTCCCGCACCAGAGAATGGTCCTCGGTGAGCTGCACGATCCGGCTTTCGCGCAACAGGTAGGCACGGCTGTCTCCTACCTGGGCTATATAAATTACTTCCTCCCGCTTTAAGCAGGCCGTGAGCGTAGTGCCCATACCTGCCCACTGCTGGTTGCTGCCTGCCAGTTCAAATATCTTCCGGTTTGCTCCTTGAACTGCGTTAACCAGGGCATGCTGCGGGAATTCTCCGTTTTGCAGCCGCTTGCTAAGGTCCTGCTCCAACATTTGCAGTGCTGTGGCGCTTGCCACCTCACCGGCCAAATGACCACCCATCCCGTCGGCTACGGCAAAGAGACCGATTTCCGGCGAAACACAAAGGCTGTCTTCATTAAGAGACCGGACCAGACCTCTATCAGTTAGCTGAGCCCACCTCATGTCCCCACCTCACAAACTGAAAAATAATGCCTCCGATTTTGATTATGTCTCCGTCGGCCAGCAGAGTAGGCTGGTCAATCTTGACCTCGTTTAAAAACGTGCCGTTGGTGCTTTGCAAGTCCTCAAGCCAGTACTGCTCTTCGTTAAAAAAGACCCTGGCATGTCTGCTGGAAGCAAACGAATCCCTGATCAGGATATCACTGTCTTCCCCCCGACCAAGCAGGTTTTGCCGGCTTAAGGGCAGGAAATCCCCGGGTCTGAAATCAGAGGAGGCGCTATCCTTTACAGCCAGCAGGGCGCCGCCAGTGGGATCGCCTGCCCCTGCCGGCTGCCCGTTTTTTTGGCGCAGGCCGGAATAGTGGCGCTTGGTTTGTTGCAGGTCGCCAACCATCCATTTAACCAGCCTGAAGATGAACACCAGCAAGAACACCAGGAAAATGTAGCGCAAAGCCACAATCGCGATATTAAACAATGTTATTCCACCTTAAAGGCGCAGGTCGTTGTCCCAAGTATAATCGTATCACCCGGTTCCAGGACCTTTGTCCCGATTCTGACACCGTTAACCATGGTACCGTTGGTGCTTCCCAGGTCCACGATTGTATACCGCCCCCGGTGCAGTTCCACCCTGGCATGGCGGCGGGATACGCTGTTGTCGTTCAGGACGATGTCACAGCCTTCATGCCTTCCCAAGACAATAGAAGCCGCCTTAAGCTGAAAAACCTTTCCCCGGTCGGGGCCGTCATGCACGCGCAGGGACCCGCAGGCGGGTGGTATTGCTTCCCCCCTGGGGTAATCCTTGACCGGGAGAAAACGTTGGGTATGCTCGATAGGTTTCTCATCCGGGGCCGTATGCTCCTTTTCGGGAGGGGCCTCACTGAATTCGCCGGCTACTCGCACCCCCCCGGCAGGCAAGGCCTGATCCTGTTCAAATTTCACAGACGGCGGGCCGGTCAGCGTGTATTTTTTTTCTGCCGCCTTCTTGGTAACATAGTCGCCGAGCTCTTTGGCCAACAGGGAGCTAAAGGTGGCTATGTTTTCGCAATCGGCGGGGTGCT
>DNIT01000100.1:31941-38052 GCA_003489345.1 Pelotomaculum sp. | reverse complement strand
GCAATCGGCGGGGTGCAGAAAAACAGTATACAAGTTTGGTACGTATATGTTGCTAATACTGACCCGCCGTGCGTCCCTCATCTCACGGGCCAGTTTTTTGGCGATATCCACAGGTTGGACGCGGCCGCCAAAATTATCCTTAAAAAAATTATCAATGTATTTTTCCAGACTTCCTTCCAAGCCGGAGAAAACCCCCATGGACGCTCACCACTCCTTCCATACGCGCAGCCGATTTTATTGTTGTTTACTCGGAAAATATAGCCGGCTTACGGTACAATATACGAATGCATGCTTATGGAGCAGATCCGGCAAAAAAAGCAGGCGTAAATTTATTCACAGGCCCCACAGAAATGCAGTATACACAAGCATTAGTAGAACTCCCTTAAACTGCTAGAAAATTTTATTAAGGCGCCGGTAATCTGCGCCGCAGTTGCCCGCAGGCGGCATTGATGGAGGCGCCCAGTTTGCGCCGGACGGTGACAGCGATACCATGGCGCTCGAGAACACCTTTAAAAAGCTCAACCTGCGCCTGTGCAGAAGGTACGACACCTCTTTCGGCAACCGGATTGGCCGGGATCAGGTTGACATGGCACAGCATTCCTTCCAGCAGGCGGGCCAATTGCAACGCCTGTTCCGCACGATCATTGATCCCCGCTATCAGGGCGTACTCAAAGGTCACCCGCCTGCCGGTTTGCCCGGCATAATCACGGCAGGCAGCTATCAACTCCTGCAGGGGATACTTTTTATTGATAGGCACGAGGGTATCCCGCAGGGTATCTTCAGGAGCATGCAGAGAAACAGCCAGGGTCAGGGGCAGTTTCTCTGCAGCCAGATCTCTAATGGCCGGGACCAAACCGCAGGTCGATACGGTGATGTGGCGACCGCTGATGTTTAAGCCGTATCCGGCGGTGATATTGCTGATAAAATCAAGAGTAGCGCGGTAATTATCAAGCGGTTCGCCCGAACCCATCAAAACCACGCGGCTCACCCGCTCGCCGGTGTCCTGCTGGATCCCCAGGACCTGATCGTACATTTCCCCGGAGCTCAAATTTCTGACCAGCCCCCCCAGTCCGGAGGCACAGAGGCGGCATCCCATCCGGCACCCCACCTGGGTTGAAACGCAGGCGGCGCTGCCATAGTCATACCGCATAAAAACACTCTCAACCGCCTCACCATCATGCAGCCGGAAAAGGTACTTGATGGCGTCCCCCTGTTCGGCAACCTCCCTGGTATGGATCTCCGGGCGGCTGAGCCAGGCGGCGCCGGCTACCCGTTCTCTTAAATCCTTGGAGAGATTGGTCATTTCCCCGAAGCCGGATACGCCCTTCTTAAAAATCCATTCAGCTGCCTGTTTGGCCCGGTATTTTTCAACCCCTAACCCGGTAAAAAAAACTTCAAGCCGCGACAGGGTAAGGTCCCTCAGGTTAACCCTTGCTGCGCTCACGTTAGAATCCTTTCTTCTGTGTCTATATACAAACTATTCTCCATCATTTTACCCGATCCTTTTTTCTCATTCTGGCGATAAAAAAGCCGTCCATACCATGGTTGCCGGGGTAAAGCTGGACGTAGCCCTGGCGCAAGGTCCCATTGTTGTCCAATTCGCCGGGCAGGGTCGCACCCAGTCCTTCCAACCCAAACTCCGGGTGCCTGTTCAAGAAATCTTCCACTTGCCCCAGGTTTTCTTCATGGGTTATGGAACAGGTGCTGTAAAGCAGGACGCCTCCGTCTTTCACACAGCGGGAAGCGCTTTCCAGAATCTGAGACTGCAGTTGAACAACAGCCGGGATCTCACCCGGGTCCTTGCGCCAACGGGCGTCGGGACGCCGTCTGAGCACGCCCAGTCCGGAACAGGGTGCGTCGACCAGCACGAAATCGGCCCGTCCATGCAGTTCAGCGGGCAGTTCTCTGGCATCACCAAAAGCCGCCTCAACCATCCCAACCCCAAGCCTGGCACAGTTTTCTTTAATCAGGTCCAGTTTATGAGGGTAAATGTCGAAGGCCAGGATCCTGCCCCGGTTTCCCATCAACTGGGCCAAATGGGTGGTTTTTCCTCCCGGAGCGCCACAGGCATCAATAACAAATGAACCGGGCGGCGGCATGAGCGCCCTCCCGGCCAGCATGGAGCTCTCGTCCTGGACCTGGAAGAGCCCCTCCCGGAAGCTGTCAAGGGAACCAAAGGAGAGGAATCCATCTAAATACAGGCCTTCCGGAGCCAAGCCGGTTTTAACGACCGACAGACCTTCCCGGGCCAGCCTGTCCGCCAGATTGTCCCTGTTAATTTTTAGAGTGTTGGTGCGTATGGTATTGGGAGCGGGCTTGTTGTCGGCACGGCAGATGGCAATGGTATCCTCAAGCCCGAATTCTTCCAGCCAGCGTTTGACCAGCCAGACAGGGTGGGAGTATTTCAGCGCAATATGCTCCACCGGGTCCTCCTCCAGCGCCGGGTATTGAATGTCGCCAAGCCGTCGGGCTACGTTGCGCAGCACGCCATTGACAAAGCGTACCACCCCCTGGTGACCGTATTGGCGCGCCAGTTCCGCCGCTTCATTGCAGGCTGCGGCAGGAGGCACCCGGTCCATAAACATCAGCTGGTAAACTCCGAGCCTCAAAATGTTGCGCACAGCCAGCGGCTGGCGGTCCAGGGGCTGGCTGACAAACTGGGACAGGACCCAATCCAGCGTGTTCAGGGAACGCAGAGCGCCATAGGACAGCTCTGTGGCAAAGGCCCGGTCAAGCTTGCCGGGCCTGTATTTTTCAAGGATCTTGTTCAGTGCCAGGTTGGCATAAGCGCCATCCTGCTCAAAATCTATGAGTACTCTTAGCGCCAGTCCTCTGGCCGATATTTTGGGCAACCACGCTAACCCCTTCCATATTGTCGTTTATATCCGTGTCCTTCCCAATCTCCGTGAGGGGCTCCCACCCGTCATCCAAAAAAAAACGGACTGCCTCCTCCACCTTGGAAAGGGTTATATTCGTGTTAAAACAGGGCCCAAATGGCCGTTCATTGGCGACTCCAAGGACCGGAAGCGGGTTTGAGTCCTGAATGCCGCTGGTCAGGTCACGTTCACAGGCTATGGCAACTATGGCCCGGGGGCGGTATTCCTGCACAAATTTGCGGGCCAGGGTCCCGCCGGTGGCCATACCCACGTTAATACCATAGTGGTCCCTGAGGTCAAGCAGGCTGTTGACCGGACATCTCCCGCAGCGGTGGCAGTTGTCGATATCTACCGTAATCTTATGCGGGCAATCACTGTTCTGCAGGCAGTGGGGCGCCAGCAGCAGGAGTTGGTCCGGCAGGATATTAAACTCCTTGGACCTGACCAGGTGGTTGTTGACTTCAATAAATGAACTTTTGATCCTGTTCACATCAATATGAAAAATCCTGCCGAGGGTAAGGACAATAGGAAAGAACAGGTTGACGGCAACCCGCATCGGCCCGTGCAGGGCGTTAATATCTCTGGCGTAGAGAATGGTCAGGACTATTCCGCCAATGCCAAAAGCTGCTACGATCATCCCGCCAAACAGCATGCCTGCCAGTGTCAGCAGCAGGATCTGGTTGAACGCCGTCCTGTTGGGGTTCGTGGCCAGGTAGTATATACCGCCCAGGAAGAGGGCCGCCGACAGCAAGCTGACGGCGAGAAGGCCTATAAACAGCCTTTTGCGCACCGGAATTAAGTTGCTTACGAACATTTGGGATCACCTCCGGTGTTTATCTGCTGCCCAGCACGGTTCCAGCCGGGAGTGGGTTGCCTCTGACAAAATCCGCCGCGCTCATGCGCTTTCCGCCCTGCAGCTGAAGTTCCTTGAGCAGGAGCAGGCCTTGCCCGGCACCAACCGTGATACCTTCCCGGCCGGCGGCCAGTACCTGGCCTGGAACGTGACCCATGGCGTCCTCATCCAATACCTCTGCCCGCCATAGTTTGAGCACCCTGTCCCAAAGGGTAGTACGGGCGCCCGGCCAGGGGTCCATACCCCTGATCTGGTTAAATAAATGACGTGCGGGCCTCGCCCACGCAACTATTTCATCCTCAGCCTTAAGCATGGGAGCGTAAGAAGGCTCCCCGGTCTGTGGCGCGCCTGCAAGCTCGCCTCTGCCGGTCAGGTCAAGCCCCTTCAGCAGTAACCGCGCGCCAAGGGCGGTCAGTTTATCGTGGACCGCTCCCACATTGTCTGTCTCACGAATCGGCACGGCCTCCTGCAGGAGAACGGCGCCGGTATCCATTCCCTCGTCCATCCGCATGATGGTGATCCCCGTCTCCCTTTCCCCGTTCATAACAGCCCAGTGCAGCGGGGCGGCTCCCCGGTATTTCGGCAACAGGGAAGCATGTACGTTGACGCAGCCGTATACGGGCAGATCAAGAACAGCCGGGGGAAGGATGCGACCGTAGGCAGCTACCACAATTATTTCCGGCGACAGCTTTTTTAAAACTTCAATAAAGTCCGGATCTTTAACCCGCTGCGGCTGAAGAACCGGGATCTGGAAAGCTTGAGCGGCTACTTTAACCGGGGGCGCCGCCTCCCTTTTACCCCTTCCCCTGGGCCGGTCAGGCTGGGTTACCACAGCAGCCAGGTCGTGGCCGGCTTGTGCCAGGGCTTGCAAGGTGGGGACCGCGAAATCGGGGGTCCCCATAAATACAACCCGCATCTGCAACTCCTCTAATCTTCCTTTTGCTTAATTTTTGATACATTTTTCGCGCGATCTATGAACAGCACCCCGTCGAGATGGTCGATTTCGTGCTGGAGGGCTCTGGCAAAAAAACCCTTTGCCTGCAGCCGACATTCCTTACCGTTGCGATCAAGTGATTTAACCTCAACCAGGGCTGCCCTGGCCACTTCCCCCATCAGTCCGGGGATGCTGAGGCAAGCTTCGTTATCAATTTCCTGCCCTTCGGTGCGGACAATTTCCGGGTTGATCAGCTCGTGCAGTCCTTCCCCGGTATCCACAACGATCAGCCGTTTGGATATCCCGACCTGGGGGGCGGCCAGACCAACGCCTTTGGCCATGTACATCGTCCTGGCCATATTATCCAGAAGCTTAATGATATTGGGGGTAATTTTGGGCACCGCCCTGGCTTTTTCTCTCAGGACATCGTCTCCCAATTCAACAATATGATATACAGTCAAAACCAAAGCCTCCTTTAAACCATACCCTGCGGGTTAATATCTACGTGGACGGACGGCTTAAAAGCCGGTCGTTCCTTGTCCAGAATAATTAAGGCTTCTTTGAGCACATCTTTTAAAGTATTGCGGCGCGGTCCTTTCAGTACCAGCTGCCAGCGATACTGCCCCTTGATCCTGCTCATGGGGGCGGGGGCCGGGCCCAGGATATCGACAGGTATATTCACACCTGCCGCTATTTTCTCCAGCACTTCTTTGGCCAGCAAGGCTCCCTTTGTTAATGTTTCCTCGTCGGAATGGGTCAACAGCAACCTGGCCAGGTGACTGAAGGGGGGATAAGCCAGGACGCGCCGGACCGGCGCCTCACTCCGGTAAAAGCCCTCGTAATCGTGAGCCGCCGCAGCGGTGATACTGTAATGGTCCGGCGTGTATGTCTGAATCTGGACTTCTCCGGCCAGACTGCCGCGCCCGGCCCTGCCGGCAACTTGCGTCAAAAGCTGAAAAGTGCGCTCGGCGGCCCGGAAATCCGGCATATGCAGAGTCGTATCCGCATTGATAACGCCAACCAGGGTCACCTTCGGCAAATCCAAGCCCTTGGCAATCATCTGGGTACCGATCAAGATGTCGGCACGGCCATCCCGAAAAGAACCGATTAGCCTTTCATGGGCTCCCCGGCGGGAGGTTGTGTCGCTGTCCATGCGTAAAACTCTCGCCTCCGGGAATAATCGCCGCGCCTCTTCTTCCACCTTCTGGGTGCCCACGCCGAAATGCCTGATCTGATCACTGCCGCAGCGGGGGCACAGGACAGGCCGGTTCGTGCTGTAGTTGCAGTAATGACAACGCAAGGTACCGTCCAGGTGATAGGTCAGGGATATGTCGCAACTCGGACACTTGATTACAAGCCCGCACTGGCGGCATACCACAAAGTTGGCATAGCCCCGCCTGTTCAAAAACAGGATCACCTGCTCGTGCCTTTCCAGACGCCGGTTTATG
>DNIT01000100.1:30138-31855 GCA_003489345.1 Pelotomaculum sp. | reverse complement strand
TTCAACCAGGGGTACACTGAATATGCCCCGGTTGCCCCGTTTTAATTCGTCCCGCATATCGACCACCTGCACCGGGGGAAGAGGGTGGTTGTCAATCCTGCGGGGGAGTTTCAGAAGACGGTAGATGCCGCCCGGTCCGGCTTTCAGGTAGGATTCCAGAGACGGAGTGGCGCTCCCCAGGATTACTACCGCCCCGGACTGCTGCGCTCTTTTCAGGGCCACTTCCCGGGCGTGATAGCGCAGGTGATCATCCTGCTTATAACTTGACTCGTGCTCTTCGTCGATAATAAAGAGCCCTGGCCGGGGCGCCGGCGCAAATACTGCCGAACGTGTGCCCAGAACCACCGGGGCTTCACCGCTCTTGACCCGCCGCCAGGCCTGGTACCTGGCCGTACCGGCCAGGCCGCTGTGCAGCACCGCTACCAGGTTGCCAAAACGCGCCCGAAAAAGTTCGATCATTTGAGGGGTCAGCGCAATCTCCGGGACCAGAGCCACCGCCTGGCGGCCTTCCTGCAACACGTCAGCAATGGCCCGCAGGTAAACCTCGGTCTTGCCGCTGCCGGTAACCCCATGCAGCAGAAACGCTCTGAACCTGCCGGCCTTTAAGGCGCCCTTAATTTGCTCTAAGGCTGTTGCCTGCTCCGCATTCAGCTGCAATCCGCCGCAACCGGCTGCAAACTGCGGTCCACCATACCCGGAAGACGGCTGGACCGTATTTTTCACAGCCGCCAAATAACCTTTTTTCACCAGCAATTCCACTGTTTTTCCGGTAGTTTCCGCAGCAGCCGCCAGTTCCTTTACAGTCTGCCCCGGACTGGCCATGGCTGCCCGCAGTACGGCCGCTTGCCTGGGCGCGCGGGACAGGGAAGCGGCTGCTTGTTCCAGTTTCTCCCCTTCAAGGGCGGGAACGATCCTTCTTATCTCGCGGCCTGACTTTACCTGCAAGCGGGGGGAAATAATCCGCTGCAACGCTTCAGCGGTGCTGCAGAGATAACTTTCCGACATCCAGCGGGCCAGCTCTAAAAGCTCCGGGCTGAAGACAGGCTCCTCGTCCAGAACTCCGGCTACTTCTCTGATATTAACCTGGCTCTCCGGTGCCCCGAAACCGACCACATAGCCCGCCAAACACCTTTCCCTAAAAGGGACAAGCACCCGTGCGCCAATTTGCAGGACGTTTTCAAATTTCTTGGGTACGGCGTAATGGAACACACGGTCGGTCTTCCTGACAGCCAAATCGACGATTATTTCGGCATAGAGACCGTTTTTTACCATTATACCCTCCAGGGAACATGTTTACAAATACCAGCCTTATTATAACAAAAAAGGCGCCATACCGGCAGGGTCAATCCTTATTCCCGTACCTCTTTTAATCCTGACATGCCGGCTTATGATTGGAGCACAACGCTGTCAACTCCCGCGTGCCGGGTTCCCTATGGTGACGCCTCAAAACAAGCGGCCGCACGCCTTTTTCGGGCCTGGTGAACCTTTTTCCGTCAGCTTTACGCACAATGAGCACGCCCCTATTCATTTTTCCTTAGTTTATCATCTTGTCCGTCGCTTACTCCTAACAAGCAGCGGCATCAACACAGGACATGCTGATAGCGATAGAGCATGCTTGTGGCATAAAAAAACATGTATGTTCTGCCTGAAGTAAAACAACATAGGGATAATACTTTTTTCAGGAGGAGTTTTATGTCTACATACAGGCTCGCGGCGG
>DNIT01000100.1:23641-30037 GCA_003489345.1 Pelotomaculum sp. | reverse complement strand
ACAGGCTCGCGGCGGTTTTATTCATCCTTTTCACGGCGGGATTTATAAGCAGTACAGCCCATGCCGGCTCTGAACCTTCTGATAAGGAAAGCCAGCTAAAAAATGGTGTAAAGGAAATGTTTGAGGCCCGCGCCCTGGCTATAATTACCGGCGCGGACCCGGCGCCGGTCCTGGCCGCTTACGAGACCTCGGAAACACTGGGACTCTGGGCGCAAATCCATGAGCACGAGAGGTTGGACTACATCCAGCAGTGGGCGAAAAAAAGAGGTGTACATTTTACTGAAGCAAAACCGTCCCTGCGCATCACCTGGTGCAGAATGGAAGAAAATTACGCCGAGCTGTTGGTCAACGAGACCCTCCAACTTGGCTATGTTTATCCCGGCCATCCAACTGTCAACCGCTTTGGTACAGGCTCCAGGCATTGGTTAAAGCTGGTATGCCGGGGGAGCAAGTGGTTAATTCTGCAGGACTTTTATACCGATGGTCTGGGTGATAACTTCCAGGTCCCCAACCCCACTCCGGCAGACGGCGCCGCAGTGGTAGGGCAGCCGGGGAAAAAGTCTGCCGCAAAAAACAGTGCACCGGTAGTTTTCGACCGCGAAGGAACTGTTCGATATGCCGATAAATATGCCGGGCTGGCCTGGGGCGCCGGCAACGACAATAATTATAACCGGAATTACCGCGATTGTAATGACCGTGGCGGAGACTGCGCCAACTTTGTATCCCAATGCCTGGGGGATCAGGATGGCGGCAAAATGGTGATGGACGACCTCTGGTATTATGACCGGCAGGAAAATGCCGGGAGCCAAAGCTGGGTGCGGGCTGAGTCCTTCGGCGACTGGATTCTCTACAGCGGGAGGGGGCGGCGGCTGGCGCGGGGAACTTTCTCTGAATTGAATCAACCCACCAGCAAATTTCCGGGGGGAGTTGTCCGGGAGTTGGCGCCGGGGGATGTTATCGGTTATGGCGAAACGGGTTATTCCAGGCACCTGGCTATAGTCGTGGGGACCGACTCACAAGGTTATCCCCTGGTCAACGCCCATAACGTTGACCGTTACCATTGCCCATGGGATATGGGGTATGATAAAACAACGGTTTTTCATCTTTATCAGGTGAACGACTAAAAGTGAAGTGTTGTATTTACTGGCCGGATGCTCTCAAGTTAAGCACCTCATCCAAGATCCGGTCAGCCAAAGTTTTCTTATCCATTTTTGGCAGCTGGACAACGACTTGTCCCGGATAAACCAGTTTGACAATATTGGTATCGGAACCAAACTCCGCGCCCGGCCTGGTCACGTCGTTGGCGACCAGGAGATCAAGATTTTTCATCTCCAGCTTGCGGAGGGCATTTTTTTCAAGTTCCTTGGTTTCAGCCGCAAAGCCCACCAGGAGCTGGCGGGTCTTTCTCCGTCCCAGTTCTGCCAGGATATCCGGGTTTTTCTCGAGCTCTATGGTCATTTCATCCTGACTCTTTTTGATTTTATGCTGTGCGGCTTCCTTGGGTCTATAATCTGCTACAGCAGCCGATTTAACAACCACATCGACGTGGGGATATTGTGCCAGCACGGCGTCAAACATTTCCCTGGCGGTCTGTACGCCAATAAACTCGACCCCGTGGGGCGGTTTCAAGGCGGTTGGGCCGCTGACCAGAATAACCCTGGCGCCCCGGCGCAACGCGGCGCCTGCCACCGCGTAGCCCATCTTACCGGAACTGCGGTTGGTCAGGTAGCGCACCGGATCAATTGGTTCGACAGTAGGGCCTGCCGTTACCAGCACGCTCATTCCGCTCAAATCTTTATCAGAAGCCAAAAGGACTTCTATATTTTCTTGAATAGCTTCTATCTCAGCCAGCCTGCCAATTCCTTCCACCCCGCAGGCTAGCCTCCCCCGGCCCGGTTCAACGAAATGATAGCCCAATTCCCGTAGAACAGTCAGGTTGCGCTGGACAATCGGGTTTTCGTACATGTTTTTGTTCATAGCCGGGCAAAAAAGAACCGGACAGACTGCGGCCGTTATAACGGTGGACAGGAGGTCGTCGGCAAGACCAACTGCAGCCTTGGCAATGATATTGGCAGTGGCGGGGACAACAACGATCAAGTCGGACTGGGTTGCAAGCTCAACGTGTTGAACGTTCCAGCTGGAGGCCCGGTCAAAGAGGTCGGTGTAGACCCGGTTGTCCGTAAGCACCTGAAAGGTAAGAGGCCGGACAAATTCCTGGGCCGACCTGGTCATAACCACATGTACCTCCGCGCCGGCTGCTTTAAGATTGCTTGCCAATTGGGCAACTTTAAAAGCGGCAATGCCGCCGGTCACTCCCAGAGTGATCGTTTTTCCCGCCAGCATGGGCTTCCTCCTTGCTACTTGATACCCGTATGGGTTCTTTTGTATCCAACTCTGTTGTTGGCTATCTCCTTCAGGGCGGCAGTTACCGGCTTACTGGAAGCTTCATCGGCTTTGGCGCTTCCCCTCTCGGTGAGTACCCTGGCCCGCTTGGCGGTAACTACAACCAGGGTATACCGGCTGTCAACTTTTTCCATCAGCTCATCGAGAGTTGGTGCATTCATAGCGTTCCTCCATCTTCAAAAAAATCTAACTGCCCAACTGGGAGAGACGGTCAATGATTGGCTGCAGGCGCCAGGCACGGCACTTTTCGGCCAATATGATAGCCTGGATGTTATCAATTGCCCTTTTAATACTGTCATTTACTACGATGTAGTCGTAGCCAGCCGCCAGTTTCATCTCCCTGGCCATACATTGCAAACGTTTTTCAATTTCTTCCCGGGAATCCGATTTCCTGCCAAATAAGCGCTGCTGCAGCTCTGTTTTGGATGGGGGGGCAATAAAAATCAGCACCGCCTCCGGCAGTTTTTTCTTGACCTGAAGGGCGCCCTGGATATCAATTTCCAATATAATGTCGTGACCCAGCTCAAGGGCTTCCAGGACAAAATGCCTGGGTGTGCCATAATAGTTACCGTAAACTTGAGCCCACTCCAGAAGCTGGCCCTCATCAATCATTTTATTGAAGATGTCCCGTTCCAGGAAAAAATAATCAACCCCATCCACCTCGCCGCCCCTGGGCTGTCTGGTGGTGGCAGAGATGGATAAGCTTAAAGTTGGGATTTCTCGCTGCAGCGCTTTCACGATAGTCCCCTTACCGGCCCCCGAAGGGCCGGATATGATCAATAATAAACCTTTTTTCCCCACAGCTAATTCTCCGCGCCTTATTCGCCGGGTTCCTCAGTCTGTACCGGAGCATCTTTGGAAACCAGGCGATGGGCCACTGTTTCCGGCTGTACCGCGGAAAGGATGATGTGATCGCTGTCGGTGATGATAACCGCCCTGGTCCGGCGACCGTAGGTTGCATCAATCAGCATACCCCGATCGCGGGCTTCGGTTATAATCCTCTTAATGGGGGCAGATTCCGGGCTTACAATAGCTATAATGCGGTTGGCCGATACGATATTGCCAAAACCGATGTTAATTAATTTAATCTCCATACTGCTTCCCCCTTAATACTTTCTATTATTATTCTATGTTCTGTACTTGTTCTCTTATTTTTTCCAGCTCGCTTTTTGCTTCGACCACTGCCCGGCTTATTTCCAAGTCACTTGCCTTGGAAGCGATCGTATTGATTTCCCTGTTCATCTCCTGGATCAAAAAATCCAGCTTTCTGCCCACTGCTTCTCCTGCTGTCAGGCAGCTTTTCATCTGCTGCAAATGGCTCTCGAGGCGAACGTTTTCCTCGGTTATACTGGAGCGCTCCGCAAAGATCGTGGCCTCGGCGGCCAGCCGATCGGAAGTTATCATACCATCACGCATGTAATCATTTAAGCGGGCACCCAGTCTCTCCCTGTACTCCTCCACGACAAACGGCGAGCGCTCCCTGATGCTCTGGTTGAGATGAAAAAGCCGTTCCGATCTGTTCATTAGATCCCTTGCCAACTGCTCGCCTTCCACCATCCTCATGCGGACCAGGTTGTCAACCGCTTCTTCCACCGCACTCTGAATGGAAGGCCACCATTCTTCTACATCATCGGCAGGTTCCTCCACGGTCAGCACCCCGGGTAAGGCAACCAGCTGTGTAAACTGTATTCCTCCACCAATGCCAAGGGTTTCCTGGAGTTCTTTCATTGCATTATAATACGCTGCAGCAAGGGCTTTGTCAACTTTCACAGTGGCGTTTTTTTCTCCGCACTCCTCCACTCCGAGAAAGCCATCAACCCGGCCACGGGCGATGCGGCCCTGGATGAACCGGCGGATCCGGTCTTCAAGGGGCGTCAGTGAGCGCGGCAACCTTAAGACAACCTCAATATAGCGATGGTTAACCGCTTTCAACTCGAAAGTAAATTTCTTCCCGGCAGTAACGGCCTCGCCGCGGCCGTAGCCGGTCATGCTTTTAATCAATTCAACACCACCTGTCAGTTGATACCGGCATAGCAAAAATAAGGCCCATAACAAAAAACTGTTTAATGGAAACATTCCCCAATCGGGGAGATTTTAATCGGGGGACATTCCTTATTCTTTAAAGGCCTGTCCCCACTACTCATTATTATTGGCATTTACTATGAAATTATTTTTCTACCCAAAAAAAGAAAATCCTTTTCATTAAGACAAAAACTCCAGTACTTCAAATGAAAAATACCGGAGTCTATGGTTTATCGTATTTTACCCATTAGACTGGAAATGCGGTCCAGACCCTCCTTGATGTTTTCAATGGAACAGGCATAGGACAGTCGGAAGTACTCGTCATTCCCAAAGGCGACACCAGGCACCACGGCAACACGCGCTTCTTTCAACAACAAAGCCGCAAGGTCGGTGGCATTATGAATTAAGGTTCCTTGATAGGATTTTCCAAAGTAGTTCTTAACGTTGGGGAAAAGGTAAAATGAGCCGTTTGGCCGGGTGCAGCTGACCCCTGGAATCGCCCGCAACCGGTCCAGCATGTAATCCCTTCTATGGTGAAACTCTACTCTCATTCGCTCGGTCGGTGTCTGGTCTCCGGTCAGGGCCGCTACGCTGGCCGCCTGGGCGATGGAATTAGGGTTTGACGTAGAGTGGCTCTGCAGGTCTCCTATGGCTTTGGCCACTATGGCGTTGCAGGCGGCGTAACCGATCCGCCAGCCGGTCATGGCATAGGCTTTTGATACGCCGTTGATAACCATGGTGCGTTCCTTGAGTTCAGGAGAAACGGAGGCTATGCTTTCATGCCTGTCCCCGCTATAGATCAGCCTGGCATAGATTTCATCGGACAAGACCATAAAGTCGTACCGGGCGATAACCCCGGCCAGTTTTTCAAGCTCCTCTCTGCTATATACAGCCCCGGTGGGGTTGCTGGGGCTGTTCAGGATCAATAGCCTGGTACGGGAGGTAATAGCCCCTTCAAGTTCGTCCGGCGTCAGCTTAAACCCGTTTTCTTCCCTGGTGGCTACAATCTGGGCAGTAGCGCCGGACAGCTTGATTTGTTCCAGGTAGCTTACCCAGTATGGAGCGGGCAGAATTACTTCGTCACCTGCCTGAGTCAGCACCTGCATGGCGTTGTAAAGAGTGTGCTTAGCTCCCGATGATACAACAATCTGCTTTGGCTGGTAGTCAAGCCCCTGGTCAATCTGAAATCTTTGACAGATCGCCTCTTTTAGCTCCTTGGTGCCCGAAACTGCTGTATACTTGGTTATACCCGAACGGATTGCCGCGATGGCGGCTTCTTTAATATGGTCGGGTGTATCGAAATCCGGTTCCCCGGCCCCAAAAGTAACCACACTGTCACCGTTTAACTTCATCTCCTTCGCTTTCGCGTCGATGGAAAGAGTCGGGGACGGACTGATATTTAACGCCCGGTCAGCTAGTTTCACAGGTACTTCCTCCTTCATATATGAGGGTCGGGTTGTTATAAGCCAATAGTAATTTATGTTTCCCGGCCTTCGTGGTTCGATTAGCAGCTACCGTGTTCAACCAGGCGCTTAAATTTAATCTTGCGACTTCACAGTTCTGCCTTGCATAGCCTAAAGCTCTTTGAACCACACTGTTCAATCATTAATATAAAAATACAATTCGTTAAAACGAGACCCGGCCTATATTTGCAGCCAACCTGTCCAGCGCTTCCCGGATCCGTTGTTTCTCAATAGTCAGGGCCATCCTGAAGTACCCCTCTCCGTTTTGGCCATATCCGATGCCCGGTGTTATGACTACCCCTGCCTGTTCCAGCACCAATTCGGCAAAGGACGCGGAGGTGTATCCTTTAGGGACCGGCGCCCATACGTAAAAGGACGCTTTGGGTTTCGTCAGGTTCCAGCCGAGGCTGTTCAATCCGTCCACCAGAATGTCGCGGCGTTCCTGGTAGATAGCGTTCTGGCTAGCGACAATTTCCTGTGAACCCGTGAGGCCTGCCGCTGCGGCATA
>DNIT01000100.1:21799-23423 GCA_003489345.1 Pelotomaculum sp. | reverse complement strand
AGCTTCAACCACCTCCGGATTGCCTGCGGCCCACCCGACCCGCCAGCCGGTCATGTTGTAAGTCTTGGATACCGAGTGAAATTCGATACCGACTTCTTTCGCGCCGGGAAATTCCAGAAAGCTGTGGGGCTTATAGCCGTCATAAGTAACGTCGGAATAAGCGGCGTATTGGCAGATCAGAATTTTATACTCCCTGGCAAAGTCAATGGCCCGGCGGTAAAAATCACCGCCGGCCACCGCGCCGGTGGGGTTGTTGGGATAGTTCAAAAAAAGCATTTTGGCCTTTCTGGCCACATCGGGGGATATCGCGTCGAAATCGACCAGGTAGCCGTTTTCCTCGCAAACAGGTATATAATGGGGTGCGGCTCCGGCCAAAATAGCTCCTCCGGAATAGACCGGGTAACCAGGATCGGGCACCAGGACCGTATCGCCGGGATCGAGATAACACCATGAGATGTGGGCGATACCTTCTTTGGAGCCAAGGAGGGACACTACTTCGGTACGGGGATCGAGCGCAACCCCGAAACGCTGGCTGTACCAGTAAGCCACAGCCTGGCGGTAGCTGAGCATACCGACCGAAGACGGGTACTGGTGGTTCGCAGGATTTTTGGCCTCTTTTATCAGTTCCTCAATAATATGGTCCGGTGTCGGCCGATCCGGGTCACCGATTCCAAGGCTGATTACATCGACTCCCTCTTCCTTTTTGGCGGCAACAAGATTTTCTATCCTGGCAAAAAGATAGGGCGGCAGGTTGCGGATACGTTGCGCTTCTGAAAATTTCAACCTAAACTTTCCTTTCTTACACGCATTATCTAAGGATAAGCAAATGCAAGCTTACCTAATACATTTTATCACTGCGACCTCAACTTGCAACATTTTTATAAAATCATTACGTTATT
Organism: Pelotomaculum sp.; assembly: GCA_003489345.1. Lineage (GTDB taxonomy): Bacteria > Bacillota > Desulfotomaculia > Desulfotomaculales > Pelotomaculaceae > Pelotomaculum_C. The sequence goes on along the minus strand of DNIT01000100.1, from coordinate 22,524 downwards.
ATGACGAATTTTTTATCAAATTGAGACAACGTACAACCAACTAAAACTGTCAACAATACACCTGGTACAAGAGACCAGCGGACCGGCGCACAAGGATACTAGAAGGGATATTCCCCGCTGAACACCTCTTCGGCCGGTCCGGTCATGTAGACATGGTTATCACCTACCCACTCGATCAAAAGAGCACCGGCACTTAAATGGACCGAAACCAACCGGCCGGTGTACCCGTTTAAGGCACTGGCTACGCCGGCCGCGCAAGCGCCGGTGCCGCAGGCCATGGTTATACCGGCCCCTCTTTCCCACACCCTCATATTTACTTCGGAACGGTTCAATACCTGTACAAATTCCACGTTGGTCTTGCGGGGAAAGGCCGGGTGCGTCTCAAAGCGGGGACCCAACCGGGCCGGAGAGACTGCCTCAACATCAGGGACAAAGATAATGCAGTGGGGATTGCCCATGGAAACCGCCGTAATCCGGTAAGCCCCCCCGTCAACATCCAATTCCTCATTAACAACCCGGCCAGGGGCACCCAACATGGGGACATCTGCCCGCTCAAGGCGCGGTTCACCCATATCCACCCTGACCAGTGTTACGCGGCCGTTCTCTATAATCAACTCCGGAATGCGAATGCCGGCCAGTGTTTCTACCCGTATTTTTTCCTTTATAACCAGGTCGTGCTCAAACAGATATTTGGCCGCGCAGCGGATGGCGTTGCCGCACATCTC
>DNIT01000100.1:21362-21673 GCA_003489345.1 Pelotomaculum sp. | reverse complement strand
GCGTTGCCGCACATCTCGGCCTCACTGCCGTCGGAATTATAGATGCGCATGGTAACATCGGCTGTACGAGAGGGGAGCAGCGGAACGAAACCATCTGCGCCGACCCCGAAATGACGATCGCAAATTTTGACGGCCAGTTCTGGAAAACGGTCTAAATCCAGCTCCTGTTCAAAACCGTTGACCAAAACAAAATCGTTGCCCAGACCCTGCACTTTAGTAAATCGCAAGCCTACAGGAACCTCCTTTACCTTCCAATACTTGATATGCCATATTATTTTACCCTATTTGCTCACGCAGGTACATATTATCCT
>DNIT01000100.1:8789-21124 GCA_003489345.1 Pelotomaculum sp. | reverse complement strand
CTGGCATGTCGTCCCGCCTCTCCAAAAATTTCACCAAGTAACTCTGAAGCCCCGTTGATCACCTTGGGCTGGTTGACAAAACCCTCTGCGCTGTTGACAAAGCCGGTTACCTTGACAATTTTTTCCACGTGATCCAGGCTGCCTGCCATCTCCCTGACCGCGCTTAAACAGTTGACGGCACAGATTTTTGCCGCTGCATAGCCCTGGTCTTCCGTCAGTTCACGCCCCATTTTGCCCTTGTACGCAAGCTCCCCATCCACCAGGGGGAGTTGGCCCGAAGTGTAGATATACTTGCCGACCATAACCGCCGGTACATAGGCGGCTACAGGTTTGGGGACCGGGGGCAGCTTCAGTCCCATACTTTCCAGCTTTGCTTCATACATATGATCATCTCCTTCGTAATCACATCATAACATGCCCATTACAGTTATTGAGATTCTTTTTCGTTTGGCCCATGCTTTGTTATAGGCGGGTTATACTATGAAGAATGTTGCCCCAAAAGGAGCATGTCTGTGCCGGATCATACGGGCCCAGGGGACCTGCCGTCAACCCCGGTTCTTAATACCTTTTGGCAGTCCATGTTGGGATTCGCTCCGGCTTGTTTTTTCCCTTTATCCGCCGGCCTCTATGTATTATAATGGAACAGATTCGCCAGGTTGCCATCTTGTCGAATCCCTTAAGAACAGTTTTAGTTTTCAAACGGAGGAATATACCATGCCTTTTGACGGACTGGTCCTGGCCGCCGTACGCCAAGAACTTGAAGTAAATTTTATAGGGGCCCGCATAGAAAAAATCTACCAGCCGGAGAAGGATGAACTTGTTCTTATCCTGCACCAGCCCGGCCTGCGGCAGCGGCTGCTCCTCTCGGCCCATGCCCGGGACGCGCGAGTCCATCTGACGGCAACCGCAAAAAAAAATCCCGCCAGCGCTCCCCTATTCTGCATGGTGCTGCGCAAGCACCTGGAAGGCGGGCGAATTCTCGCATTTGAACAGCCTGGACTGGAGCGGGTACTGATTATTAAAATTGAATCCCGCGATGAACTGGGGCGTTTATCTGAAAAACACCTGGTCTGCGAGATTATGGGCAAACATAGCAACATCATCCTTTTGGACCCGGCATCAAGAATTATCCTTGACGGGGTCAGGCGCTACTCGCACTCGGTCAGCCGTTACCGGGAAGTACTGCCGGGCCGGGATTACCTCCCTCCGCCTGCCCAGGGCAAGCTCAATCCCCTGGTGCTGGACGAGGATGGGTTTCGCCGCATTTGTCTTGACGCGCCATTGGAAACCACCCTGCCAAATTTGCTGCAGAAGCATTTGGAAGGCTTAAGCTCTCTCACCTGCCGGGAAATTGTGCACCGGGCCAACCTGTCCCCGGACTTTCTTTTAGACCAGTGCGGTGATTACGACCTGAGAGCCCTGTGGACTGCACTTTGCACAATCATTATCCCCGCAAAAAAGGGGGAATTTGAACCCTGCCTGCTTACCGGCAAGAAAAGGGAACCCCTGGACTTCGCGGCAATCGACCTCAGCCATACGGGTAAGAACAGCAAATACAACGGCATGAACGCGCTGCTGGACTTTTTTTTCACCACCCGCAGTCACCAGCAAAAATTCAGCCTTCAGAAAAACGTTGTTACCGGCTTGCTGAACAAAGAGATTGCCCGGCTGGCCAAAAAGGTGTCTATATATAACGAGAGTATGGATGATACAGCAGGGGCCGATCGGTTCAGGCTATACGGTGAGCTGCTGACGGCCAACCTTTATCGCCTGGATAAAGGGCTTCCGGAAGCATGCCTGGAAAATTATTACGATCCCGCCCACCCCCTCGTAACCGTCCCCCTCGACCCGCAGTTAACGCCTTTGGAAAACTCCCGGGTATATTTCAAAAAATATGTTAAAGCAAAGCATACCCGTGCTGCGGTAGAGTCGAGGCTGGCCTTGGCCCGGGAAGAGCTCAGCTACCTGGAAGGGGTTAAAACAACTGTGGAGCAGGCCGGCAGCCAGGCCGAACTGGATGAAATCAGGCAGGAACTGACCGAGCAGGGCTACCTGAAAATGTCCGTCCCACAACCGGGCACAAAGAAAAACAAGAAAGAGCGCCTCATCCCCAAACCTCACTCCTTTCGCTCCTCCGACGGCTTTACAGTCTTAGTAGGAAAAAACAACAAGCAGAACGACTACCTGACTTTGAAAATGGCCGTCCAGGACGATCTTTGGCTGCATACCAAGGATATCCCCGGAGCGCACGTGATTATCCGCGCGGAAGGGAGGGAAATCCCTGCCAGGACACTGGAGGAGGCCGCCGGGTTGGCCGCCTTCTTCAGCAAAGGACGCTCTTCGACAAAGGTGGCGGTAGACTACACCCTGGTCAAGCACGTACACAAGCCCAAGGGAGCAAGGCCCGGCATGGTCATCTACGAACACCAGAAGACCATCATGGCGGAACCCAATGAAGATAAAATTGAAATGCTAAGAGTCCCGGAGCCGGACCGAAGTCAAGCCTGATCAATATAGATTTTATTCCTAAGTTAGATACCAATAACTTTATGCGGCACCAGCAGGAAATGAAAACTAAGCTATGTGAGTGCTATTTCAATCGCAAGAATATTGCTCGAAAAGGCTTGACTTGCGGGCTTGGGGTTATCCGGAGCGAGCGTAGCACCTGGATGCGTTCCTTAGCGCGTGCATTGCATGCAGCAAAGCTTAAATAGCGCGTAGCTGCCGGATGGCAGTCTGTAGATGCGGTCGGCATAACACTCTTGTCGCACAAATGGAGAATTGCGAAGAGAGCGGAGGATAACCCCAAGCCCAATACGCATGAGGCTTTTCGAGAACCAGTTAACAATAACCTTTCCCACTGGATACATTCAAAGTTATTTTGCTGCAAGCACCCACATCTTTGGGGTATCACTTCTATTTCAGGGTATCCGCATGGTTCCTGTTTAACTCCTGCTGCCCGGCTTGATTGCCGGAATGCCCTGCCGGCAGAGCGGGCATTCCTCTGGCTCGTAAGATATTACCTCCATGGTCAGGAGCGCTTCCGTCCTGACCCCCAGGTCCACCGTGCCGTTGCTGCGGTCAACCAGCACCCCCGCGCCCACGACCTCGCCGCCCAGACGGCGCACAACTTCAATGACCTCCCGTACCGAGCCGCCTGTCGTAACCACGTCCTCAACAACCAGCACTTTTTCACCGGGTTCAATAAAAAAGCCCCGTCTGAGTTTCATCACGCCGTTTTCTCTCTCTGTAAACAGGCTGCGCACACCCAGCGCCCGTGCCGTTTCATAGGAAACGATAATGCCGCCCATGGCCGGACCGATAACTGCCGATACCCCTTCTCCCTGAAACCGTTCCGCCAACTCACGGCAGAGTGTTTCCGTATAATTGGGATGCTGCAAAACCAGGGCGCACTGAAAGTACCGGTCACCGTGCCGGCCTGAAGTCAGGCGAAAATGGCCGGACAGCAGGGCCCCGGAATCTTGAAAGATTTTAACAACCTCATTTTGTGATAACATGACGCACCTCTTCTATTATTCGAGTATCCGTAAACACTGATATCTTAGACACCCATGCCGTATGAGCAGCATCTGCCGGGAATGAAAATATTCTTAGAGAACACATAAATAATGCTATTCCCCTCCGCCAGTAAAGTGAATCGTTATATCAACAATCTCCGGGTGGTTCCCGATCCGGATCGGCGGTCCCCAGGTCCCGAACCCTGACGACACGACAATTTGGAAATCCTCCTTACGAAGGTACCCCCAGTCGGTTTCAAAAATCCTCCTGGTGATCAGGTTAAACGGAAACAACTGCCCCTGGTGAGTATGTCCGGATAGCTGCAGGTCTACGCCCTGCAATTGGGCTTCTTCCAGGCGGCTCGGCTGGTGATCCAGCAAAATCACCGGAAAGGACCGGTCAACGCCTGCCATTACCGCTGACAGCTCTTTGCGGCCGGCTCCTCCAAAACGTTCTCTCGAGCTGTAGTCGCGTCCGACGATATAAAAGCTGTCGGCAACTTTAAGACATGCATCACGCAACACCGTAACTCCAGACTCCGAAAGATAATGGCAGGCCTCTTCCGCATGCCCCCCGATATATTCGTGGTTGCCGAAGACAGCGTAGACCCCGTACCTGGACTTTAGCTTTAAGAAGCTTTCCGGCATTCTTTGCTCTATAAAGGGTCCTATATTTTCATCAATAATGTCTCCCGGCAACAACACGATGTCGGGATCAAGGCTGTTTACCCTGTTGATCATGGCCATAAGCCTGCCGTTGTGGACAATATTACCAAGATGGATATCCGACACCACTACCATATGAAGCGTCTGCAAACTGCCGGCCTGTTTATCAATGGTAAGATCATAACTGGTGAGCTGCGGGTTCCTGGCATTCCAGGAACCGTACAGAACAATCCCCAACACCGCTACGACTACAACAAGACCTGTCACAGCCGGAAACTGCTTCAGGCCGTGCGGCAAAAAATGCAGCCAGCGGTCTGCCAGACGTAACAGGTCGACCAGGATTAATGCCAGTACAAAAAAATTCATGGCAGCCAGCCAGTATGAGCCTACTACCGTCAATCCCGCGCTTAGCGAGTCCGGCACGAATTGAGCCGCAAATCGGCCGAGCAGATAAGAAAAGGCCAGGAAAGAAAAAACAGCCCAGTAAACCACGCCATACCCGGCAGGTATCAGACTGCCGAAAGCCTGCCAGCCGCGGATACCGATATAGTAGTTTAGACCCGCAAAAATCATGATGAATGCAGCCAGGAACAGCATTAGTTGTGTTTTCATTACCCACCCGTCTGTAATGGAATTGCGGAAACCATTAAAACTAATTATAACTTGCTCACCGGAAATTTCACACTGCCCTTTCAAGAGTTTTTTCGTCTTTCATAAAAACGACACCTCCCTGATAAGACTAAAGCCCGCCAGTTCAATTGTCACCGGCAGGAGTTTCTTTTCCTTGTATTGATTCCTAAATCTAAGTGTATGTAAACCCGGGTTGCGTTGGGCTCAAGTAATTAAAGTCCGGGTGTTCATTTTTTATTTCAGCAATCAATTTTAAAAACACATCAACCAATCCCGGATCAAATAAAGAGCCACTGCAGCTCTTTAACTCCGCACATGCTTCAACGAAATTTTTTGCTTTTTTATACGGCCTGTCTGTAGTCATGGCATCAAAGCTGTCGGTTATCCGGAGGATTCTTGCCTGCAGAGGTATCCCCTCTCCGGCTAGTCCTTCCGGGTAACCCGTTCCGTCGTAATTCTCATGATGATAAATTATAGCAGGAATTACTTTTTTTAAGGAAGTTATTGGTCGAACTATGTCGCCTCCCCATTCTGGATGCTTTTGTAGAATTGCCAAATCTGAAGGGTTTAAGGCCTCTGTACTATTCAATATATCGCGGCTAATTTCGAGTTTGCCGATATCATGCAGAATAGCGCTATATCTCAGTATAAGCATTTCTTCGGTGGTGAAATTCAGTTTTTCCGCCAGTTTAAGGGAATAATACACCACCCTTTCGGAATGGCCGAAGGTGTACCTGTCCTTAGCGTTGATTATCGTCAGCAAGGTTTTGATGGAATTCAAAAAATCTCTTTCCGCGTCATTAAAACTATCACGAAGGTCATCAATTACGGAAAAGTACAATTGTACTCTGTTCCTGCTGTACTTGGCCTTATGCATCGCTTCATCGGCCAAACGGAGAAGCCCCTCGGGGGTACTGCTTTGCTCCGGGAAGCCGGCCACACCGAGAGAAACCGTAATTCTCCCCTTGGGCAGGAGTTCCGCTCCCGGAAAGGAATGTGTTTCTATTTTTTTACGAATTTTCTCTGCTGTTTTCAGCCCGTCACTATTTGTGTCCGGCACTATTACAGTGAATTCGTCACTTCCGTAGCGTGCGGCAAAGCACGGCCATTTCACCACGCTTTTAATAATACCACTGACCTGTATGAGCACTTCGTCTCCTTGCTGATAGCCGTAGTTTTTGTTATAGAACTTAAAGTAATCGATATCCAGCTTAATTAATGAGAGAGGCTTGTTGTTTTTTTCCGCCGACTCAACGCTCTCACGTAGGATTTCCTGAAAGTGCCGGTGGTTTGGCATACCGGTCAGATCATCGGTGTTGGCTAAGAGGGTCAGGTTTTCCCTGGCCACTCTTTCGGTCTCGGCAAAACCTCCAAACAGCCAGGCCAGCGTAAAAAAAACCATGCTGTTGACAATATCAGCCTGAAACTTCATACTGGGGGCCTCTTCAAGCCCGGATGCAAAACAAAAATAGAATAGGGTGGTACTGGCTCCACCCGCAGTTATGAGTCCGGCCTTTTCACCAAGGCTTGTCGAGGCAATGATAACCGGTATAATAAGGACAATTTTTACCATACTGTCGATTTTTCCGGTTAACAACAAAATACAGACAGCGGTTACACAAGAAAACAAAAGTAAAAAAGTGTCAATAAGGTTGGGTTTGCTAGCAAGCAAAACCCCATTAACAATTCTATTACCGAGGTAAAAAAAAGATATTAAAAAAGTTATTACGACTAATATCAGAATATAATTGGTAGCTTTTGAAACGCTTTCAGGTGGTACTTTTATTACGGTTAATACAGCCATGATAAATATAAAAATACCAATAATATGTACTACTAGGATATGATCCGAAATGCTTTTTTTTCTTGTTTCCTCCCACTCTTTCATATAATACACCCTATCCTTTAGAATGGGGACGTAACGAAACTTCGGTTTTGTTACGCCCCCCTTAGTTATTTGCGAGTCGCTGGTTTATGGACAATCTATTTTTATCCTATAATTAAAGCCATCTTTCTCATGTTATGAGCTATGCAGTGGAGACCCCACTCGATATTGACTTTTGCTAGACCTTTTAAGAGAAATCTTCGTACTCCAAAATTGCCTTTGATATCACCGAAAACACTTTCAACTTCTATCGGACGCAGACGCCTCATTTTCAAGCCTTCTTCTGAACATAAATTCTGGATAGCCTGTTCCTGAAATGCATTTAATTTCCGATTTATGTTAATTATCCTGTTAGCAAAGGGTTTCTCTGACTTTACACACTTATGTTGGTGAGGGCATCCGGAACAATCTAAACATTCATAAACCCTAATTTGACTCATCAATTTTCCTGACTGCTTCTTCGATGGCCTCTGAATCGATGGGTTTTCCATCACCAAGCTCTTCCAAGTCAGAATCGCCGTATTCGTTGTTTTCTTTCTCGTTAATCTTATCTATTTCTTTAAATAACTCCCGGCGTTTCTCCATTAGTGCTTCTTTGTGGCGTTTGGTAGCTTTGCCCCAGACCCAACTATATTGATTGGCATTGCCTCGGTTTTTGTGTCATCCCAAAAATAGTTCTCTAACTTTATGTAATTCTCTTGTACTAGCAGCTCTACGACTTCCGCAAATACCTCAAGTATGACATCTTTCATCCTCTCACTGCGAAAGCGGTTAATGGTTAATCGCCATGAAGTTCGGTGTATTACCTCCACAAAGCCATATGTACATGATGTTTTCACGAGCTGCTTTGGCAATCCTTCGGCAGGAAAATATTTTATCGGTATAGGCATACACCAGAAGCTTTGTCATCATAACCGGGTTAAAACTTGACCGGCCACCGCCTGGATATTTAGCTAGCAACGGTTCAAAGTTCATTTGGTCAATAGCCCGATTTACTACACGTACCACATGGATATTCGGGATTAGGCTATCAATGCTTACTGGTAGCGTTAATTGGTCCTGCATGTAGGGAATGAATACTTTTTTATTATGTACTTTTTGCCCCTTTTTTGACACTGATAAACCCTCCAAAATCCCGTGGCTTTAAGCATTTCTCACCCCTAAATTATATCATTTTTTTACATTCTTTCTTAATGAAAATCGCCTAAAACCATTGGTCTTAGGCGATTTTGTGGCTGTGTTTTGTTACAGCCCCATTCTAAACCTGCCTACTTCAACAAAGATGTCGGAACCTTGGGCTGATACCAATATCCAACACACAAAGGTCCAAAAGTGTTACTACTGGCAAACGATACTAGAAATGTGAACAAGCTGAAAAGAACCGTATGTTTAATATGTTTCATTCTTATCACCTCCTTTTCCAACAAGATAAAGCAACAATTTATCATAATAATTTACAATGGCATGTCCTTGTTTAGTTAACATAAGAGCCTGCCAGAATATACTTATATCAATTGCTACAATATATGAAGCAGTTTTAGTAGGTACCAATGCAATTAATAAGATTTGAACTAATGTTATCAATCCTAGTAAAACAAATGAAAAATTTCGTCGGTTCTGTTTGTGCCTAATCGAGACAATTGGTAAGTTTACCGGAGCTAACTTATAGACTATAGCATAAGAAAATAGAATACTAAAGGAGGTAAAAACTACTACACCGCTTAGGGAAAAGTGCTGTCCTGCTACATATGACAATTGGCTAAAAGAAGGTATTAATAATATGCTCAATATAGTACATCGTACTGCAGAACTACAATGAACACCACCGGCAAAACTTTTAAAAAGAAACATCACAATTAGCAAAACAATAGCTTCTTTAACTGGTCCTATAAGCCATGCCACAAACATCACCAAAAATATCGTTACGGCTGTATGAAAGAGTAGCTCAAGGCTGTAAGCTATAACTTCCCGATTGTCATTATCAAGGTCTAGTGAATTACCCATATAAGCTGCAACCCTTTTGTTAATGCCTATCATTCTCAGAACCTTCTTTCATTTTTAATTAAATCTATTAAACTTTTTATTTTTGTGATTTAAAAACAAGGCCAGTCCAAGAATAACGATTTCATACGGCAAACAAAAAATTCCTCTCAAAACAGGTGATACATTAACATCATCATAGGATAAATGAGTGATATTTAATAACGGTTCTGCATATAGTATTTGCATAGTTAATAGTATTACGAAAACTAATATAGTTGAACCTAATATTTTAGGCATGTTTTCTCTGGTAACCAACCTCGTATATACAGCAAATGTTATGATTAAAATCAATGTATGCATGCCAAAGGCTATCGGTAAAAGACGGATAAGATTTGTAAAAGTCTGCAATATAGCCACTATAAAAATCTTTTTATAGTCAAACCTAAGACGCAGCAAGGCAAAAACTGCTAACGCAAATATAAAACTCTCAGGAAAGTCCTGAAATAGTAGTGAAAGTAACTCTTTTTGATACTGCAGTATCTTCAACCCCCTGCTTTTTTTGCTTTTAAAATGTGATGCAATTCGTAATTAGCCTACACCAGTAAATAACAAATAATGGCATTACGATAATTCAATTCCATTAAAGAAGAGCCTTGCCATTGCTGCAAAAAATAAGAGGTTTTATTATGCTGTTTTGAAATTTAAGTATTCTACTAACTCCTATATTTTCCTTCAAAATATATTTAAATCTTAATAAAACTTATGGAAAAGTGTTTAAATAAATAGCCAGCATACAAAACTGCATTATCAACTTGACAAGCTATAACGACGTAAAATCAAGAGTAACATTTTCCTCAAGCTTCACTATAATAAATAATTAGGACTTTGAAATTAATTTCAAATAATTTCCTTTACAAGGCTGGTACGCTGAGCTGTTTTTAATAATTTTACAATTATATGTAATACGCTTACCGGTATTACCATTACATAAACAAAGGCCACACCGGTTAAGTGTTGGCCCATTGCTGCACTGCTTGCCAAATGTTGTCACCATACATATTAATTACATGGGACTCCTCATCTGCTATCAATTTCATTTCGTATGGCTTTTACTGCTTCAAGCGGGTCATGAGCCGCAGTTACCGGTCTTCCGACAACCAGGTAGTCAGCCCCTTGCTTCAGGGCCTCCCTGGGTGTCAGGGTCCTCTTCTGATCATGTATCGCCGTTCCCGCCGGACGGATACCGGGCGTGATGATGGTGAAATCTGGTCCGCAGGCTTTCCTGATCGCGGCTATCTCAAGTGGCGAGGCTACTACTCCGTCCAGACCGGCCTCCCGCGCCATCAAAGCCCAGGCAACGACGCGATCCTGAATTGTGCCGGAATGACCCATCTCTTGTTTGAATGACTCCTGGTCAAAGCTGGTCAGGACCGTAACTGCCACTACAAGAGGGCGAACTGTGCCGGCTTTATCAGTCTCATCGCGTGCAGCCTCAAGCGCTGCCCGCATCATCGCTTTGCCTCCTGCAGCGTGTACATTCAAAATTGCAGCTCCCTGCCTGGTGAGAGCCCGGGCTGCCCCGGCCACAGTGTTGGGGATGTCATGCAGTTTCAGGTCGGCAAACACGGGTAACTCTTTCTCCCTTAGACGGAGCAGGACCTCTTGTCCGGCACTATAATAAAGCTGCATGCCAACCTTAAACCCACCGGCGTAAGGTCCAATTTTTTCAACGATCTTTAGCGCTTCCTCAACATTGTCAAAGTCAAGGGCGATAATTAGCGGGTTTTTAAAACTGTGCATCTCATCCTCCGTACTAATTCATGCTATCTCAGATAATTGGGAATCTCAAAAGGTATTTCAATTAACATTTCAACAAATCCCATATATTGACCGTCTCTGTACCACGGAGTCTGGTACACAAGCTTCTTGACACCGTTCTTTTCGGTCGTGTAACAGTTTACAGTCTGATCTTTGAGCATCGCTGCCAGTTTTTTTCGGGCGCCCTCCGGATGACACTCCAGCAGGTTGGTACCTATCAACAGCTTACCCCCGTCTTTTGCAAATATCTGGCAGGATTTCTCATTCATATCCAAAATGATTCCTTCGGGATCGCAAATGGTAATCGCTACACCGGCGTCCTTAACCCAGTTTTCCAGATGCATGCAGAACAACTCCTATCTTTAAAAATAACCGGCAAGATCAATACCTCATGAAAGGGGTTTGTGCGACAGAGCCATTTAGCCGTGCGCAGCCCCGATAAGTTCTTTGATATCGCCGACACCATTTTCGCTTAAGTATCTTTCAATACCTTCCAGCACATCGATAGTGGCGCGAGGGTTGACGAAGCTGGCGGTGCCTACGGCTACGGCGGTGGCTCCGGCTAATATAAACTCCAACGCGTCTGCAGCGGTGGCAATGCCGCCCATGCCGATAATGGGCAGTTTTACAGCCTGGTAGACCTGCCAGACCATGCGCACCGCAACAGGCCTGACGGCGGGACCCGAAAGCCCTCCCATAGTGTTGCCGAGTATGGGACGTCTGGTTTTGATATCAACAGACATGCCCAGCAGAGTATTAATCAAGGAAATAGCATCCGCTCCGGCTTCCGCCACTTTTTCGGCAACAGCCGCGATACTGGTGACATTGGGAGATAGCTTGACTACCACAGGCAGCTCACTGTTCTCCTTGACCGCCCGGGTTACCTCAGCGGCCATGGCCGGGTCGCCGCCGAACTGCATGCCGCCTTTTTTGACATTGGGACAGGATATATTAACCTCCAGCCCGGCCACACCGCCAGCCCGGCTGAGTCTGGCAGCGAGCCCGGCGTAATCCTCCACTGTGTCGCCGGAAATATTAACAATGACCGGGACGTCGAAGCCGGCCAGGTAGGGCAAAGCCTCGTCGATAAAATGCTCAACACCGGGATTCTGCAGGCCGATTGAGTTGAGCACCCCGGCAGGCGTCTCCACCAGCCTGGGGGGCGGGTTCCCGGCTCGCGGCTCCAGGGTTGTCCCTTTTACCACTATGGCGCCAAGCCGGTTTAAATCGATATAAGGAGCATATTCCGGCCCCAACCCAAAGGTTCCCGAGGCTGTGGTCACCGGGTTTTTCATCCTGATGCCGCCGATATTGACAGCAAGGCCAGGCTTGGATGTTGAAGCGTTGTCGCCCTTCGGAATCATTCCCAGTTCACCTCCCCTGACTGAAAGACAGGGCCTTCCACACAGACCCGGCGGTATCCGGCTCCGCCATTCCCGGTCTTTACTTTACAGGCGCAGGATAGGCAGGCGCCCACGCCGCAACCCATCCTTTCTTCCAGGGATACTTCACATGGTATCCCCCGCCGTCCCGTAACCTCACTTAGCTTACTCAGCATGCCGTGTGGGCCGCAGGCATAAACGCAACGGACAGGATCGCCCTCTTGCCTATTGTACTTGTTAACAAGTCCTTTGGAAACCTGCCCTGCTTGACCTTTATTCATCGTTAGATGGTCACCGGCTCCAGGTCCGGGTGCAAAATCACTATTTTGCAGATAGTTTTCAAAAAGCTTCGTTACACTCCCGTAAAAGTCCCTGGTCCCATCATCAGTCGCCATCAATACGCTGTGGCCAAGCTCCTTCATTTCGTTTTCCAAAAGGAGTTGTTTGGCGGTA
>DNIT01000100.1:5412-8673 GCA_003489345.1 Pelotomaculum sp. | reverse complement strand
TGCGGCGCCCTGCAAGACAGTGGCTTTGATGCCCAGGCCGGCAAGCTCCTGCAAAAAGAAATAAAGTGGTGCAATTCCAATGCCTCCGCACACTACGATAACGTTTTCATTACCCTCAGGTATTGTAAAGCCGCGCCCCAGGGGACCAACGATGCTGACCATATCGCCGGCTCTGTGTCCGGCCAGAAGAGCTGTTCCCCTGCCGGCAATCCGGTAGAGCAGAGACACCTCGCCGGTACGCCTGGCTACCGCGTTTATACTTATCGGCCGGCGCAGAAGGGGATCATGCGTACTGCCGCAGCGCACGTGCAGGAACTGCCCCGGCCTGGCCCGTTCCGCCACGGACGGAGCCGCCAGGTCCATCCGGCAATACCCCGGGATGACTTGTTTGTTTTGAATAACCTTTGCATCAGTGACAAGAGACAAATCTGAAACCTCCCTTTTGGGTCGTGGGACGTGGATCGTGAGTCGTGGGTATATTTTGGTCGTGGGTCGTGAGACAAGGGAGAGTTCTCACATCCCACGTCTCACGTCTCATATCCCACGTCCCGTCTATTACCGGAGATACTCCTGCAGCGGGACCATTTTGAAATCACCGTCTTCTTTATGGCCGGCCAGCACGTCCAGGATCACCCGGGCGGTGTCCAAAGAGGTCATACAGGGCACACCATGCTCCACTGCCGTGCGGCGAATCAGGAAGCCGTCCCGCTCCGGGTTCTTGCCCCTGGTCAGGGTATTGATGACCAGGTTGACCTTGTTGGCCTTGATGCAGTCAACGATATTCGGTGAGCCCTCGTGCACCTTCTTGACCGGTTCGACCGGCAGCCCCGTCTCTTTCAGCATGGCCGCTGTTCCCGCAGTAGCCCGGATTTTATAGCCCAGTTCCGCCAGCCCCTTGATAATGGGCAGGGTCTCTTCCTTGTCCCTATCGGCGATGGTGACCAGGGCGGTCCCTCCCCTGGGGAACATCCTGCCCGCTGCCAGAATGGCCTTATAAAACGCCCGGTAAAAATCACGGTCAACCCCCATCACCTCACCGGTGGATTTCATTTCCGGCCCCAGTGAAATATCAACCTGGAGCAGCTTGGCGAAGGAGAAAACCGGCACCTTGACGCCTACAAATTCACTTTCCGGGTAAAGTCCACCCTGGTAGCCCAGTTCCTTTAAGGTCCTGCCCATAATCAGCCTGGTCGCCAGGTTGACCATGGGGATACCGGTAATCTTGCTGATAAACGGGACCGTCCGGCTGGAGCGAGGGTTTACCTCGAGCACATATAGCTGTTCCCCCTGCAGGACGTACTGAATATTAATCATGCCTTTGACGTTTAGCGCTTTGGCCAGCTGGGTAGTGTAGACCACCACCTGCTCTTTGGTGCGCCGGCTCAGCGTCTGGGGCGGGTAGACAGCGGTACTGTCGCCGGAGTGCACCCCGGCTCTCTCGATATGCTCCATGATGCCCGGGATTAAAACGTCCGTCCCGTCGGAGATGGCGTCAACCTCCAGTTCCTTGCCGGAGATATATTTATCCACCAGCACGGGATGTTCGGGGGTGATTTTGACGGCGGTGGACATGTAGCCTAAAAGCTCCTCCTGGTTATAGACGATCTCCATGGCGCGGCCGCCCAGGACATAGGAGGGCCGGACCAGCACCGGGTAGCCTATTTCATTGGCTATCACCACGGCCTCCTCTACGGAAAAGGCAGTCCGCCCGGGCGGTTTGGGTATGCCCAACGCAATCAGGAGTTGATCAAACCTCTCCCGGTCCTCCGCCCGGTCAATATTTTCAACGGAGGTGCCGAGGATTTTTATCCCGGCGTTTTCCAGGGGCTTGGCCAGGTTGATGGCGGTTTGGCCGCCGAACTGGACGATAACCCCCTCCGGTTTTTCCCGGTCCAAAATGTTTAGCACATTCTCCGCAACCAGAGGTTCGAAATACAGCCGGTCGGCCGTGTCAAAATCTGTGCTGACGGTTTCCGGGTTATTGTTAATAATGATGGCTTCATAATTCTCCTCCTGCAGCGCCCACACCGAGTGCACCGAGCAATAGTCGAATTCGATTCCCTGGCCGATGCGGATGGGCCCGGAACCCAGCACCACCACCTTGCGGCGGGCCGAGGCCTCCGCTTCGTCCTCCTGATCGTAAGATGAATAGTAGTAGGGTGTCTCAGCCTCGAACTCGGCGGCGCAGGTGTCGACCATCTTAAACGTGGGCAGGATTCCTTGCTCTTTGCGCAGGGAACGTATATCTGTGACGCTCAGGCCGGTCTTTTTAGCCAGGTAGGCGTCGGAAAAACCGAATTTTTTAGCTCTCTCCAGCAGCCCGCGGCTAAGCTTTGCCGCTCCGGCGGCCTTGATTTCTTCCTCAAGGAGCAGTATGCCCTGGATTTTCTCCAGGAAAAAGTGGTCAATCTTGGTTATTTCGTGGACCTTCTCACAGGTCATGCCCCGGTACAGCGCCTCCGCCACCAGGAACAACCGCTCGTCGTCGGCGCCGGCCAGCCTTGCTTCAAGTTCCTCAAGGCTTAATGTTTCCACGCCGGGCAGATCCATGTGATCGAGGCCGATTTCCAGGGAGCGGACGGCTTTTAAAAGCGCCCCCTCAAAGGTGCGGTTGATCGACATGACCTCTCCGGTGGCCTTCATCTGCGTGCCCAGTGTGCGGTCCCCCTTGGCAAATTTGTCAAAGGGCCAGCGGGGGTACTTGACAACTACGTAGTCGAGGGCAGGCTCAAAACAGGCGTAGGTTTTGCCGGTAACAGCATTCCTGATTTCATCCAGGTTCAAGCCGATAGCAATCTTGGCGGCCACCTTGGCGATAGGATAGCCGGTGGCCTTGGAAGCCAGAGCCGAGGAACGGGACACCCGCGGGTTGACCTCAATGACATAGTACTGGAAGCTGGCCGGGTCAAGCGCAAACTGCACATTGCAGCCGCCCTCGATACCCAGGGCGCGAATAATTTTCAGCGAGGCAGTCCGCAAAAGCTGGTATTCCTTATCACTCAAGGTCTGGGAGGGAGCCACCACGATACTGTCCCCGGTATGGATACCCATGGGGTCAATGTTTTCCATATTGCAAATGGTGATGCAGTTGTCGGCGCCGTCCCGCATTACCTCGTACTCAATTTCCTTCCACCCCATCACACACTGCTCGATTAGCACCTGGTTGATAATGCTGTATTTCAGACCTTTGATGGTGATGGCCCTGAGCTCCTCCATGGTGCGGGCAATGCCGCCGCCGGTGCCGCCCAGGGTATAGGCCGG
>DNIT01000100.1:4515-5352 GCA_003489345.1 Pelotomaculum sp. | reverse complement strand
CCGCCGCCGGTGCCGCCCAGGGTATAGGCCGGCCTGACAATCAGCGGCAGGCCTATTTTTTCGGCAAAGGCTATTGCTTCATCCAGGGTGGATACGATGGCGCTGTCGGGAACGGGCTCGTTGATGGCCTGCAGCATATTTTTGAACATTTCCCGGTCCTCGGCCCGTTTAATGGCGTCCAGAGGGGTGCCCAGGAGCTTCACCCCCTCCTGCTCCAGTACGCCGGACTCGGCCAGCTGGAGGGCCAGGTTGAGGCCCACCTGCCCGCCCAGCGTGGGCAGCAAACCGTCCGGCTTTTCCTGCCGGATCACCCTGGTTACAAATTCCAGGGTCAGGGGCTCGATATAGACACGGTCGGCCATATTGGCGTCAGTCATGATCGTGGCCGGGTTGGAATTAATCAGGACCACTTCCAGTCCTTCTTCCCGCAGGGAGCGGCAGGCCTGGGTGCCGGCATAATCAAACTCTGCCGCCTGGCCGATAACAATGGGGCCGGAGCCAATTACCATAACCTTCTTGATATCTTGCTTGAGCGGCATGTTACGCCTCCTTCCCGGTCATCATGTCCATGAATTGATCAAAGATGTATTCTGAATCCTTCGGCCCTGGTGAGGCTTCAGGGTGATACTGCACGGAAAAAACGGGCAGGAATTTATGCTTCAGCCCTTCCACCGTACCGTCGTTCAAGTTGCGGTGGGAGACCATGACATCCAGGTCCCGCATTGATTCCTCGTCAACAGAGAAACCGTGGTTGTGTGAAGAAATGTAAACCCGGCCGGTAATCAAATCTTTAACCGGGTGGTTGGCCCCGCGGTGGCCGAACTTCATCTTGTAGGT
>DNIT01000100.1:3764-4353 GCA_003489345.1 Pelotomaculum sp. | reverse complement strand
TGGGATCGCCGGGGCCGTTGGAAAGGACCACCCCGGCCGGGTGCAGGGACATAACTTCTTGAGCGGTGACGTTGTAAGGCGCCACTACCACTTCGCAGTCTCTCTCCTGCAAGCAGCGAACGATGTTCTGTTTGGCGCCGAAATCGATCAGCGCCACCCGGCGCCCCGGTCCGGGAAAGGTGTAGCTTTTCGTCGTAGCCACGGTGGGTACAAGCTCCTGCCCGGTCAACTGGGGGCAGTTTTTGGCCCGCTCCACCAGTGCCTGCACGTCGTTGGTAGCTGTACTGATTACGCCGCGCATGGTCCCGAAACTACGGAGATGTCTGGTCAGAGCCCTGGTATCAATGCCGGAGAGACCGATCACATTCTCCTTTTTAAGGAAGCTGTCGATGGTTTCGGCCAGGCGCCAGTTGCTCGGCTGCCTGCACTCTTCCCGTACCACAAAACCGCGGACAAACGATCTTTTAGACTCGAAATCCTCTTTCATGATCCCGTAGTTGCCAATGAGAGGATACGTCATCACCACAATTTGACCGCAATAGGAGGGGTCGGTAAGGACCTCCTGGTAACCGGTCATACCGGTATTGAA
>DNIT01000100.1:3369-3702 GCA_003489345.1 Pelotomaculum sp. | reverse complement strand
TAACCGGTCATACCGGTATTGAATACAACTTCTCCCCATCTCTCGCCGGTTGAGCCGAATGCTTCGCCGGTAAATATGGTTCCGTCTTCCAAAGCCAGCATTGCCTGCATAAAAACACCTCCGCTATCTAAAAGACTATTTTTTTATGAAATAAACTACCTCTAGGCTAAAACGTCTTTGTAGCAGCCTAATAAGACAGGCACTTGCGGCAATACGTTATTCCAAGCTATCCGCTATGCGGCGCTCCACCATCACCAACCGTCCCCCCACAATGGCAGCCCAGGGCAAGCCTTTTAGCGCCCGGCCGGCAAAGGGTGTATTCCTGCCCTTGCT
>DNIT01000100.1:0-3281 GCA_003489345.1 Pelotomaculum sp. | reverse complement strand
GGGTGTATTCCTGCCCTTGCTCTCAAAAAGAGACGGGTCCACTGTTTCTGACGCGGCCGGGTCGATGATGGTGATGTCGGCTGGGGCGCCGGCCCCCAGGGTGCCTCCGGGTATGTTCAGCACCCGGGCCGGATGCAGTGTCATCTTCGTCACTGCCTGCAGCGGTGTCAGCACGTCGCCGGCCACCAGTTCGGTCCAGACCAGCCCCATTGCTGTTTCCAGCCCGACCATGCCAAAGGGCGCGCGCTCGTATTCAACATCCTTCTCCTCAATGGTGTGCGGGGCATGGTCGGTGGCGATTACATCTATGGTCCCGTCGGCCAGCCCTTCTTTAACCGCAGCTACGTCAAAAGCTGTACGCAGGGGCGGGTTGACTTTGGTCGATGGATCGTAGCCGACTACCGCTTCATCAGTAAGGGTGAAGTGGTGCGGGGTAACCTCGGCGGTTACCCGGATCCCCCTGGCCTTGGCCTCGCGGACCAACCGTACCGAACCGGCGGTGCTGACGTGGGCGATGTGCAGCCTGCAGCCGGTCTCTTCGGCCAACAACAGGTCGCGGGCCACCATTACCTCCTCGCTGGATGCGGGTATTCCTTTTAAGCCCAGCAGGGTGGACACGTAACCCTCGTGCATCGTCCCGCCCAAAGACAACTCTTTATTTTCACAGTGCGAGATGACGGTCATGCCCAGCATCCGGGCGTACTGCATGGCCCGGCGCATCAGACCGGCGTCGGCCACCGGCTGTCCATCATCGGAGAAGGCCGCCGCGCCGGCTTTTTTCATATGGCCCATTTCGGCCAGCTCTTCCCCCCTGCTACCGCGAGAAATGGCGCCTACCGGATAAACGCGGGCCAGGCCAAGCGCCGCAGCGGTATTTTTTATATAGGATACCAGAGCGGCGTTGTCGACTACCGGGTTGGTGTTGGGCATGCAGGCTACGGAGGTAAAACCCCCGCGCACGGCGGCGCGGGTGCCGGTAAGCAAGGTCTCCTTCGCTTCATAGCCTGGTTCGCGCAGGTGCACATGCATATCAACCAGACCCGGCACAACCAGCTTGCCTGACGCGTCAATGACTTCGGCTCCGGCGGCGCTCAGGTTCCTGCCGGTTTTGGCAACCCTGCCCGCAGACAACAAAACATCCTGTTCCAGCACACTGCCGTCCACAGGCTCGACCACCGTACCGCCTCTAATAAGCAGCTTCAATGTGGGCACCTCCTGTCAACAGGTATAATAGCGCCATACGCACCGCAACCCCGTTGGTAACCTGTATATGAATCACCGATTGCAGGCCGTCGGCCACCTCGGGAGATATCTCCACGCCCCGGTTCATCGGACCCGGATGCATCACCAGGGCGTCCGGAGCAGCCAGTTTGAGCCTGTCCCGGTTCATGCCGAACATGACGGCATACTCACGCAGGCCCGGAAACAGGCCCTGCCGCTGCCTTTCCAGCTGGATCCGGAGGATGTTGACCACGTCGGCTCCTTCCAGAGCCTCCTCCAGGTCGTTGTAAACGCGGGCGCCTGTCTTCTCGATACCGGGCGGCATCAGGGTGGCCGGACCGGCCAGCCTTACCTCGGCTCCCATCGTGGTGTAGCCCCAGATGTCGGAGCGGGCTACCCGGCTATGCAGGATATCCCCGACTATGGCAACTTTGAGTCCTTCCAGCCGGCCCTTCTTTTCCCTTACCGTAAATAGGTCCAATAACGCCTGAGTCGGGTGCTCGTGGGCGCCGTCTCCAGCGTTTATTACTGAAGCGTTCACAGTACGGGCCAGCAGTTCCGAAGCCCCGGCCATGGGGTGGCGCAGCACCACCACATCCGCTCCCATGGACGTGATGGTACGGGCGGTATCCTTAAGGCTTTCTCCCTTGCTGACACTGCTGGTCGCCGCGGCAATGTTGACCACGTCGGCGCTCAAGTATTTTGCCGCCAGTTCAAAGGACGTCCTGGTACGGGTACTGGCCTCGTAAAAGACCGTTACCACCGTCCGACCCCGCAGGGTGGGGACTTTTTTTATTTGTCTTTTTATGATTTCCTTCATGGGCTCAGCCGTGTCCAGGATCAGCTTGATTGTCTCAGCTGGAATATTTCTCAGGCTGAGCAGATCCTTCCCGTTTATGGCCATAAAACCACCCTCCTTGAAGCTAAAAATAAAGACCTGGCCCGAAACACCGGGCAAGGCCGTAAAAGGGAAAACTCTATGGACCCTCCCTTTTCGGCCTCACGGGACCGTTCCTTAAAGGTGGTACCAAATTTTAGTCCGGGAGTTCAAGGATAATCACCCTCTCCTCCCCGTCAATTTCGTTTAATTTGACTAACGCCTCTTCTTTTCTCGACGTCGGCACATTCTTACCGACGTAATCAGGCCGGATCGGCAATTCCCTGTGGCCCCTGTCAACCAAAACCGCCAACTGGATGACCCTGGGCCTGCCCAGGTCGATCACCGCGTCTAAGGCTGCCCGGATGGTCCTGCCGGTGTAAATCACATCATCTACCAGCACCACCGTCTTGCCGGATACCGAAAAAGGCACCTCGGTCGACCGGACCAGCGGCTGGTAGGCCATGCTGGTCAAATCATCCCGGTAAAGGGTGATGTCAAGGGTACCTACCGGCACTGAGCTGCCCTCGATATCCTTAATCCGCTCCGCCAGCCGTTCGGCCAGAGGCACGCCCCGGCGGCGGATGCCGATCAGCACAAGGCTGCCGGTCCCCTTATTGCGCTCAATGATCTCGTGGGCAATCCTGGTCAGAGACCGGCGGATACCTTCCTGATCCAGGATTTGAGCCTTTTCCCTGGTCATAGAAAACCTCCAGTCCATAAAAAAACCTGCTAACCACCGGTAAGCAGGCCATAGTTGGCTAAAAGCTGGCTATGAATCCTTACCGGCCTCACGGGGCCGACTTCAAGGCTTTTTCCTTCCACATATCTTACAGTAAAACAGGAAAAGTGTCAAGTGACGTACTCCCACCACCTTAGAGGTGGGGGCTTCTTGGGACGTACCGGCTAAGGCCAGTATCATTACCAAGCTATCCCCGTTCGCCCAACGGTTTTTTATGTATGATTAGGCTATGCCAAGCATTCGGCAGCCTTCATTTTTGATATTGATGGCGGCATTTATATCTCTGTCAAGTACCTGGCCACAAGCACAAGTCCAAACCCTGTCTGCAAGCGTCAATTCTGCGTTGACTGTCCCGCAAAACCGACATAGCTTACTTGACGGGTACCATTTATCTATAGTAATAAGCAGTTTGCCTTGCTCTGCCAGTTTATACGCCAAAAA
>DNIT01000048.1:14089-22913 GCA_003489345.1 Pelotomaculum sp. | reverse complement strand
TGCGATTAAAATCGCACCCGCACATTTTAATGACATGCGGCGCCGCGAAAACGTAATAAAAAACTAATTTGAGGACTCGTGCAGTACTGAAGATAATTTCTTGACGCATCAGGTGGGGTATGCTATAATACTTTCGTCCAATTGCAAACTTACAAAGTAGAAGCCATCCGTTTCTCACCTTACGACGCTTGTATTAGCAGTCCATAAGGTTTCTTTAAATAGTTTAGATATTTAAGCGGGTGGATCGTGCCCGCTTTTTTATTTGGTAAATTTTGATGGAGGTGAACCAGCTATTACAAAGGATTTCCGAATCAACGAGGAGATCAGGGCGAGGGAAGTCAGGGTTGTAGACAGCGAAGGAAACCAGCTCGGGATCATGTCCGGGAGGGATGCCTTGCGCCTCGCAGAAGAGAAGCAGCAGGACCTGGTTGAAATTGCCCCCGCCGCCAAACCTCCTGTTTGCCGTATTATGGATTTCGGTAAATATAAGTATGAACAGAGCAAGCGTGAGAAAGAGGCCAGGAAGAAACAAAAAATAATCAGCGTCAAGGAAATCAAGATGCGCCCCAATATTGAAGACCACGATTTTGAGGTCAAAGCCAAAAACGCGCTCCGGTTCTTAAAGGACGGCGATAAAGTAAAGGCGACCGTTATCTTTCGCGGGCGCGAGATCGTTCATACCCAAATCGGACAGCAGTTGCTGAAAAGACTGGCCGAAGATTTAAAAGAGCTGAGCAACATTGAAAGAGTGCCCAAGTTGGAAGGGAAAAACATGATTATGATCCTGGCGCCAAAGCAAGAAAACTAGAAGGGAGATGCAGCAATGCCTAAAATGAAGACTCACCGCGGTGCTGCGAAGCGTTTTAAAAAGACAGCCACCGGGTTGCTAAAAGGTTCCCATTCTTTTCATAGCCATATTCTCGGTAAAAAGAGCTCCAAGAGGAAACGAGGCTTGCGTAAATCAACAATTGTAAGCGCGGCTGATATGAACCGCCTGAAAAAGTTGATTCCTTAAATTCATAACGTTTTTAGACTGGGGGAATGTAAGATGCCACGGGCTAAAAGCAGTGTGGTTTCACGTAATAGGCATAGAAAAATACTTAAGTTGGCCAAGGGCTACCGGGGCGCCAAAAGCAAGCTTTACCGCGTAGCCAACCAGCAGGTGATGAAGTCGCTGGTTTACGCTTACCGCGATCGCAGGGTGAAAAAACGCGACTTTCGCAAGTTATGGATAGCCAGGATCAACGCCGCTGCCAGGATGAACGGCATTTCCTACAGCCGCCTTATGAACGGCCTGAAACTGGCCGGTGTCGATATCAACCGCAAGATGCTTTCTGATATGGCCACCAATGATGCCCAGGCTTTCGGGCAGCTGGTGGATATAGCCAAGGCAAAATTATAAGCAGATTAAAGTTTTTGCCATAAACTGTATTTCGTGCAAGGTTGCTCTTGCTTATTCAGACAACCTTACCAGCAAGTCCCGGCATGGTATCATTACCATGCCTATTCTTTACCCGCGGCTGACAGGGTTGAAGCGCTCCGGGTGTATTTCAGAGATGAAGGAGAAGGTGGGTCGGGATGGTGCCGGGCAAAAACAATCCGCATGTCAAATACCTGCGACGGCTGGGAGACCGGCGCTTCCGGGACCAGGAGGGCAAGTTTCTGGTAGAAGGCATTCGCTTTGTTGAAGAAGCCCTTCATTCTACCTGGCCTGTGGAAATGCTGGTTTACTCCCAAAAAATCACAGGGGAAGGGCGGGGCCAGAAACTCCTCCGCAGTGCCTCCAACCGGAGGATCGCCATGCTGGAGGTGGAAGAGCCGCTGTTCAAGGAGTTGGCATGTACCGAGACACCCCAGGGAATCCTGGCGGTGGTTCGACAACGGAGCAATTCTCTGGAGGAACTGGCCGATACCGGTCAACCCGCCCTGCTGGTGCTGGTGGACGGGGTCCGTGACCCGGGCAACCTCGGCGCCATCATCAGGTCGGCGGACGCCGCGGGAACAGACGGGGTCATTTTGCTGAAAGGCACTGCAGATATCTACAACCCCAAGACACTGCGGGCAACGATGGGGTCGATTTTCCACCTGCCGGTGATCCAGGGCTGCGCGGCAGAAGCGGTCATGGATTATCTCGAAGAGCGAGGGATAAAAACTGTAGCCGGTGAACCCAGGGCGGCTACAGCTGTCTATGAATGCGACCTGAGAGTGCCCTGCGCATTGGCTGTCGGGGGAGAAGCGGCTGGAGCCGGCGAGACCGTACTGGGCAGAGCGTCCGAGTTGGCTCGCATCCCGATGCCGGGCCGCGCCGAATCCCTGAATGTGGCAATTTCCGCCGCGATTCTTCTCTATGAGGCCGTAAGACAGCGACAAACCTAATAAAATAGAGACTTTCCACATTTTTATGGAGCCGGACGGGGTTCGATTTTTCTGTAAACTTCCTTGTCATCAATTTTTGCTTATGGTATAATCAAACCCAAAAGGTCCCCAAAAAACTGAGGAAAGGTTGTGGTTAAATGCTTTTAACCGCCGAATTTTTTTGGAGGCTGTTCGAGGCAACCGGTTCCGTAAAGGCCTACATACTATATAGGAGGTTAGCTGTTCACTAATTTTATAAAAATAGACGAATTGTGATGAAGGGGAAAAGTAGGTGGCCGGCGTTCTTCAGGGAAGGAGGGTCGATGGACTGGAAGCCCTCCCAGAATTGGGTCCATTGAAGTTCACCCCGGAACTGCAGCTGAACGTTTTACCAGTAGGTGTCGCCGGAGCTTCTGCCGTTATCGGAAGACGGTATCGGGCGCTTAAAGCCCCGTACGGTATTGAGGGTTTATGCTCAGCGGGTATAAACTAGAGGGTGGTACCGCGGAAAGAAATAATCCGTCCCTGTAGAGGGGTCGGTTTTTTTATTGTTAGGCAAATTTATATATTGATATGATCCGTAATCCATTTATATCGCAGCCAGGAGGTTTTGTCATTTGGAAGAAAAGTTAAAACGGCTTCATGAAGAGGCGCACAAGGCTCTGGCAGAAGCGCGAACCATGGATGAGTTGAATGAAATCAGAGTCAGAATACTGGGCAAGAAGGGTGAATTGACCCAGATCCTGCGCGGCATGGGAGGGTTAAGCGCAGAGGAAAGGCCCCGTATCGGCCAGGTGGCCAACGAAGTCAGGGATGCCATCGAAGGCGAACTGGCGGTAAGGACTGCCGGCTTGAAGGAACTGCTCAAGGAGCAAAAACTGCGAGAAGAAGGGATCGATATCTCCCTTCCCGGCACACCGCTGCTGCGCGGCCGTAAACACCCCCTGACGATTGTCCGGGAAGAAATCCAGGACATATTTTTGGGCCTAGGCTTCAGTATTGCCGAAGGGCCCGAGGTTGAGACCGACTACTACAACTTTGAAGCCCTCAACCTGCCCAAAGATCACCCGGCACGGGATATGCAGGATACCTTCTTTATCAGCCCCGAAACTCTCTTGAGGACCCACACCTCGCCTGTCCAGGTGCGGACGATGGAGAAGACCGCGCCGGAGCTGCCGGTTAAAATCATAGTCCCGGGGAAGGTCTACCGCCGTGATGATGACGCCACCCACTCCCCCATGTTCAACCAGGTAGAGGGGCTGGCGGTTGATCGCAGGATTACTTTCAGCGATTTGAAAGGTACCCTGGACCTCTTTGCCAGGCTAATGTTCGGCATGAAAACCAGGACCCGCTTCCGGCCCAGTTTTTTCCCGTTTACCGAACCGAGCGCCGAGGTGGACATCTCCTGCGTGATTTGCGGCGGCGATGGCTGCCGGGTATGCTCCCATACCGGATGGCTGGAAATCCTGGGATCGGGCATGGTGCATCCACGCGTGCTGGAAGTGTCCGGTTATCATGCGGAGGAGGTTACCGGGTTTGCTTTCGGTATGGGGGTGGAGCGCATCACCATGCTGAAGTACGGCATCGACGATATGCGACTGCTGTTTGATAATGATTTGAGATTCTTGCAGCAGTTCTGATAGATTGTTATTAATGATAACATGGGAGGTTAGTAGCACTGTGCGTGTATCCTATAAATGGCTCCAGGAATTTGTAGAAATTGATATTACCCCGCAGGAGCTGGCGGACCGCCTGACCCTGGCCGGGATTACAGTGGAAGGCGTCACGGAACTTGGCCTGGGTATCAGCAATGTGATTACCGGACGTATCGAATCGATCGGCCCCCATCCCAACGCAGACAAGCTGGTTGTGACCACTGTCGACACCGGTGGGGAGAGACGGCAGATCATTACCGCCGCCACCAACGTGCGGGAAGGAGACGTCATCCCTGTAGCGGTGGAAGGCGCCAGGCTGGCCAGCGGTTTGGTTATTAAAAAAGCTAAACTCAGGGGTGTTGAGTCCAGGGGGATGATGTGCTCCGGTCAGGAACTGGGGATCGACCCGAAAACAATGGTCGCCGAACAGGCCAACGGCATCATGATCCTGCCGCCAGGCACGCCCCTTGGGAAAGACGCGAAAGAAATACTGGGGCTGGATGACCATATCCTGGAATTGGATCTCACCCCCAACCGGGGCGACTGCTTGTCGATGATCGGTGTGGCAAGGGAGGTAGCGGCCCTGCTGGGACGTCCCTTGCGCATACCGCAGCCCTCTTTTAAGGAACTGCCGGAAAGCATTGAAGGGCAGGCGCGGGTGGATATTGAAGATCCAGATCTGTGCCGCCGCTTCTGTGCCCGGCTGATTAAAAACGTCAAGGTGGGGCCCTCTCCCCTGTGGATGCAGCAGCGCTTGCGCAACGCCGGTATCCGGCCCATCAGCAACATCGTGGATGTAACCAACTACGTCATGCTGGAACTGGGCCAGCCCATGCACGCCTTTGACTACAGTCTGTTGCAGGACGGGCACATTATTGTGCGCCGGGGCCGAGCCGGGGAGAAAATGTTATCCTTAGACGGCAACGAACGTGTTCTTACACCCGACATGCTGGCGATCACGGATCCGTCCGGTCCGGTGGGCATCGCCGGGGTGATGGGCGGGCTGGCCACCGAGGTCACCGCCAGAACGGTTTCCGTACTGCTGGAGTCGGCCTTTTTCAACCCCATCAGCATACGGAAAACCTCAAAGGCCCTGGGGCTGCGGTCGGAGGCTTCCCAGCGTTTCGAGAAGGGCATTGATATAGGAGGCTCAGCCAGGGCCGCCAACCGGGCGGCGCAGCTGATTACGGAGATGGAGGCGGGCGACGCTGTATCCGGCATTATCGACGTTTGTCCGGAACCCCTGCAGGAGAAAGTCATATCTCTTAGACCGGCCAGAGCCACCTATATCCTTGGTGTGGAGGTGCCCAAGGAGGAAGCTGCCGGAATACTGACCGGTCTGCAGTTTACGGTCAGAGAATCCGGCGCTGATCTGCTGGTTACGGTACCCACCCACCGGGTTGATGTGAACCTGGAAGTCGATCTGGTTGAGGAGATTGCCCGTATGCACGGGTACGACCGGGTGCCGGTGACCCTCCCCTATGGCCAGTCCATTCAGGGCAAGCAGACCTTGGAGCAGTCCCTTACCACCGGGATCCGCAACAGCCTGGCCGGCAACGGGTTATATGAGGTCATGACCTATAGTTTCACCCACCCGAGGGTGTTGGAGCAAATGAATTTGCCTGCAGATAGTCCTTTTAGAGAAATGGTCAAACTGCAGAACCCCTTGAGCGAAGAGCATTCTGTTATGAGGACGATGATGCTGCCCGGTTTGCTTGAGACGCTGGCCAGGAACTTTAGCCGCCGGGTGCAAAACGGGGCCATATTTGAAATCGGGCGTGTTTTTTACCCACGGGAAGAAGGCTCCCTGCCGGAGGAGCGGCAGGTTTTGGCCGCCGCCGCCATGGGCCGGACCGTGGCCGGGTGGAACGCGCCTGCGCGGGAGCTCGATTTTTACCACCTAAAAGGCGTGCTGGAGAACCTCTTCGACTATTTGCGCACTGAGCCGGTCAATTTCCAGCCGGAGCTTGAAAACCCCAGTTTCCACTCGGGCAGGTCTGCCTGGCTGGAGGCCGGCGGTACCAGGCTGGGTGTTGTTGGTGAGCTGCACCCCGATGTTCTGGAGCAATTTGGGCTGCCGGACCGGGTGGTAGCTTTTGAGCTGGATCTGGAGCAACTGCTTAAGGTCTCCGGCCGGCCGTTCGTATATACTGCCCTGCCCAGGTTCCCGGCGGTTGAGCGGGATATAGCGGTATTAATCAAGCAGAGGACACCGGCCGCGCAGGTTGTGGAAGCGATTCGCAGCGCGGGCGGCGAACTGTTGCGATCGGTTTTTCTGTTTGACGTATACCGGGGCGGGCAGGTGCCCCAAGGCTATCAGAGCATGGCCTTCTCTCTGAAGTACTATGCCGGGGACCGTACCCTGACCGATAACGAGGTTGCGGAGAGAACCGCTGCGATAGCCAATGCGCTGGCCCAAGAGTTCGGGGCCGAACTGCGCACCTGAGAAATTCGCATAAAAAATACAAACTTTAGGGCCTGCCGTTACGCAGGCCCTAAAGAATGTTTACCCTGCAAATCCCTCCCGCCGCATCATTATGTCAGGGTAGAAATATTATGGTCTGGGGCAGGAGAAAAAGGAAATATGGCGAAACTAAACATAAATTTTAACCTGGAGGATTACTATGGCTGGTCAGGAGTCCCGGGTCGAAGTCGAGATATTCGGTGAGTATTATACCCTGAAAGGGGACAGTTCACCTGAAGAATTGATCATGCTGGCTAATTACGTCAACCGCAAAATGAAGGCCCTGTCAGGACGCAATCCGCGGCTGAGCAGGACCCAGACGGCCGTTCTGGCTGCCCTCAACATCGCCGAGGAATTGAAAAGGCTCCAGGAAGAACATGATAATCTGGTTAAAATTATTGAGCCGCCGGAAGAGCATAACAAGAAAAAAAACTCATGAAAGCCTTCATGAGTTTTTGGTTTGACGGGTATATATAAATTAATTTACAGAGACCGCAAAACTCATGGGCCTCCTGCATGAGTTTTTTTAAATACTACTTGCTTTTTGCGGGGATAATTATCTTGAGCGAGAAATGAGGCCGTCCCAATATGCAAAACGAAGAAATAGCCCGGATTTTTCACGAACTTGCCGACCTTTTGGAAATCAAAGGGGAAGAGTATTTTAAAATCAGGGCCTATCGCAACGCCTCCAGGATCCTGGCCGGTCTAGACGAGCCGGTTAAAGAAGCCTGGAAGGGCGGCAGGCTGAACAAAATTCCCAGCATCGGCAAGAACATTGCCGCCAAAATCAATGAGCTGTTGACAACGGGCAACCTGAAAAAATACCAGGAACTGCTGGAAGAATTCCCTCCGGGTCTGCTTGCGATGATTACCCTGCCGGGCCTTGGACCCAAAAAGGCCGGTATGATCAGAGAAAAGCTGGGCATAACCAGCCTGGAGGAACTGGCTGCAGCCGCGCGGGAGAAGCGGCTGCGGAGCCTGCCCGGGCTGGGCGTCAGGACCGAAGACGAGATCCTGAGAAATATCGAACTGCGCCAAAGCCGGGCGGGCCGCGCACTCTTGGACCTGGCCGGAAATATTGCCGCGGAACTTACAGGCTATCTGGAGCTGCTGCCCGGTGTTGCCAGAGTCGAGGCAGGCGGCAGTTTGCGGCGCTGGAAGGAGACAGTGGGGGATATCGACCTGGTAGTGGCGTCGGATGACCCCAATACCGTCATCGAGAGCCTGGCCGGCCACTACAGGATTGCTAATATTTTGGAAAAAGGTTACGACGGGGCCAAATTTCAAACCAAGTGGGGTATCGCCGTCGAACTGGAAATTGTGCCGGAAGAGGTATTCACCCTGGCCTTGTTCAGGAATACAGGCAGCCATGCGCATTTTGAAAAGCTGCAAGGGCTCTTTGAAAAAAAGGAAAACCCGGCTGCCGCCGCGCTGGCGGGCAAGATAGGAGAGCAGGATATCTATGCCATGCTTGACCTTCCATACATACCGCCGGAACTCCGGGAAGACCGGGGGGAAGTTGAAGCGGCCCTGGAGAGGCGTTTGCCCGACCTGGTGAAACTTGATGCGATCAAGGGGGACCTGCACGTTCACAGCACCTGGAGCGATGGTCTGGCGGCTATCGAGCAGCTGGCCGACAAGGCCAAAGCCAAGGGGTACCAGTATATGGCGGTAACCGACCACTCCCGTTCCCTGCATATTGCCAGGGGCCTTTCCCTGGATAAGTTACAGGAACAGCATGAGGTGATCCGGGAACTTAATAAGAAACAGGAGGATTTCCGGATACTCACCGGGATCGAGGTCGATATTCTGCCAAAGGGAGAGTTGGACTGCCCGGATGAAGTTTTAAAAGAAATCGACGTGGTGGTTGCCTCGGTACACAGCGCTTTTAAACAGGACCGGGAGACGATGACGGCCCGCCTGCTTGCCGCTATGGAGAACCGGAACGTGGACATCATCGGCCACCCCACCGGGCGCCTGCTGAACCAGCGTGAGGGATATGCCCTGGATTTGGAAAGAGTATTGGAGGCCGCTGCCGATTATGGTACTATATTAGAGATTAACGCATCCCCCAACCGGCTTGACTTAAGCGATGTCAATGCGCGCCGCGCCAAGGAAAAGGGTATTAAGCTGGCCATCAATACAGACGCGCACGACCTGAAGAGGCTGGACGAAATGCCCTATGGGGTGGCCGTAGGACGCCGGGCCTGGCTGGAAGAAAAGGACGTGGTAAATACCATGCCGGCCGGGAAACTACTCAAATACTTACGGAGGAGATAAGATGTGTGGGTTATACAATGGCGGGCCGTGAACCTGACCGGGACTACGGGAGAGGCGGCATCCTGCCCCG
>DNIT01000048.1:13530-13978 GCA_003489345.1 Pelotomaculum sp. | reverse complement strand
CTGCCCCGTTCTTTTTATGCCGGGGATACGGTTGACGTGGCCAGGAAACTCCTCGGGAACATCCTGGTCCATGAGACGCAGGATGGAGTAACCGCGGGAAAAATCATTGAAACAGAGGCTTACATCCAGGGTGATCCCGCCTGCCACGCCTCCCGCGGCATGACTCCCCGCAACCGGGTGATGTTCGGCGCGCCCGGCCACGCTTACGTTTATTTTATTTACGGGCTGTACTACTGCTTTAACGCTGTAACAGCCCCGGCCGGGATCGGAGAGGCTGTTTTAATACGCGCCCTGGAGCCTTTGCAGGGGATAGAATTGATGCAAGCCAGGCGCAAGCGTGAGCGGGTGAGGGATTTATGCAGCGGGCCGGCCAGATTGGTGCAGGCAATGGGAATTACCCGTGAACATAACGGGGCCGATCTCACCTGTGGTCATCTATATGTGTGCG
>DNIT01000048.1:2127-13328 GCA_003489345.1 Pelotomaculum sp. | reverse complement strand
GAGGGAAGTCCCTTTATATCCAGAAAGTAGAAGGATTAGACAGGTTATTCTCAAAGTAGGCTAAGGAGGAATTATCAGCTTGAAGATCAAGGAGATTTACCAGTTGGCGGTTGAAAAGGGCATAGAGCAGGATCCCCGTTCCAGGGAAACGGTAATGAAGTTGCTTGAAAAAGAAAGGAAGCTCTATGACGAACTGAAGGAAGACGAAAAAAAGGAATTTGACCCGGATAAATTGTTCAACCCTTATGGTGATACCAGGATTCTCTACGGGGACCCGGAGCGTGAGGTGTCCAGGATTCTCTCCGGGATCGATATGGAAACGGCGGAGGTGCTCCTGGCCGACAGACTCAGTAGCCGTGGAACCAAAATAGACCTGATTATCGCCCATCACCCGGAGGGCAAGGCCATGTCGGCGCTGTACCAGGTTATGTCCCTGCAGGAGGATGTGCTGGCCAAGTTCGGGGTGCCGATTAATGTTGCCGAGGGGATCATGGCCTCACGGATTAATGAGGTAAAGCTCGGCCTGATGCCATTGAACCACAACCGTGCGGTGGACGCGGCAAGGCTTTTGGATATCCCTCTCATGTGCATCCACACGCCTGCGGACAACCATGTTAACACTCTTCTCCAGCAGTTGATGGATGAAAAGCAGCCGGAAACACTCGACGACGTGATCAAAATACTCAAGGAAATACCAGAGTATGCTGAGGCCGTCCAGTACAATGCCGGACCGGCCATCGTCCTGGGCAACAAGAAAAACAGGGCCGGCAAAATTATGGTGGACATGACCGGGGGCACCAGCGGCTCTGAGGACGCTTACGCCAAGCTGGCCATAGCCGGTGTCGGCACCCTGATCGTGATGCACATCGGTGAAAAACACCGTAAGGAAGCAGAGAAAAACCATATTAAAGTCATCATTGCCGGCCATATGGCCAGTGACTCGCTTGGTCTAAACCTGGTGCTGGATCGACTGGTACGGCGTGGTGTCGAGGTGGTGCCCTGTGCCGGATTATTGAGATACGAGCGGAAGGAGCAGCTATAGATGCAACGAAAGCCGGAGCTGCTGGCCCCGGCCGGTACCTGGGAGTCCCTGGTGGCTGCCGTGGAAAACGGCGCCGATGCCGTTTATCTGGGCGGCACGTTGTTTAACGCCAGGCAGTCCGCGGGAAATTTTGACCATGGGGAAATTGAGCGGGCTGTGTATTTTGCCCACGTCCGTGGAGTCAAGGTCTACGTTACCGTGAACATACTCCTGGGTGAGCAGGAACTTTCTCAAGCCGTCCGGTTCCTGCATTTCCTCCAAAACTGCGGGGCGGACGCCGCCATTGTGCAGGACCTGGGCCTGGCAGGACTGGCCCAAAAAGTAATCCCGGAACTCACTGTCCATGCCAGCACCCAAATGACCATCCACAACCTGTCCGCGGCCCGTCTTTTAAAAGAGAACGGGATCGACCGGGTGGTGCTGGCCAGGGAGCTTTCCCTTCCTGAAATCGATGAAATTGTCCGGCTCAGCGGTCTGGAGGTTGAGGTTTTTGTACATGGCGCACTCTGTGTGTGCTATTCCGGCCAGTGCCTCATGTCCAGCCTGATTGGCGGCCGCAGCGGGAACAGGGGCCGTTGCGCCCAGCCCTGCCGTCTGAAATATGCCTTGGTCGACAGTGCGGGCCGGCTTCTGGCCGACCCGGCTCAGGCCGGAGAATACCTCCTAAGCCCCCGCGACCTCAACATGAGCGGGCATTTGCCGGATCTGGTCAAAGCCGGTGTTGCTGCTTTAAAGATTGAGGGCCGGATGAAAAGACCGGAATACGTTGCGACGGTGGTGCGAATTTACCGGAACCTGCTCGACCGGGCGGTATGCGGCGGTGACTTTTCTGTCAGTCCGGAGGAGGCCAGGCAGCTGGCCCAGATTTTCAACCGGGAATTTACCACCGGCTATTTTTACGGACGTCCGGGGCGAGCGTTGATGAGCTGGAAGCGTCCCAACAACCGGGGCGTCCGCCTGGGCAGGGTTAAGGGCTTTAACCGGCACAGCCGTCTGGCGGAAGTGATGTTGGAAAGCTCGCTGCGGGTTGGTGACGGTATTGAAGTCTGGGTCAGCGACGGGGGAAGGGCGGTAGGAAAAGTCGACCGCATCATGCTGGGCGGCAGGTCCGTCGAGCGCGCGCCCGGCAAAGCGGTGGTGCAGCTGGACATTAACGGCCGGGTTTTCCCGGGCGACCGGGTTTTCAAGACCCGTGACGCCGATTTGATCGAGCGGGCCCGCGCCAGCTTTACTTCCCCCAAAGAAGTTAAGAAAATCCCGCTGGCGTTCACAGTCGCAGCCAGGGCCGGGGAACCGTTGCGGGTGCGGGTTCAAGACCCCGCGGGATTTACCGGGGAGGCTGCCACGGTCTCCAGGGCGGTTGAGGCGGTGAACCGCCCGCTGACCGCAGCCTACCTGGAAAAACAACTGGACCGCCTGGGGAACACACCTTTTGGGCTGGGGTCTCTGGACTGCCGGCTGGCCGGGCAGGTGATGGTGCCGGTTCGTGAGCTCAATGAAGCCCGGCGGGAGGCCCTGGCGCAGTTGGAGAGCCGGCGGGCCGCGGGCGCCAGAGGTACGGTCGTGCCGGAAGATGTCTTCAGCAGCCGTCTGTCCCAGGCGCTGGCACGGAATTTATCATCCGGCTGCGCTGAAACAACCCGGACCGTGCTTTCCGTATCGGTTGGAGACCTGCCTTCGCTGCGCGCGGCGGTTAAGGCCGGGGCAGGGGAAGTGAGCTTTGGTGGGGAACAGTTCCATTCCAAACCAATGCTTAGTATGGAGGATATCCATGCGGGTAGTGAGATTTGCTGGAAGTCGGGGGTCCGGTTTATCCTCGCCTCTCCCCGGATCATGCGGGAGCAGGAACTGGAAGACTTTTGCCGGCTGCTGAAGGGAGCTTCCGGCGAGTGTCTGGACGGTTTGCTGACCGGAAACCTGGGGTTAATACATAGAGCCGGTGAGATTAGCGGCGTGCCGGTTTTTGCTGATTTTCCCCTGCACGTTTACAACCATGCCGCAGCCTTGTTTTTGCAGGACGCCGGTGTGGCCAGGCTGACCCTTTCCCCGGAGCTCACGCTGGAGCAGGTGAGACGCCTGGTTCCGCTGTTGCCGGTTCCGGCGGAGGCCGTTGTGCACGGGGCGCTGCCCCTGATGGTGTCCGAGTACTGCGCTCCGGGCAGCCTCCTCGAAAACGGAAGCAGGGGGACGGTTCTTTTGCTTCCAAATGAAAAGACTTGCGACGTATGCCGACGCAATACTTTCGCTTTAAAGGATCGCAAGGGGGTAGTATTTCCGGTGGAGACGGACCGGCACTGTCGGATGCACATTTTTAACTCGCGTGACCTCTGCATGATTGAGGACCTCGCCGCCCTCAGGAGCGCAGGTGTCTCCGTATTGAGAATTGAGGCCGGACGGCAGGGACCCGATTACGTACGGGACGTGGTGAAGTCATACCATACCGCGCTCGAGCTGCCTGCTTCGCAAATACAGGAAAGAACGGCCGGCTTAAAGGATATGATGCTCAAGTACAGCCCGGCAGGTTTTACCAAGGGCCATTACTACCGTGGAGTTGATTAAAAAAACAGGTGACAAACAACATTTATCACAAGTTAGTTTTTTGACCTATGAGGAATGCAGTATACCTACGCCCTACGCCTTACGACCTACGACTATAACCGTAGGTGTAAATCCGTTTTGCACAGGAATCAAATCATGCAGCATGCATTGGGACTAGCAAAGAGGTTCTTATCCGGAGGGATATTCATGGATAGAGACAAAGCAAAATCATTGCTCAAGGAGTTTATCACAGAAATCCCCAATTTTCTCAAACTGATGTACCGCCTGGTTAAAGATCCCCGTGTTTCAACCGCCGACAAGGCGATCCTGGGGGCTGCCATCGCCTACGTCTTTTCTCCGATGGATCTGCTCCCTGATTTTATCCCGTTTTTAGGTCAGGTCGACGATGCTTACATCGTGGCCATTGCCCTGCAGAGGCTGTTGAATTCCGCAGGGGAGGACCTTATCAAGGAACACTGGGAAGGCAGTGCGGGGGCCATTGCCTCCCTGCAAAGCATTATTGAATCGGCCCTGTTCTTTTTGCCAAAGAATGTGGTGGAAAAACTTACTAAAAAAATCATTTAGGGTATGCATATGGAAAGAAAGACTTTACAAAGGCTGGAATACCAAAAGATACTAGAACAGCTGGCCTCCTTTACCGGTTCCCCTTTAAGCCGTGAGCTGGTGATGGAACTGGAGCCGGTTGACGACCTGGCTGCAATCCTGGGGTGGCAGGCTGAGACCAGTGAGGGGCGGGAACTGCTGCGGCTGGACCCGACCGCAGAAATCGGCGGCTGGAAGGATATCAGGGTGCAACTGAAACGCGCCGGGAGCGGCGCCGTCCTCGAGCCGGGTGAACTGCTGGCGGTGGCGGATACGCTTTCGGCCGGCAGGGCTATAAAAGCTTTCCTGCAGGAAAAACAGGAGCGGTACCCCATCTTAAGTAGGCTGGCTGCTGCCCTGGCCTCCCTGCCGGAACTGGAAAAACAAATCAAAAAGGCTATCCTGCCCGGCGGCGAGGTGGCTGACGCGGCTTCCGCCGAACTCGCTCAGGTGAGACGGAAAATTATGAACCATCAGCTCCAGATCAAGGAACATCTGGAACACGTCATTCGCTCTCCCAATTATCAGAAATACCTCCAGGACCCGATTGTGACGGTCCGGGAGGGGCGGTATGTGGTACCGGTCAAAATTGAATACCGCACCCAGGTGCCCGGTATCGTGCATGACCAGTCCGCCAGCGGCGCCACCCTGTTTATCGAACCAATGGCGGTGGTGGATAAAAATAACGAACTGCGTCGCCTGCTGCTGATGGAAAAGCAGGAAGTCGCGCGAATCCTTGCGGAGTTATCCGACGGTGTTTCCCGGCAGGCAGACAGTATATCCATATCCCTTGCAACCCTGGGCGATTTCGATTTTATTTTGGCCAAGGCCAGATACAGCCGGAAACTTGACGCCTGGGCGCCTGAACTGCAGGGCGAGGCCTACATGGATATCAGACAGGGCCGGCATCCCCTGCTGAAGGACGAGGCAGTGCCGGTTAACCTCCGCCTGGGCGAGGATTTCGACACCCTGGTCATAACCGGTCCCAATACCGGCGGCAAAACAGTTGCGTTGAAGACCGCGGGCCTTTTGGTCCTGATGGCTCAGTCGGGTTTGCACATTCCCGCCGGGGACGGCTCAAGGCTGGGGATTTTCAGGCAGGTCTTTGTTGATATCGGTGATGAGCAGAGCATTGAGCAAAGCTTAAGCACTTTTTCTTCACACATGACCAACATCGTAGACATCGTCCGGCGGGCCGGGCGTGACAGCCTGGTTATTCTGGACGAATTGGGGGCGGGGACAGATCCGACCGAAGGCGCGGCGTTGGCCCAGTCAATTCTGGAGAAGCTCCACGCCTCAGGGGCCAGGACCATCGCCACCACGCATGCCAGTGAGCTAAAGAACTTTGCCTATACCCGCGAACGGGTTGAAAATGCCAGCGTGGAATTTGACGCCGTAACCTTAAAGCCCACCTACCGCCTTCTAATCGGTAAGCCTGGCCGCAGCAACGCTTTTGAAATAGCGTCAAGGCTGGGCCTGCCGGACGAACTGGTGAAAAGGGCCAGGGAATTCCTGACGGTAGAACAGGTCCGGATCGATGAATTGATGCGCAATCTGGAAAGGACGCAACAGGAGGCGGAGGCAGAGCGGGAAAAGGCGCTACGCCTGTCGGAGGAAGCCAGGCTGCTGAAAGAGAAGTGCGAGAGGGCGGAAAACGAGCTCAACCAAAAGAAAGAGCAGATCCTGTCCAAAACCGGGGAAGAAGCCAGGAACCTGGTTCGTGAGGCCAGACAGGAGGCCGAGGCCGCCATCAGGGAACTTAAGAATAAGATGGCCGCAGAGGCGGGCCATGCCAGAGAAAGCGCCATCCAGGAAGCCAGGGCACGGCTTAAAAAAATCCAGGACCGGGTCAGCCGGGTATCGCCTGAGAAAGCAGCGGTAGGAGAGGCACCGCGGCACTTAAGGCCGGGTGAGGAGGTCTACCTGCCCAAATTCAACCAGAAGGGCTATGTGCTTAGCCTTCCCGGCCCCAATGGCGAGGTGCAGGTACAGGTGGGTATTATGAAGGTCAATGTACCGCTTAAAGATCTGCGCCGGGCAGAAAAGCCCGAACCACAAAAAGGTCAAAACAAAGTGGGCGGGGTGCTGCTGGACAAGGCCAGAGAGATATCATCCGAACTTGACTTGAGGGGCCTGTATGCGGACGAAGCTCTTTTATTGGTAGAGAAGTACCTTGACGACGCTTACCTGGCCGGCTTATCAAAGGTTTGCCTGATTCACGGCAAAGGTACCGGGTCCTTAAGGACTGCCATCCACAGGGAACTGAACGGACACCGCAGGGTGAAATCTCTGCGCCTTGGCGAACAGGGCGAAGGGGGCTACGGGGTCACGGTGGTGGAACTGGCCTAGAGCGGAATAACATTGTGTTCGGAGACGGTCTACATCGGATCATAATCAAAAATTTGAGACTGGAAAATATAAGGGGCTAAATGGCTCCTTTTTTGTTATATCATTGTAAGACGTTTAGATCGTTTTTATAGTGATATTGATTTGGGCGGAATTTCTTGATATATATAATAATAATAAAAATAATAATGGAGGGGATTATTTTGGACGGACAAAAAATAACTACTCCGATGAAGCTCATTATTGGATTATACATACTCAAGATACTTCAGAAAGGACCTGCGCACGGAAATAAGCTGGCAGCGGAAATAAAACGGCGCACGCAAGATATCATTACGCCTAATACAAACGCCTTGTACCCTCTGCTTCGAGCGTTGGAAGAACGGAAATATATAGTCGGAGAATGGGATAGCCCGGTTACCCGCGGTAAACGAGTTTATACTATTACCGCTGCCGGTGTTGCTTGTATACCTGCATTTGAATCAGCGATGGAGAAACAGCTAAAACAAAGTGAACAGAAGATTGCAATTATACGAAGGGACTTACTCGGACATTAACGTCTATCAATTTCAAGTGGTAATTTAAAGGGATGTGACTATTTTGGAAAATCAGGAAGCCTCTCAAAAGGATTCCTTTTGGGTACCGCTGTTTGTTGTGGTTATCTGCGCCTTTGCGGCGATACTGAATAACAGCTCCATAAACGTGGCGCTGCCTAAATTGATGTCTATTTTTGGGGTTTCGGCGAACGATGCCGAGTGGATTTTGACTGCGTACATGTTGACGTCCGGGATAGTGATCCCTGTTACCGGTTACCTCGGGGACCGACTAGGCACCAAGCGCGTTTACCTTCTCTGTACAATCATTTTTACGCTCGGTTCGGTACTGTGCAGCCTTGCCTGGAGCAATAGTTCCATGGTAGTAGCCCGGGTGGTACAGGGTATTGGCGGCGGGGCAATGATGCCGGTCAGTATGACTATCGTGTACAGGATTGTCCCCAGAGAGAAAATTGGCTTGGCACTTGGGTTCTGGGGTATGGCGGCGGTATGCGGCCCGGCTATCGGACCAACTCTGGGCGGTTATATTGTAGACCATTTAAACTGGCGGTTTCTTTTTTCAATGAACATTCCTGTATGTGTTATTGGTATTTTTTTGACCCACCTCCTGATTCCGGAAGGCCCTTTGCGCAAGAATTTAAATTTTGATTTATGGGGTTTTATTTCCTCCACCGCCGGCTTCTTTACCCTGCTCCTGGCACTGAGTGAGGGGACCAGTAAAGGCTGGGGTTCCTCTTATATAGTGTCATTATTTGCCTTTTCTTTCGTTGCGCTATTTCTGTTTGTGATTGTGGAACTTAACCATGACCAGCCAATGCTTGATTTGAGGTTGTTTAAAAGCGGTATTTTCTCAATCAGCGTCGTTTCCGGTAGCCTGATTACCGTAGGTCTGTATGGAGGGGTCTTTTTAATACCTCTATTTACCCAGAATTTGTTGCGCATGACCCCTTTTGAAACCGGCCTCCTGCTAATGCCTGCCGCCATTGTGACAGCGATCATGATGCCCATCAGCGGCTTTCTTTTCGACAGATTTGGCGCGAAAATCCCGGCTTTAATTGGGATGATACTGACAGTGTGGGGGACTTATGAATTCCATAACCTGAGTTTGCATACAAGCAATCTTACCATCATCCTATTAGCGGTTATAAGGTCTTTAGGCATGGGTCTGGCCATGATGCCTATAACCACTGCCGGAATGAACACTGTCCCGGTTACGCAAGTGGGCAGGGCTTCCGCCTTGAACAATGTCACCCGCCAGGTAGCCGGTTCCTTTGGCATAGCCATTCTAACAGCAGTAATGCAAAACAGGCAGGCCTTCCATTATGCCCGTTTGGCTGAAGGGCTCTCTAACGGTTCTAACGCTGCTTCTTTTTTGAGCCAGTTGAAAGGATACCTGTCACATGCCGGGGTGGCGGATGCCGGTAACGCGGCCATGTCGGTTTTGGGGGGACTTGTATCCCAGCAGGCCATGATCCAGGCCATAGATGACACCTTTATTGTGGCAGCCTTGTTTATATTCATTGCAATTCCCCTGGCTTTTTTTCTCAAGAAACCTGTAAAAAAGACAGAGGTACCGCGGGCACCGAAGAACGCTTTAGCCGGAGGAGGCCCAGCTGCCCCCGGGTCAGTTGGGTAAGACCGCCTCGACTTGATCGACAAACGCTATTTTTACATAAGCCCAGTCCGTTATTGCATTCATTTGCCGAGCAATTACAGCGATGGTTTTGACATATTTTACAGGTACACACCCTTAAGGGAGGTTTCGTATGAGTCAATATCCATTCTCAACCCGGTTTTTTTAAATAAATATTGACTCTGATTTTTTTATAAGCTATTATTAAAAAGTAGTTACTTTAAAGGTTCCATAATTAAATTAAATTGCGGCGATGGAGTTCGCCTAAGCATTAGCTAATGACTCCTATCTTAATTAAAAAGATGGGGGTTTTTTTATTTGCAAATTTTATATCCAACTATGTAAAAATTTAACTGGTAGTAGAATTATTTGCCGGCCTAATTTTATCCTCTCAATTTGAATTGTTTTTTAGAGAACAAGTAACTTTAGGAGGTGGTAACTAACAAAATTTATGAACAGGGGGACATCATGAACATCTGGTTGGACGCAGCTTTTTGGATTGGGCTCACTTTAGTAGCTTCAATGTTCTCGGTGTGGACTGGAATTTCTGTGGCTATGATTGAAATTGTCTTAGGTGTTGTCGGAGGTAATTATTTGGGTCTGCAAACAACACCCTGGGTGGATTTCCTGGCCGGTTTCGGGAGTATTTTCCTTACATTTCTGGCTGGGGCCGAAGTGGACCCGGTTGTACTCCGGACAAAATTCAAGGAAAGCGTATCCATTGGGCTAGTTTCATTTCTAATTCCTTTTATAGCATGTTTCTTATTTGCATATTTCATATCCGGGTGGACACTGGAAGCCGCTGAATTAGCCGGAATTGCCCTGTCTACCACTTCCGTGGCAATTGTCTATTCGGTTATGGTTGAAAGCGGTCTTAACTCTACAGAATTAGGTAAAATCATTCTGGCAGCCTGTTTTATTACCGATCTGGGGACGGTCCTGGCACTTGGTGTGGTTTTCGCCCAATATAACGTATGGCTCTATGTTTTTATTGCGGCAACGCTAGTGGCCCTCTTACTGGTAAATAAAATGGCTGGCCCGTTTATCAATGCTCTGGGGGGCCGGGTGAGCCAGGTTGAAATCAAAATAATTTACTTTTTTCTATTTCTTTTAGGTGGTCTGGCATTAAAGGCAAATAGTGAAGCCGTTCTTCCAGCATATCTGTTAGGTTTGGCATTGGCAAAGCTTTTGGCAAGAGAAAAAGAAATGCTTTATAGGATGAGGACCACAGCCTTCGCCATCTTGACACCTTTTTTCTTCCTAAAAGCAGGATTACTATTAAACATCAGCTCACTCTGGGCGGGTTTGACACTAATTTTGATACTTCTTGGAATAAAAATGCTCTCAAAGTTTATCGGGGTCATGCCGCTTGCATTGGCCTTTAAAATACCTAAAAGGGAATCCATGTATACGACCTTACTAATGTCCACCGGACTGACTTTCGGCAGCATCTCAGCAATGTTTGGTTTGACGCATGACATCATCAACCAATCACAATACTCAATCCTGGTGAGTGCAGTAGTCCTGACCGGTATTTTGCCCACCCTTATTGCGCAGGCATATTTCCGGCCGGATCGGGCCGGAAAAGTAAAATCCGAAAAACAAGTGGAAATGGAAAGGAGTTGATCATAGTTGTTCGAGCATATCATGGTTGCCTTTGATAATTCTAACGAATCACAGAAGGCGCTGCAAAAAGCCTTTCAAATAGCCGAATTCCACCAGTCTTTTGTGGAGCTTATATCAGTCGTACAGTTGCCGGACTATGCCGCGACTACTGACGAGGTAGAAGAAATGCTAAGCGACGGTAAAAATTTCTACAAAAGTATCCATGAACAATACGAAGCTGAGGCTAAGTTAAGAGGTATTAAGTTTGAAAGCAAAGTACTGCATGGCCATATAGGGGAGGCACTGGTAAAATATGCCGATGATAATGCAATTGACTTAATTGTCATGGGATCTTATGGCCGTAGTGCAATATCCAGATTTCTAATGGGCAGTGTCTCAAATTTTGTGGTAAGGCGCGCCAGATGTCCGGTCATGGTTGTTAAGGAGTAATAAGAAAATGGAAATACGTGGTTATGAAACGTCCAGTATCCTAAAAAGCTTTCCAGGTGGGAGGTGAATATGGTGAACTATAAGGCGGTTGTCATTGTCGCTGCAGATAAAAAATTTAGGGTTGAATGTGAACTCCCATTCGTCCCACAGGTAGGTATGCTCTTTTCGGATAGTAGTCAATCAATTGATCTGTTAAGGGTTATTGAAGTCGGTTGGAATAACACTGAAAAACGTTTTTATGTATACCTTGGATTAGGGCTTTTATGAAGCCAGGGAAATGCCTGCTGTACACCTAATAGGTGATGAAGGGACTATTTGACTTTTTATCCGGTAAGCATTATTCTTATATAGTAACTGCAATTTGGAAACAGGCGATGGAGCTCGCCTTGCGCCGAATGGCTGATGGCTCCTGTAAAGTATACTTTACAGG
>DNIT01000048.1:1740-2024 GCA_003489345.1 Pelotomaculum sp. | reverse complement strand
TGTAAAGTATACTTTACAGGAGCTTTTATATTTTCAAGTGAAGAAAACGGGGTACTGAAAAACCCGGAACGACGGGGGATTAAAAGGTGCTGGACCAGTTTGTTACAAGGAAAAACACGCTAATCCGGGTATTGGAACAAGCTGTTGCTTTTTCCAGACAAAAGGGGAACACCCTGGCTGCATCGTTATTGATGGAGAGCAGGGAAAGGCTAATCCAGGAAACATTCACTCTGGTCATTTTAGGCGAATTCAAGCGTGGCAAATCCACTTTTATCAATGCACTT
>DNIT01000048.1:1042-1646 GCA_003489345.1 Pelotomaculum sp. | reverse complement strand
GGCAAATCCACTTTTATTAATGCACTTCTGGGTACCCAACTCCTCCCAACCGCAATCGTGCCCTTAACGGCCATACCGACCGTGCTCCGTTATGGGGAGAATCTTGGTGTTTATGCGATCCATAGGAACGGTGTCATTGAAGAAATCTCCCTGGAGCAAATGCCTGATTTCGTCACGGAAAAGGGTAACCCTAAAAACATCAAAGGGGTTCGCGAGGTCCAGATCAGTTACCCATCGGAATTTCTAAAACAAGGAATCATCCTGGTAGACACGCCAGGCGTGGGTTCAGTCTACCAGCACAACACAGAAACGGCCTACGCTTATTTACCAAACTCCGACGCCGCTGCTTTTATTATTTCTATTGATGCGCCGCTAAGTAAAATTGAACTAGAGTACCTGAAGGAAGTTTCTAAATATGTTAACAAGCTTTTTTATATCCTGAACAAGGTTGATATAGCCACAGCTGAGGATGTAACAGAAGCCGGCGCTTTCGCCTTAGAAACTTTAAAGTCACAACTGGGTGGAGAGGACTATGAACTGTTCCCCCTGTCGGCCCGCCAGGCCTTGCAGGGCCGTACCGGCGTAGGCAAAGCAATATTGTTGG
>DNIT01000048.1:0-928 GCA_003489345.1 Pelotomaculum sp. | reverse complement strand
GTAGGCAAAGCAATATTGTTGGAAGCCAGTGGTATACTGGCTTTTGAAAAAAAACTGGGGAATTTTATTCAGAGCGACAAGGGACATTTCATTCTCGAA
The DNA here is from genome assembly GCA_003489345.1 of Pelotomaculum sp. Classification (GTDB taxonomy): domain Bacteria; phylum Bacillota; class Desulfotomaculia; order Desulfotomaculales; family Pelotomaculaceae; genus Pelotomaculum_C. Next base: position 829 of record DNIT01000048.1, on the reverse strand, counting down.
GCATCCGCTGCGCGAGTTCTGCGGACAATCGGAGAACTCGAAATGGAGCTTCAGCTTTGGCAGAAGGCTATGGAAGGTTCACTGCAAGAGCTTGATCAAAAAATAGATATCTTCAACGCTCAGATACAGTCTTTGCAACAGGAACTGGAAGACTCAATTTATCTTCTTTACCATGAGGTTGATCGCCTGGGAGTCATGGTAGGGGATAACCTGTATGAATTCTTGTCACTTAAAACAGATGAATTGGTCAAGTTATTGGAGGAGTACTATTATAAGGTTTCACCAGGTAAATCGGCTAAAGAATTGGCTGCCCTTTTAAACCAATACAGCAGGGAACTAATCCACACCGTATTGAGTGAAAAACACAACGAGCAGCGGCTGAAAATCAGGGAACAATTTGAGAGTGTAGCGTTTCGTTTCTTTGGGCGCATTGAAGATATAGTTGACCGGATGATGGAGGTTTCAGCAGAAATATTCAACATTACTGTTAGTAAGTCAGCATCCAAGGAGTACATCCTGGGGACAAAAAGATTTTACTTTTATTTTGATGAACATCCTTCCTTCATTCCTTCATTAGAAACCTTAACAGTTTTAGGGGTGCTCCCAAAAGCACTGGTAGGCGGTCGCTTGCTTAAAAATGCTAAAAGCAAACTGGCAGAACTTTTCGACCGCAACTGTGGCCGCGTCCGCTTCGACCTGGTAGAAGGTTTAAAAGAAAGTGCCAGGGATGTTGCGGGAGATCTAAGACTGCGAGCAGATTCAGTTTCCAAAGGGCTGCTCTCGGCTCTCCGGAAGGCCAGGTCTGAGAGAGGTTTAGGCGAGAAGGAGC
>DNIT01000231.1 GCA_003489345.1 Pelotomaculum sp. | reverse complement strand
CCGCCGAGGTATAATGGAAACAGGACACTTGTTGCCCAGCCAAAGCTATGGAACATCGGCAACACAGCCAGAAAATTATCTTCACTGGTAAAGCCGGAGACATCCTCCATGGCCTTAACATTGGCTATCAGATTGGCATGGGTAAGCATCGCTGCCTTGGGCTGTCCGGTAGTTCCCGAGGTATAAAGAAAGGTACAAGTACTGGAGTCAGTTATATCTGGGAAGCTGACCCGGGGTGAGTCGGCAATCTCCTGTCTGCACTTGTCGTCAAGTAGCACTATGGTAAGACCCGGCAGTGGCAGCCGGCCCATATGTTGGCCTATCACCGGATTCACAATGAGGAAACGGGAACCTGAATCCTGGAGCATAAAAGCCAGTTCACGAGGCGCTTGCAGCAGGTTTAACGGAACAACAATACCGCCGACCCGCGTAATCCCCAGGTAAGTGTATATAAACCCAGGGCAATTGGGCAATGCGATAGCTGCCCGGTCGCCGGGCTTTAACCCTATTTTTATAAAATATCTGGCGTACTGTTCAACATTGTGCTCCAATTCAGCGTAGGTGATTGTTTCGCCATGATAGCGTAAAGCGGTACGCTGTGTATGCGGAGCGTTTCTCTTATGTAGCTCAAAAACCTTCAATGGAGAACCCTCCTTGTGCGTTTTCTTTTTAACTCTTCTTCTTTTTCTACAACGCCACGCTTAATCCTCTTCTAGAGTACTCTAACAATCTTCATTTTGGAACGATATGGTGTATTGGGCAGTATTCTTGTGATGCCTTTCTTGTTTGACCGGGCCGGGATGGAAAGATATAATAATATTGGCCAAAAAGAAAAAAAATGCTGCCTTAATGATAATACCGGCGCTGACTTTCCTACTGTGCCGGTTGGCGATAAAGTAATATGGGAGGGGTTCGCCTTGGATAGAATCAAATCTGCTTATGAAATGGCCCTCGAGCGGTTTAAGCAAAGAAAAGAAGTGCCACAGGCAGAAATGGACAGGATGGAGTATGAGCCTTTGGGCAAGAGCATTGCCGCCATTTTTCTAAGGGAAAAGGATTTTGACATGATGGTTGAGGTTGCGAAATATCCCCAACAATTTCAGGGATATGTTCTCGAAGGTATCCAGAAGACATTTTTAAGCAACCTGCTTCCACCAATAGACAAAAACACACTTGAAGCCAACCTGAGGGCAATGGAGGGACTTCTTCTTCTTAAAAAGGACAAGGGCGCCGTCAAGGAGGTTCTGGACCAGCTGAAAAACCTTTTTCAATACTATGAGCAGGCCTTGAATCAGACATACAGCCAGTTTAAACAACAATTTGCAGAAAAGTTAAGCCCTTCAATAAGGGCTATAGAGAACAGAACCGGACAAAAGTTTAAGATAGATCCGGAAAAGCAGCCCGGTTTCCGGGATGAATGGAATAAAGTGGTAAGTCGTTTGAGCTTACAGTATGAGCAGGTGCTGGATGAGCAAAAAGAAAAATTGAGAAATATAAAGTAATAAGACCGGGAATCCGAGCCTTTTATTCTAGTTCTTTGGTTTCTTCGCTGGGGCGGGTACAAAGTTGAATGTGGATGTAAGGTTTTGGTCCCGGCCTTTTATGAAGAAATAACTCAGGATAGCTCCCAAGAGGGTCAATCCGGAGGAAGACCAGAACATCAGTCCGGTTCCCTTGCTTGCCAGAAAACCGTAAAGGGGAGGGCCAAAAGCCACTCCGAAGAACCTGACACTACCGTATAAAGAGGTAACCAGACCTCGTTCATCAGCAGAAGCAGCGCTGGTAATCAGGGTGTTCAGACAGGGTAGGACCATACCGGTACCGATCCCCACCACCGAAATCGCCACAAAGTATAAAATCACATTACTGGAAAGCGGCAGTAAAATAAGCGCTACGGTCATTATTGTCAATCCGGACACAACCAGGATTTTCATCAGGGGCTCCTTTCCTTTAATTATAAATCCGGATACAAATGATGTACCGCTCATAAAAAGGACTGGGATGGCCAGGACAAGACCCTTCTTGATCCCATCCAGCCCGTATTGTTGCTCAAGAAATTCTGAAAGATAGAATAAAACGCCGAAAAGGACCATGAGGGCAATAGCCCCGGCCAGGTAGGAGGAAAGCAAGAGGCCCTTCTGTTTTTTAAAGACCTTGGTGAAATTTTTAAGATAGATGTCCAGCTTTTGCTTGTTCCGTTTAGTATCTGGTTCCTTGACCAGGAACCACATGCCGATAACTACAGGGATTACAATGATAGGAAAAAAGATAAAGGCAGCGTACCAGGTGATTAAACCCACGGCGGAACCCAGAACCGGGCTAATCACTTTGCCCAGACCGTTGGCTGATTCAATGGTTCCCAGGGACTGGCTGCGCTGTTTACCGGAAAATAAATCTCCGCACAAGGCCATCGCTATCGGAGCGGTACCCGCTGCCCCTGCACCCTGCAACACTCTTCCGGCCAGAATACCAAAAAATGCAGCATCCTTTAAAAAAATTGAAGCTGATGCGGCGACTATCCCACCTAGGCCATATATGACCAATGATGGAATTATGACAGGCTTCCTTCCGTAACGGTCGGAAAGAAAACCTGCCAAAGGTATTGTTATTCCGGCCGGAACCGAGAATAGAGTTATTAATAGGCTCACTTGCACTGAAGTTAGATGCAGCGTATCCTTAATATCCGGCAGGACGGGTATCAGCATGGAGTTGCCAAGAACCATGATCAGCGGTACCCCTGCAAGGGCAGTCACTGCCACCCAAAAATTATTAGCTGGTTTTTGTGTCGCGTTATGATCTGTTGCCATCCCAATCCCCCTCACCCATTTCTCTTTCTTAAATTACCCAATGATTAAGAAAAATATATTATTAGACACATGCAGGGTGGCTCCCCTAAAAGAACAATCAAATTGCGTGTAATACCTATTCAATCAGCCAGTATAGGTATATTATTAAGTTAATCTAGTTTATAAGGAGTTTGCATCCAGACGCCTTTTAAATTTTGTTGGGAGAGTGGTAATTGTGGATAGAGAACTGGCCATGGAACTGGTAAGAGTAACGGAAGCGGCGGCAATAGCCTCGGCACAATGGATGGGCCGGGGAAGAAAAAACGAGGCCGACGGCGCCGCTACCAACGCCATGCGCAGAATGTTTGATACGGTATCCATCGACGGTACTGTTGTTATTGGGGAAGGCGAGATGGATGAGGCGCCGATGCTCTACATCGGAGAAAAAGTGGGATGCGCTGCTACCCCTGCGGTGGATGTGGCTGTAGATCCATTGGAGGGTACAAATATTCTGGCAAAAGGCTTGCCCAATGCTATGTCTGTTATTGCCATCGCAGATAGGGGAAATCTTTTGCACGCGCCGGATATGTACATGGAGAAGCTTGCTGTAGGTCCAAGAGCAGCGGGCAAGGTTCATCTTGACGATCCCATTGAAGAGACCCTTAAAATTGTTGCAGAAGCCAACAACAAGAGAGTGCAGGACTGTGTTGTAATTATCCTGGAGCGTGACAGACATAAGGGATTAATAGAGTCGGTGCGCCGGGCAGGGGCAAGAGTCAGACTAATAGGTGACGGTGACGTCAGTTCGGCTATTTCCACGGCATTTGACGATACAGGCATCGACATCTGCGCTGGAATCGGAGGCGCGCCGGAAGGTGTAATTGCTGCAGCGGCACTAAAGTGCCTGGGCGGGGAAATGCAGGCGCGGCTCTATCCGGAAGATGAGCAGGAGTATGAACGCTGCCTGAGCATGGGCATTAGCGATCCAAAGTGCATCCTCACCATGGACGACCTGGTAAAGGGCGACGACGCTATTTTTGCGGCTACTGGTGTCACCGACGGAGAGCTATTGAAGGGGGTCCGCTTTTATGGCGGGGACAGGGCTGAAACCCACTCCGTGGTCATGCGGGTCAAGACCGGGACAGTCCGTTTTATCAGAGCGATTCATAATCTTGCCCGCAAGATGGATCCTAAAGTATTGCAATATAAGACCGAATAGATAGTAAACGACCTTTATCATATTAAGGCGGCAGGATGAACCTGCTGCTTTTGTTTGAAAATTGATTTTTCGAAACAGGCGTGATAGTATCGATAATATTGAAATTTATGCCTGGCAGGGGTGGCATTACGCTTTGGTCCTGGGCTCAAATTTCCGGCGTGTTGAACTTTCTGCTTCCTTAAAGGAGAAGGAAAGGAGAAGGCTGTATTGCTTGCCAAAGGTCCGTCCGGCTTAGGTAAGTCCACGCTGCTCAGGGTTTTATCACGGTTGCATGAGCTTGTTGACGGCCAGGGTATTTTTCCAGGGAGTCAACATGCTTTCTTTTACACCACAGGTATGGCGCAGTAAGGTCCACTACGTTCCGCAAAAGCCTGCTGTTTTTCCTGGTACTGTACACGATAACCTGCTAAAACCCTATTCCCTTAAAATTAACAGGTCAAAATAATTTAACCTGGAGGCAATACCAAGGTCACTGGATCAACTGATGCTGGATTTTAATATAATGAAACAGAACGCGGCATACTATCCGGCGGTGGAGCCGCGCGGATAGCTCTTTTAAGGTCAATCATACTTAGCCCCAATGTACTGCGGAAACTCAATGAACGGCATCTCACTTGCAATAGATCGGCTGATAGCAGAAATTAGAGCTGGAGTTGCCGAAGTGGAGTCATTGTTAAGCTTTGGGTGGACCCACCGGGAGGTCAGAGATTGTGCCAAGATTGCTTTGCGTGCAGGTATGACTCCCACCATAAAATGAAAGTTGCCGCAGGATGGAAACTGTGGTGATTTATAGTAAGGGATTGAGGTTGAAAATTTGATGAGAAAACCGGTATTTTATGTACTGGAATAAGAAAGGGGTATAAGTTGAACTACTCGTTAATAACCAGCCATATTATCTATGACGTAGATGAAATAGTGGAGATGTTGGAAGAAAACCTTGATGAATATGTATTAATGGAACATTATCTTGAGGATCAATTGTTGGAATCCAGCGTTATACTTCTGGAAGAGGTAGAGCTGGATTATGATCCTGGAGAAGCAGGTAGGTTTTTTAAGAAAAATTATCTAAAAGAAGAAGCCGAAGACCAGGAATTTACCTATTTATTAAGAAATAATTTTGCCACAAGTATTTTTATTAACGGTTCACTTGTGGAGATCGAAATCCAAGACGGTCGTATCGTATGTCTGGTTGGTGACCGGGGTGAGTTAATTTTACGTACCGGGGTAGAAAGCTATGTTATTTCACCTTTATTTAATTTATATATTCGACCGGACAAAGGCGATATACTTTTTAACGCCATCGTTACAGTGCTTAAACAAAACCAGGATAAAATGAAAAGAAGTGAAATAAGCCAGGAATCTTTTTCTATGGTTTCAGGGGTATGCCTGATGGCCATGGCTAAAATTAATGAACTTGCAGTCAATAATTATGAGCTTTATCTGTCCCACGATGAAATGCTTTTGTTTGGATTGGCTCTTAATCTTGCCGGCGAAGGTGGAGATAAGGATACACAGGCAACGACTAGGTCAGTGATGGAGCAGATTAAAATCTATTTCCCGGAGATCGAGCACATTTCTCCGGAGAGCTTTGAACAATCCCAAAAGATGGGCAAGTTGCTTGAATTCAAAAGACATGAGCTGAATAATAATTAAGAGGAATTATCACAAAGAAGTATGTTGAATATTTGAGATAACGCGGCTGATTTATATCAGGAGTGGTTTCTTTATGGCATTTCTTTTTTTCAATAGCAATTTAGATTTTGAAAGTATCATTTTAAAACCAGTATTGATGCTTTCTTCCTTTATCCTTTTTTTCTCATTGTGGAAACTTTACCGGGTTTACATAAGGGAGAGATCTTGGGCATTTTCTCTTATTGGAATAGGCTTGTATGCCATAGGAACTACCATCAATTTCATGTCTGAGTTTAACAGTGAAACCGTAGTTATAATTGATTATACGAAGAATGGCTTTATGGCTATGGGAATGTCTGTTTTCACGATCGGAATTATGATGAATGTAAGACAGTTGATAAGCATGGCTAATACTGATCCGGTCACAGGATTATATAATAATAGGTTTTTACATAATATACTAGGTCACGAACTCAAACGCTCAAAAAGATACGGGTTGCGCCTTTCTATAATTTTTATTGACCTTAATAATTTTAAAAATGTTAATGATCTGATGGGGCATTCGATTGGTGATGTGGTTTTGCGTAAGGTGTCTGAGAAATTACTTGAATCAGTTCGGACAACTGATGTCCTGGCCAGATATGGAGGGGACGAATTTGTTGTTCTTATGCCGCAGACGGAATCCAGCAGTTCCAGAATGATAATAAAAAGGCTGCAGGAAGCAGTGTGCAATTTAGATTTACCGGGCAACTCTAAAATTGGCTTGAGTTTTGGCATAGCCGGGTATCCGGAGGACGGAGATAATGCCGACCAATTATTGAACATTGCTGATAGGCGGATGTACGAGAACAAGTATCTAAGTGAAAGCAACTAATTATTTGAATTTTTAAAAAACTAGCATGGCTTGATTGTGCACGTTTAACTTCTTTAATGTAAGAACGATAAAAAATCATATAATTCTACATGGATGTAAACTTATACCACATATTCACTGGGAAATAGATGTATTCTAAAAGCTTGTGGATTTATATATAGGTTATATTGCAGATTGTTACCAAATATAAAAATAGTCGATATGGTGGACAAGTAATATCTGTTACTCAGTCCGTTAATTTGGAGCCCAGCAACAATAGTCTTATCTAATAATAATTATATAATTTAAAGGGTTAATTATGTTAACCCTTTAAATATTTGGTATTATAAGCAAAGAGTTAGTATATAATTAAATTATTTTACTTAACTCAAAAATAACCATGTTAATTGTGCGAATTATTACCTGACATAAAAATATTTAAGATGGTCATTCTAATATCAGATAAATGAAAGGAGGTGTAAATTATGGCGAACAACAACAATAATCAGATTCTGGTGCCACAGGCTCGCAATAGTTTAAATCAAATGAAATTTGAAATTGCATCTGAGCTTGGTTTTGCCAACTATGACCAGATTGATAAAGGCAGCCTGCCGAGCAGAGCCAATGGTTATGTTGGAGGCAACATTACTAAGAGGCTGGTTTCACTAGGTGAAAGCGCTCTGGCTAACAAGCCTGTCTAATAATTGAATCTTGATTTTATCTCCTTAATTAGGCGAAAATATAGAGGGTATTTACCCTCTATATTTTCGCCTAAT
>DNIT01000192.1:29994-30186 GCA_003489345.1 Pelotomaculum sp. | reverse complement strand
AAACCGTGGCCGTCAAATTTGAATCAGAAACGTACTGAATATTTCAAAGATTATATGTTCAAAATTTTTACATAGAATTCCTCTATAACAGCAATATATTTAATATATAAAAAATAACATGATCAACATATTCAATTAATTCAATAACAAATTGCTTATAAAAAATTAACAGAAAAAAGTTGTCAACAACCC
>DNIT01000192.1:17988-29858 GCA_003489345.1 Pelotomaculum sp. | reverse complement strand
CAACAACCCCGTCCCCCTGTCACGCCCTTGTCTCACGCCTACAAAAAAGCCAGCGATAGCTGGCGGCAGGTTATATTTTACGATTCTCTCCCTTTGCAGGCCAAGTGAACGTGCGGAAGCAAGCCTACGGGTGCCATGTTTCAAATTTATAATAAATGGCTTCCCATTTTCCTTTCATCTCAGGATAACAATCATCGTATAGTTCTTCCAATGTTTTATAGCTTTTTATCTTGCCACTTGGCAAATCATCCCCAAAAAAAGTTATAAGCCACGTCCCTGTAGTATCGTTATAGGCTATAATGGTCTCGTCGGAGCTCCTAAAAAATTCGCAGATGTCCTGAGCAGTTAAGGCACACAGTTCCTCTTTTGTCGGATTATTTATTGATTTATAGACTTTATTGATAAATATTGAAAATTCATTATTGCTATCCAGTTTTTTCAAGTAAGTTTTTTTATTTTCAATTTTTATTTCTAAAAATTTACCTGCTATCTCAAAAATATGTTCACTTGCGCCGGTAATTTCCACAATAAATTGCTCGTTTTCTTTTTTGACCATACCTTCAACTTCAAACATATCGTCTTCCAGGAAAAAATCAATCTCTTTACCAACCAATTCTTGTAAATCTTTAACACTTTCAATATTAGACAAGCAACAAATACCACCTTTCCCCGCTATAATTGCCGACGCGTCAGGCGAACCTTCCGTCCCCAAACATCATGATTGGCCGGATTGACGATAATGATACCATTTGTAACGCATGACCAAAGCATATGCCCCGCCGCAGGGGAACCAATGCATGAAAAGGAGGAAACGAAACCAGGGTTTTGTTTCCTCCCTCCCGGCAGAAGTCATGCAGGCCGGAGCAGGTTGCTGATTCACCCAGGACCGTTTTTCAGTCAGGCCGTGCAGGACAGGCTCGGACTGATAGCTCCAGCCTGGCAAAAATAAACACAATTTCCGCAATCAATACATTTGTCTGTAATTATATTTTGCGTCTTGCCCTTGATGATCGCCCCTACGGGACAAACATAGCCGGTGCCGCATTCAATCCTGCATTTATATCCGTTGCAATCGGGCATAATCGGACATCCTGTTAAGCAGATATCACATTTCGTGCATTTACTGTTGATAACATACAAAGTCAACCACCTCCAACCAAATGTTTCTAGCGTTGCAGAATCCGTTTATCGCTTTTATCGTTGCACAATAGAGATATCCAACGTTATCATCCGGTTTAAGCAATCCATTGGCCGGTCGTAAAAGCTGCTAATCTCAAAAGGTAAGGTTCAATGCTTCCACCTGCCAGCCGTGTTCAGACGGCAGCAAAATGTTGAGACAACCGTAGTCCTGCTTTATTCTGAACATATATTCCAACGGCAATCCCAGTGCCCGGCTGATAATAATCCGGTTTATACCCGCGTGCCCTACAATAAGAATATTTCCCCGGGCAGCCTTCACGATAGCATCAAGCACCGGCATCACTCTGCCGGCACACTGCGCAAAACTTTCCCCTCCGGGCGGCTTGTAGTTGAGTATGTCGGCGCCCCGTTTTTCAAATTCACCGGAATAAGAACGGCGGACCTCTTGAAAGGTTAAGCCATCCCACAAGCCCATATCGATTTCACGCAGCTCCTTCCTGACAACAGGCTTCAGCGCGTGCTTCTCGCAGATAATCCCGGCAGTAGCAACGGAGCGTATCAAGTCGCTGCAAATTACCGTACCCAACGGCACCCGGGCCAATGCGTCCCGCAAGCAGGCAGCCTGTTTCCAGCCATTATCATTTAACGTCAGGTCGATCTGACCGATATAACGTTTTTCACCATTATTAGAAATTTCACCATGGCGCGTCAGGTAGATTTTTTCTGTCTTCATTTAAGCAATGCTGCGCCCAACCGTCTTTTCAGCGTCGCCATCAGAATATTCTAGATTCCCATGCAAGCGGTTTGCTTCTTCATCCAGATAGCAACCCAGCTCCAGCATATCCTCATAAGGATAATCCATGATTTCTTCGATTTTTCTCTCGATCCGTTCAGCCTGCCGCAGCCTTTTCAACACGGCTGCGCACGCTCGCCGGTCGTCTTTATATTTGCGCAACGCAGCGCCGAAACGGTCATTGATGGAAACCAGGACATTGCCTTTGACCATTTTATCCACGTAATAGACCACTTCCGCCTCAGTAAGAGGATGCGCATCGCTGACTTCAATATCCATATGGACACCCACAACCTCCGCCACCAGCGGATACCCTCTGGCCTCCAACATCCTTGCGCCTACCAGCGCATGGTTTGGTTCGCGCCGGGCAATATCATGCAATAACGCGCCGGCTAAGATTAAATCCTCATCTAATCCTGCCCCGGCATTATTCAAGTTGCCGGCCAGGCCGAGGGCTGTATAAGCAACCGCGCAACAGTGTTCTTTGATCCGTTCGTCTACGCCGGCTTCGTTAAGCATTTGCCAACACTCATCCAAAGTGGGAATACTGCTTTTTTTTAAATAGCTTAGCAGGTGGTGATAGTCTTGCGGCGTGTCCATATCCAGCAGCACAGTCTCATCCTCCACCTCCAAATCAAAAGCTTCGTTCTCATGCCGGGTCAGTATTCCCCGCAAGCCGTCCCGATTGCGGCCGTACACGATCTCATCCTTATATCTTGTGGTGATCAGAGGAGGATGGCCCCGCTTGCCGTTAAAAACGGGATAAACCACTCCATGCTGATAGAGACGGCAGCAATCCAGCATTTTCTCAACCGTGGTAGGGGTAATCAGCGGTATATCCACCGGCAGCAGAAAGAAGGCCTGCACACCAGGCGCAAGGGTTTTGACGCCGGCCTGAATGGAGGTATACATTCCTTGTGCAAAATCGGGATTAAAAACGGCGCTCACTCCCAGCGGTTTGGCCACCTCAACGACCTCAGCGGCCCGGAAGCCAACCACCACCCTTACGTCGCCTATGCCGGCCTGTTGAAAACACCGGATGGCGTGTTCTATAGCTTTATGAGCTCCTAATTGCAGCAAAGGTTTAAAATCCCCCATCCGGGAGGAATACCCTGCGGCAAGGATAATTGCCGAGATGTTTTCGTTCTTAAGCATAGATCATCTTTCTTTCACCTTAATCAGTTCCACTATATTGTTTTTTTAAAAGCGCCTTTCATTGCGCTCTTATTCCATTTTTTCTTTTATAGAACCAGCGGCAACGACTTTTCCCCCGTTGCCGCCGGTTCATCTCCACAGCATGAAAATCGGTCTGGACAAAGACGGTTTTTTGCAGGCTGCAGATTTTTAATAAATGCGCTCCAGATTTACAATTTGCAAACCATACGCTGGGGTAAACAGCCCAGCGTATGGCCATCATGCACTAAGCTCCGCAGCCGGCTTCTTTTTCTTTCTTTTCTTTTAAAGCCCGGAGTACCATTTCCGGCGTAATCGGCACCTGGTAGAACCTTATGCCGATAGCGTCGTAGACAGCGTTGGTGATAGCCGGGAAGGTAGGCTGAACGGCGCCTTCGCCGGTTTCCTTGGCCCCAAAGGGAGCTGTCGGATCATAGCTGTCTTTTAAGGTGTTGATGAACATGTCCGGCATTTCCATAGAAGTCGGCATCTTATAATCGTGGAAGTTCGGATTCAAATGCCTGCCGTCCGCACCTATAACCTGGTCTTCATAGAGGGCTGCTCCCATGTTGTACACGATGGAGCCTTCCACCTGCCCGTCCGCAGCCATGGGGTTGACCGGCGTGCCCATATCGCCGGCCTCGGTTACCTTCTTCACGCGGATCCGGCCGGTTTCCACGTCCACCTCTACTTCGTGTATCTGACAACTGAAACCGAAAGTGGGAGAGTGGCCGATATTGCCACCCTGGATCCTGTTGCCGGTCACGATATCAATGCCCTTGCGCCGCGGCGGTGAGAAATGTCCGACGCCTACCAGTGTTCCAACGGTGCTGGTGGCTATGTCAACCGCCTCATCCCATGACATGGTTTTTTTCGTTTCATACATCGAATAGATCTTGTGATCTTTTATAATCAGCTGGTCGGCCCGGCAACCCAGTTTCTGGCCCGCAATTTCTTTGAGCTTCTGGTTGATCGGTTCGGCTGCCGCCTTAACAGCGGTACCGGTGGCATAGGTCAACCGGCTGGCAAAAGTACCCAGGTCGAAAGTCGCGGTTTCCGTGTCCCGTACCACCACGTGCACATCTTCGAAATAGACGCCCAGCGCTTCGGCGGTAAACTGCGCTATGACCGTGTCAACACCCTGGCCGATATCGGTGCAGGCGCACTGCACGGTCACGCCGCCCTCGGTATCAACCCGGAGCACCACTGTTGTGTGCGGCTTGTAATTCTGGTAGAGGGTGTAAGCGGTGCCGCTGATGTAATTGCCGCCGGCCAGTCCGATACCTTTGCCGAAAGGCAGTTTGCCGTGCTTTTCAAGATAGCTGGATTTTTCCACCGCGGTCTCCAGGCATCTCTTGTACTCGGTGTGCGGCACATACATGTTGTTGGCCGCTGTATAGCCTGATACGACGGCGTTTTTCATTTTCAGTTCGTACGGGCTGATCCCCATCATTTCGGCCATCTCGTCCAGCATAACCTCCATGGCCAACCTGGGCTGCACCCCGCCGAGACCGCGCAGGGCCCCGCTGCTGGGCTTGTTGGTGTACACGTTTCTGAGATAGGAACGGACGTTGGGAATCTTGTAGGGCAAGTGGACCATGGAGCCGGTGTAGAACATCACCACGACGCCCCAGCTGGCATATGCGCCCTTGTCCATGGTATTGTCAAAATCTACGGCCTGGATATAGCCGTCTTTGTCGATACCGATTTTCATCTTCATGTGGCATGGGTGCCGCCCCTTGCTGGTGAAGAATACTTCGCTGCGTTCATAGGTTATTTTGACTGGCCGGCCGGTCTTTCTGGACAGGATGCAAGCGGCAAACTCATTGGGGCATGCTTCGCCCTTACCGCCGAAACCGCCGCCGACCGTGGGTATGGTAACCCGGATTTTGCTCATGGGTATTTCCGTAACGATCGAAAGCTGGCGGTGCAGATAGTGGGGAACCTGATTGGAAGACCACAGATGGAGTCTGCCGTTGTGGGGATCAAAGCTGGCCAGAGCGGACTGCGGTTCAATAAAGCCGTGCTGGGGCATGCCGGTTTTGAATTCTCTCTCCAGAACATATTCACACTCGGCAAAGGCCTTGTCCACGTCACCATAGATCTGATTGCCGTGGAAAGCGATATTATCCGGATTGGTTTCATGGATCACCACTTCATTCGCCCGCGCCATAGATTCAAACGGATCAAGCAACGCCGGCAGGGGCTCGTATTCCACTTCAATCAGGTCAAGGGCGGCTTCTGCTGTTTCCTCGTCAATGGCGGCAACAGCGGCCACGCCTTCACCGTAAAAGCGCACTTTATCTATGGCCAGTACGGTCTCGTTGCAGCTATGCGGCACGATCCCCCATTTGTTGGGAGCTTCGTCTCCGGTGAGGACTGCAAAAACCCCCGGCAGCGCCAGCGCTTTGCTGCAATCAATCTTTTTGATTTTAGCGTGGGCGTATTCTTTGCAGCGTTTGATTTTCCCGTATAGCATATTCGGCAGCGTCATATCGTCGGCATAAACCGCTTCGCCTCTTACCTTGGCGGCGGCATCCACCTTCGGCACGCTTCTACCAACCTGACTGTGTCTTCTTTCATCCAGATAGGAAGGAACCCCTTCCCGTACATAGGATGATTTACCTTCCGTTACTTCAGTTTCTCTCTTATCCCAAGTTTGCATTTACTTCACCTCCTGTGCGGACATGGTTGCGGCCGCAATTTCAATGGCCTCGATAATTCTCTTGTAGCCGGTACAACGGCAAAGGTTGCCTGATATGGCAAGTTTGATTTCCTCCAAGGTGGGCTTGGGATTCTTGTCCAGGAGCGCTTTTGCCGACATGACCATGCCCGGCGTACAGTAGCCGCACTGGATCGCGCCTTGATTGACAAATGCTTCCTGAATCGGATGGAGTGCGCCTCCCGGCTGAGCCAGGCCTTCAACAGTTATGATTTTTTTGCCCTGGCAGGAGATCGCCAGCGTGAGACAGGACAATGTGGGTTCTCCGTCCACCTGGACCGTGCAGGCGGCGCAGTCGCCATTTCCGCAGCCTTTTTTGGTGCCGGTAAGCCCTAATTTTTTCCTAAGGACGTCCACAAGCAAGTCCCTGTGGCTGATAACCAGATCATACACCCGACCGTTTATGTCTAAACTAATCTGTTGTTTCATAACCTTACACCTCCCGGGCGGCGGCAAACGCCTCTTTGAGTAGCCTGCGAGTCAGATTCCCGACCATTTCGTTGCGGTACCATTCGGAGGCCCGGACGTCGGAAATCGGCTTCGCTTCGCCCTGGGCTGCCGCAACCGCTTTCTCAACTAATGCATCACTGAATTTCTGCCCAATCAGGAGGGCGGGAACTTCTTTAGACACCAACGGTTTAATAAAAACCGATCCCAGGACAAACTTCACATACTTTATAGTTTCTTTGTCATCTTCCAGCTCAAAATTGACAGCCATATTGACACAGTCAATTTCCATAGCATCCCTGGCGCCCGCATAGGTGTAGCGGCTCACCGATTTGGGAGACGGTTCCGGTAGGATAAACCTGGTCAGAATTTCTCCTTCTTTCAGGTCGAGTCTTCTGACACCCGTGATGAAATCTTCCAGCGGCAGTTCCCTTTCGCCGGCCGCGCTGCTTAAAACAACTTTGGCGCCCAGCGCTACCAGCGGGGTGGGGGTCTCGCCCGACGGGGAAGCGTTGCATGTATTACCGCCGATTGTACCCATATGCCTTACCTGGGTTCCGCCAAGCTGGCTTGCCGCATAAGCAAGGGCGGGGTATTTTTCTTGTACTATTTCAGAATACTGTACTTCTGAAATCTTTGTGGTCGCGCCGATTGTCATACCCTTGCCGAGCTCATACTTGATGCCTTTAAACTCTTTAATGTTCTTGATGTCAATCACGTATTCCGGGCTTGTTAGTTTGTCTTTCATCAATACCACCAGGTCTGTGCCGCCGGCGAGGATCCTGGCCTTGCTTCCCAGACGACCCACTAATTCAAATGCTTCGGCAGGCGTCGTGGGGGCTAAATACTCAAATTCATTCGTATACAATTCAGCACCTCCTTAACAATTCTGGGACAACGAAAATCGGTCAGAACTCAATTAAACAGTTAAACAGTTGAAAACGGTTCCCTTGCGATCAGAAAGCTCAGAGGTTGTAAAAGCAACTATCAGGTTCAGGTAATACCACTTTGAGTTTTAGGGCTTTTTACCTCTACCCTCCTTTTCTTTGTGAATAAAACAACTTTCATTTCTAGCCCTCATTACTATTACTGCCGGATATATAAAAGCCACTGAGGCCTGACCCGCTCCTGAATTCCCCACTTTCACCATTTTTCATCGGGCGGCAAAGTTTATTATTTGGATTTCCTTAGCGCAGGTTTCATTCAGGCTTTTCCTATCCCTTATAAAACTAGCTTTGCATAAACCACTATAGCTCATACTACTCTGTCCATATTATATTATAAGATGTATTTATTGATCAAATAAGAATAACGCATATATCAATATTTAGATATAAGCGTTATTTATATACCCTATACAACAATCGCATATAACATAAATTTCCGTTCATTATATTGGGTCCATTAAAACTCCAGCCCTATGGGCTTCCTCACCTGCCTGCCAGTCTTTTAGCAATATGGCTAAAAAAGCCCCCGGTTCAGAAAACCTAAGGCTAAGTATATCAACTTGCTAATAAAAGAAGCTGCCAAACCGGCAAAGGGTTATCTACTGCCACGGCGGTCTATAGGGAACAGCCCCAATCGGCATATTGCAAAACTTGTCAACTAACTATTGACTAGCAAAGGTAAAAAATCGTAAAATATTACAGACTGACCAGTCTGTATCTAAGGTGGATGATTATGAGCAAAGCATTAAAAAAGGATTTTATCGCGGACGTTGCTTTGACTTGTTTTTTGTCTTCCAGTTATGGCGGCACATCGGTAGATGACATTGTCCGGGCAGCGGGGATTAGTAAAGGAGGTATATACTGGCATTTCAAAAGCAAAGAGGATATCTTTTTATACTTGATTAAAAAGTGGAGCAACGAATATGAGCAGGATCTTTTAGCGCGACTTTCCGACGAATGTCCGTTCAGGGACAAGCTGAACAGGTTTGTAGAGTTTTACCTGGAAAAAGTTGATGTTCCTGTTATCGCTTTAGTTAGAGAATTTTTAACGCAGGCCAAGGACGAAACCGTATTAAACAAGCTGCATGGCTTAATTGCCTGCTCTCAAAGAAGCAATATTTTGGAAAAGGTTATCCGGGAAGCCGTCCGACAAGGAGAATGCAAGCCGGTGGATGCGAAAGCGGCCGCCACTGCTTTTATGGGTATGTTTGAAGGTATCGGCATCATCTGGTCTGTAAGTGAAAAAGATAAAGCGTTATTGGAACGCACTACCAAAACAGCTTTAAACATTTACCTGGAAGGTATATTAAATTGAATTTAGGAGGGATCTTGTCATTAAACGCAAGGGATTATCTATTGTAATCGGCTTGCTGGTGATGTTGCTGGTATTGGCCGGTTGCGGCAAGAAACAGCAAACCGGCGAGGAAGAGATCGTCATTCCCATTGAGGCCGTTGCGGTGGAAAAGGGAAGCATTGCTGATGTCACCGTGGTCACCGGCAAGTTAAAGGCCTTGACCACTTCGGATGTCGTGCCCAGCGGGCAGGGCGGCAAGGTAGCGGCGATAAATGTCGAAGTGGGCAGCCAGGTTAGCAGAGGGCAAACATTAATTACTCTGGAGAATACCTCCGCAGCTTCCCTGGCGGCGGCGATACGCCAGGCCGAGGAGGGAGTGGCCCAGGCCCGATCAGGTCTGGAAGTAGCCAGGATTAATTATGAACAGGCCGCCGCCAATTACGAGCGGGGCAAACAGCTTTACGAATCGGGAGTCATTGCCCAGGGGGGGGCGGCGGGTTTTGAAACCGCCTATGAGATACCCTACAAGCAAGCCAAAGTGAATTATGAGGAGACCGCCCCCGCAGCGCTGGCCACCGCCCAGGCCGCCGTAGCCCTGGCCACGGAAAATTACCAGCAGCAAAACAATAACTCGGTCATTACATCACCGATTGACGGTGTGGTAACCGCTATTAACGTGAACCCCGGCGAATTGGCCAGCCCCTCCTCTCAATCGCCGGTGGTGACCGTGGTCAACCTGTCCAAAGTAGAGGTTGAAACCACCGTAACCGAGAGCTTGATTAATAAAATCCAGCGCGGTCAGGAAGTGCCGGTGACCATAAGCGCGGTTTCCGGCGAACCCTTTAGCGGGGTGATTGCCAACATAGCCCTGGCCGCCGATCCCTCCACCAAGGCTTATCCCATCAAGGTGCAGATAGACAATGCCCAGCACACGTTAAAGCCGGGCATGTTTGCCGAAGTGCAGATAGAAAACACCTTGCCGGAAACGCTGCTGCTGCCCAGGGATGCTGTTGTTAAAGCGGGAGACAAGGATGTCGTTTGGGTTGTTGACAATGACCGGGTAAAATCCTGCGAGGTTGCCGTCGGCGTCAGCGACGGCCAAAAAATTCAAATCCTCGAGGGCCTTCAAGGAGGAGAACAAGTGGTTGTTTCCGGTCAGAACATGCTCAAAGACGATACCAAAGTTGCAATAAAGAGCCAGGTGAACTGAGCCTATGAAAATTACTGATATTTCTATAAAGCGGCCGCTGTTGATTTTGGTATGCGTAACCGTCGTGCTCCTGCTTGGGGGCGTGTCTTTTTCCCGGTTGAGCATTGACTTGTACCCCGAAATGGAATTGCCCGTGGCGCTGGTCATGACCAATTATGCGGGGGTAGGTCCGGAGGAAATTGAAGAGCAGATCACCAAACCCATAGAATCGGTACTCAGCTCTGTAAGCGATTTGGATACCATTTCTTCAACAAGCAGTACGGGTAGTTCCACAGTGATGATTATGTTGAACTGGGGAGCGAATATGGATGCCGCTTCGCTGGAAATCCGGGAGAAAATTGATTTGATTCGCGATGCGCTGCCGGACGGAGCGGACGCGCCGGTTGTTTTTAAAGCGGACCTGTCCATGATGCCCATACTGTATTTGGGCGTCAACAGTTCAGATCCCATGCAGCTCAAACAGACGATGGACGATATGATTCAGCCCCGCCTGGAACGGGTGGGTGGTGTGGCCAGTGTCTTTTCTGTAGGCGGCTGGGAAAGGGAGATCCAGGTGCAGGTGGATCCCGTCAAGCTGGACGGCTATGGCCTGAGCTTAAATACCCTCACCACCGCCCTGAGCAGCGATAACCGAAACGTTTCCGCCGGCTCAGTCCGGGAGGGCCGCAGTGATTTGCTACTACGGGTGACCGGTGAATTTGAAAACCTGGATCAGATCCGCCGGGTAGTGGTGGGCAGCTTCGGGGGCTCCCCGGTATACCTGAGCGACGTTGCCCAGGTGGTGGACGGGCAGAAGAAAGCTACCCAGTTTAGCCGGATTAACGGCGAACCGGGCATGATGATTATGATCAACAAACAAAGCGGCGGCAATACTGTAGCGGCGGCCCAGGGAGTCAAGGCGGAACTGGATAAGCTGGAGCAAGAACTGCCTTCCGTTGACTTTCAAATTATTATGGATCAGTCGGAATTTATTGAGGATTCCATTAACAACCTGACCAGCCACGCGGTAATAGGCGCTATTCTGGCTGTATTGATGGTCTTGCTCTTTTTGCGCAATTTCCGCAGCACCCTGATTATCTCCACCTCCATCCCGATTTCCATCATTAGCGCCTTTGTACTGTTATATTTCGGCGATATGACCCTCAATGTGATCACCCTGGGCGGTTTGGCCCTGGGAGTGGGCTTAATTGTGGACGACGCCATCGTGGTGCTGGAAAATATCGTCCGGCATAACGAGGCGGGGCTGGACCCGGTTACCGCTTCCCGGCAGGCCACCGATGAGGTGGGAGGGGCGGTTATCGCCTCGTCTTTGACAGTGGTGGCAGTGTTTGTGCCCTTTATTTTCGCGGAAGGTATGACCTCCCAACTGTTTACGCCGATGGCGCTGAGCATCAGTTTCTGCATCCTGGCTTCCCTGCTGGTGGCCATCACCATAGTGCCCCTGCTGTCTTCACGCTGGTTAAAAAAACCTGCCAACAAGGCAGTCGACAACCAGGAAACACCGCGGGGGATGCGGCGTTTTTACAGCACGTCTGAACGGTGGTTTAATAAGCTGGACGAGTACTATCGCCGTCTCTTGCAAGTTGTTTTGAAACGGCGCAAGCTGACCATACTGCTGGTGGCGGGTATATTTGTCCTGACTCTTTTTGCCATACCCCTGGTGGGGCTGGAATTCATGCCCAGTACGGACGAGGGTTCTGTCACTGTTGAGGTGAAGATGCCCAAGGGAACCACCCTGGACGAAACCAACCGGGTCATTACCGAGATTGAGCGTATCGTGGGAAACAGGCCGGCCATTGAAGGCATTTCCTGCCTTGTGGGCAGCGGAGGATCAATGATTGGGGGAAATTCTTCGGATACGGGGCAAGTGATCATCAATCTGGTAGAGCGGGCCCAAAGGGATATCTCCGCCGACGATCTGGCCAGCCAATTAAGCGCCGAACTAAAAGCCATTCCCGGCGCGGACATTAGTGTCTCGGCCGCAGAGCAGAGCATGGGCGGCAGTACTGCGCCCATAGAAATTAAAATTAGGGGTAACGACCTGGATGTCCTGGCCCAGCTGGGCGACCAGGTGGCCGCCATGGTAGGGCAGGTGCCCGGCACCCGCGAGGTGTCCAGCAGTCTGGAAGAGGGACTTCCCGAAC
>DNIT01000192.1:6543-17890 GCA_003489345.1 Pelotomaculum sp. | reverse complement strand
CTGGTGAACAGGGATCGGGCTTCCATGTACGGCTTAAGCGTGGCCGAGGTGTCCTCCGCAGTGCGCACGGCCATTGACGGCACTGTGGCCACCCGTTACCGGATGGGCGGCGAAGAAGTTGATATCCGGGTGCAGATGCATGAAGCCGGTTATGCGTTTACCCAAAGCGAACTGTCCGGTTTGAATATGACCACACCGACGGGCACGTTGATCCCCTTGAGCCTGGTGGCGGAACTTAAGCAGGAGCAGGGCCCCAACAGTATTGCACGTGAGGACCAGGCCCGTATTGTCACGATCACCTCTCAACTGTCCGGACGCGATCTGGGCAGCGTAACCCAGGATATTGAGGCGGGCATGGCAGCCATCAATATGCCCTCCGGCTACCTGGTGGAATTTGGCGGGGAGCAGGAGCAGATGGCCGACACGTTTGGTTCTTTGGGAATGGTTCTGATCCTGGCCATAATCCTGGTGTATTTGGTCATGGTGGCCCAGTTCGAATCTTTAATGCACCCCTTTGTGATTATGTTTTCCGTGCCGGTGACCCTGACCGGGGTGGTATTTTCCCTGTTAATTTTCGGCCGGACCTTCAGTGTAACGGCCTTTATCGGCGTGATTATGCTGGTGGGCATTGTGGTTAAAAACGCCATTGTGCTGGTCGACTATGTTAATATTCTGCGAGGGCGCGGCCTGGAACGGAATGAGGCTATTTTGAAAGCCGGCCCCACCCGTCTGCGGCCGATTTTAATGACGGCTCTATGTACTTCCATAGCCATGTTTCCCATGGCCCTGGGCATCGGTGAAGGGGCTGAAACACAGGCCCCGCTGGCCACGGTGGTGGTGGGCGGGCTACTGTTCTCCACACTGATTACCCTTGTTTTGGTGCCGGTGGTGTACACATTAATGGACGATTTCAGTAATAAATTTCGTGCGAAACTGTTTAGCAGAAAGGAGCAAGCCGGAGAATCAGTGTAAACAATCATTAGCCGGCAGCGAGAAAGGGAACAGGTTGTTTTATGCCTGTTCCCTTCTTTAAATGGATGATCCAACACAAACCGCCCGCTGAGTTGAGCGGGCGGTCATGGTTTACTGACTTTTATCAGTTAGATTGATGATAACCCCAGTCAGCTTTCTTAAGGGGAAAGTGTAGGAGAAAAAAACCTCTTCTTATACTGGAATCATCCATTAATTTAATTGATTTTTCCTCTCGTTGCGTTTCCATTTTTAGTTTGGGAGTACCGATCTTTGAGCCAGGTAATAATTGCAATAAATCTTTAAATATGCTGTCCCTATTTGTCAGGATAAACACTTCACAATTTTTGTCATTCTCTCGATTAATCCTTAAAATTGTCTGATATAACTCGCCAAGTATTGTACTGTTGTAAATACGGCCAAATATGTTTTTATCATGATTTTTGAATCTTATTTCATTGTTTTTCTTCACCAGTTCTACTTGTCTGCGACAACTAATGTTATGCCCACTATATCCTACATGCTTTAATACATATTTGTAAAAATCAAACTCAGGATTATCAAGTATATAAATTTTATCATATTTTTTAAATTTATTTATATTAAATAGGTTGTGAAGGTGATCTATGGAAATTTCTCCATCTATATCAATGCCATCTAATACCTCCTTTAAATCTTTCAAATACTTTAATTTTGTTAATATTACCTTTCTATCTCCAGGTCTATTATGCTTGATTAGATGTGCAATTAATATATTGTATATATTATCAGCTCTTATTCTATAATTAGCATCAATAAACTTTGTTGTTAATACTGGCATATAACCTAGTTTGATTTGATTGAGTGTCAATTTGCTGTAATCATTACACATATCAATATTATGAACATAAAATTTTTTATTGTCACTTTTGTTTTTAAATTTATATATCTCATTAAACCTACCATTTGCATCCATAATAATTGTGTTATTTAATAACCAATAATCTATGCTCTTTTTTAGATAATATATTGTGTCATTGCTAGCAACATAAATTCCACTTGTATAATAAAATAAACTTATCTCTTCTAGTTTTGATAATATTCTATTTTTAATGATTTTTCTTATCTTTCCATCCTTTCTAATTCTCTCAATCAACAGTTTGCAATTATCAATATAATTACCATTATCCAATGGGTTATATTTAACTAAAATTCTGCTGCTAATCATAGCCTGATAGTATATGGTGTTCCTGGTAAATTCATCATTTGCATTTACTACTCTAGCATAATAATCTGTCAAACCTTGCTTAATTGGAAATATTATTTTATCATAATCGCTATGATATTTATTGGGCAGTTCATCCCTTAACTCATTTAAAATTTCATTATTAATTGATAATGGTGAATTATATAATTTTATTTCCTCATCAATAATTAAATTTCTTCTTCTTTCATTATTGTATGTGCTAAAAAATTCTCTCTCTTCTAGAATATTTGGAGATTTAAATGAATCTGCTAATTCTATATATACTTCATGGGGAGTAACCACAACATAGTAATTCTGAATATTTTTATAAGCATTTTTGTTAGCTCTTATACTATTCATTTTTTTCTGGTCACATTTATCAGTTAAATAAATTATAAATAAATTATCATTACCTAAATTGTTTTTCATTAAAGCTTTATTTTCTTCATAGCAGCTTTCAGATAATACAAAACAGGCAATATTTTTACCTGCCATAGCATTAATATTCTTTACTGTATCTATCGCTTCTGCAACAAACAATTTAACCATTAGGCTACTTGACTTTTGGTTAGTCAGATAACACCATGCCAGACTTCTTTCTGTTTGTCTTTTATACATTGAAAGATCTGCAGGCCAAATTTGGATTAATCCTTTATATTGCAACTCACCAAAATATAAGTTATGCAGAATAGATAAATTTTTAGACAACGAAGTATTACTTGTTTCAAGTATAGGATTTTTAATGATCTCATCCAGTTCTATTCTTTTCAAAGATTATATGTTCTCCTTTTTCTAAAACTAATAATAGGATTTAAAAGAAATCTGTTAATTCAGAGCGGCACAACTTATTCTGTACCCTTCTTAAGATAGTTGCATGTGATGTGATTGGCTAATTTTATTATTCATTTAACTTTCAATTGAAAAATTTAGCGGCAACGGCTGTTTTTTCCGTTGTCGCTAATTAATCTACAGTATGAAAATCGGTCTGGACAAAGACGGTTATTCAAAACTGTAGATTTCTGAAATCAAATTCGGTAGGATTACAAGGGGGTCTTGGAATATTATGCGACCAGAGGAACAATTATTCGGGTTTTACTTCATAGGCATTTCTATACTATTACCTTTTTAATATCAATATAATGCCTCTATTATATTATAAATAATATTTATATTACAAATAAAAAATATTCATATTTTTAAATTAATATATAATTATAATTTATATTATAAATAAAAATAATATATAATCGTGGTTGCCCGGGACTACTGCGTGGGCTGCCGTTACTGCATGATCGCCTGCCCTTTTGGCATTCCGGCGTTTATACATTTATATAAGGGGCTCAGAAAAGCCGCTGGAATACTCCCGGATGGAATCAACAACCTGCCGGCCTTCTTCGCCTACTAACCGGTACGGCTGCCAATCGCTGATACGCACGGGGATAATAGCGGGAATTTTTTCCCGCCCCCTGATGAGCAACTGGAAAACAACGGTATCGTGCTGGCGGCGGCTATTGCCTCCAAAAACGAAATTGCCCAGAGAATATGCTATGACACCGCCCTTGTACCTTTCCATACCCTGCAGGACATGCGGGTGGTGGCCTATGACCAGATCGGCCCCGGCGTCTATGGCCCTGTGCGCCAAAGCAACCTGGTAACCATCAGGATAGTTGGACCTTTCCGTTCCCCAGTGGAAGTTTACCACCACCACGTCCGACTTTTGCCTCAGGGCTGCTACACCCTCCTCCACATTCCCTTCGTTGAAATAGAAACCAAGGAAGCCGATGCGCTTGCCCTTGACCTCGATAATTGCAGGCGCAGCGGCCGCATCAATACTTTCTCCGGCGCCAACGTGCTCGATCCCGGCTGTGTCCAGATAGGCGATGGTATCCTGCAAACCGATCGTCCCATAGTCCCAAACATGATTATTGGCCAGGTTGACGATATCGATACCGCCGTTTAAAAGGACCTGCGTGTATTTGGGCGGCATGCGAAAATTAAACTGTTTGGGAGCCTTATAACCCCTGTCGGTAATCGCATTCTCCAGGTTGACCATGGTGATGTCGGCCGCCCCGAACCAACCGGCATCAGCAAACGCATAAGTCAAATCGTCCCCCGCCGCGTCTTCAAAACACCAGGCCAGCGTCGTATCCCCGGCAAAGTTCAGGGCCAGATCATTGCTTCTGTCGGCGGGATATGCAATATCTACGGTACCGTTGTTATAGCGCACGGCGGCTCCGAAAGATTCGCAAATAAAGCGCAAAGGAACATAAAGCTTGCCGTTTAACATTTGCGGCGGGACATCGAGACAAAGCGCCTTACCTCCTGACCAGGCCGCTCGCGAACCGGCTGTGAGTTCAAAAGAAGTACCTGCCTTGGACAGCACCATTGTCTCACCGTTTACGGCATAGCTTAAGTCAAGAAACCTGCTGATTTCTTCCGGAGGAACGAGCATACGGCCGTCCACCTCGATTGTATCAGCAAGAAACGGTCGGCTGCCTGCTTCAAGATTGCTGCCTGCGGAAATTGATGAATCGGTTGGGAATACTATAGACAACAGTATCAATAGAAAAATCATGATCAAAAGCAAGAACAGTACTCTTTTAGAATAAAGAAACATCCCACCACCTCTATAAATGGATTATAATCCATTATATGGCTTCATGGGAATAATATGATATTCAAAAAAATGGCTTCGGCGTCATTTAAATGGATGTCCTTTACAATGACGCCAGGCAACAAAGCAACCTGCACGCAAAAGGAGATGGTCAATGCCATCCCCTTAAGAAGCCGTATAAAAAGCCTCCATGAAAAAACGGAAGCCAATGCATGTTCAGGAACCAACAGCAAGAATTCCTGTTATCGCACCTGGTCAATCACCTGACGGTAAAATTCCCGCCAGTCGTCAGAGAGATGTCTGAGGTCCAGCTGGTCCGGCTGGGCGGAACCAACGGTGGTATTTTTGATCACGGCGACGGTGTTTTTCACAGCCGGGGCCTTTTTCTTTTTTTTCTCTTTCTTCTTGCGTCCCACTTGTATCCTCCCTGTTACAGGCTCCCGATATTTTAGGCGCCGACCCATTCCTTGCGGAGGGAGAAAAGCTCCCGCAGCTCACTGGTGGAGATCTCCGTTATCCAGGCTTCACCGGCGCCGATGATTTGCTCATTCAGGATCGACTTACGCTCCAATACTTCGTCGATGCGTTCTTCCATCGTGCCCAGGCTTATGAATTTATGGACCATGACGTGACGGTTCTGGCCGATCCGGTGCGAGCGGTCGGTGGCCTGGTTCTCCACGGCAGGGTTCCACCAGCGGTCAAAATGAAAGACATGGTTAGCGGCAGTGAGGTTTAAGCCAAGGCCGCCCGCTTTGAGTGACAGTATAAAAATACTGCAATTGCTTGGGCCTGTATCCTGAAAACGGGTTACCATTTCGTCCCGCTCCTTCCTGGGAGTACCGCCATGCAGGTAATAAGACTCTTCCCCGAGCTCTTTCAGTATAACTTCCTGGAGCAATTGTCCCATCCTGACAAACTGCGTAAAAATGAGGCAGCGGTCTCCCCGCTGGCGCAGCTCCGCAATCATTTCCAGAAGACGCTCAACTTTTTTGGAACCTGCATGGATGCTTTCAAGCGGTTCTTCTTTGAGAAAAAGCGCCGGGTGATCACAGATTTGCTTCAGCTTCATCAGCGTGGACAGGATTAGACCCCGCCGGGCCATGCCGTCTGAGTTCTCCAGTTTATTAAACAGGTCTTCCAATACGCTCTCGTAAAGAGACGCCTGTTCCACGGTCAAGGGAATGTATTCTTTTTGTTCCTGCTTTTCCGGCAGGTCCAGCTCGATGGCCGGGTCATTTTTTACCCTTCTCAGCAGGAACGGGCGGATCAGCTTTTGCACCCGTCCGATATCTGCCGCGTCTCCTTTTTTCTCAATTGCGCTGATGAAGCTGCGGTTAAACTCCTTGCTGCTGCCGAGATAGCCGGGATTGATAAAGTCGAAAAGCGACCACAGCTCGGTCAGTCGGTTTTCTATCGGCGTGCCGGTCATGGCAATGCGATGACGTCCTTTAAATTTGCGCACCGCGGCAGCCTGTTTGGTAGAAGCGTTCTTAATGTTCTGCGCTTCGTCCAGACAGATAGAGTCCCATTCTACCGAGGACAATTCCTCTTCGTCTATATGCGCCAGATTATAGGAAGTAATCACCAGGTGGGCGCCTTCAATAGACGGAAGAAAATCAACCCCTTTCGCACGCAGCGGACCATAGTGAAGATGTGCCTTAAGAGACGGTGCAAAACGGGCCAACTCCTTCTGCCAGTTGCCCAGCACTGAAGTCGGACAAATCAATAGCGACGGGTAAGAAAGATTTTCGTTTTCCCTGGCTTTCAACAAGTAGGCGATCCATTGGATTGTTTTCCCGAGTCCCATGTCATCGGCCAGGCAACCGCCCAGACCGAAGCGGCGCAGAAATAACAGCCAGGAGGCGCCTGCAAGCTGGTACTTTCTAAGCGTGCCGTGAAAAGAAGCTATCGTTTCAAGAATGGGAATCTGGTCCAGGCGGTTTAATTGTTCCACCATTTGAGCGAGTTGTCCACTGAGTTCCACCTCAACATGCAGCGCTTCCGCCGCATCGGCCTCCTGCTCCGAAGCCGGGTCGGCAACCGGAGCGGATAGGCGCATATGCAGAATTTCACCCAGTGAAATTCCTTTCCTTTTACGAAGGTATTGCTGGATTTTCTTTATAAAAGACGGGTCAAGCTGTATCCACTTGCCCTGGATCTGTACCAGGCGCCGTTTTTTTGCCACCAGCTTCCTGAACTCTTCTTCCGGCAGTTCCAGGCCGCCGACAGCCAGATTCCAGTCAAATTGCACGAGCTGGCCGACTCCCAGGAGGCTTTCTTGCGATGCTCTCCCCGGGGAGCGGGTTTTGATTTTAAGAGTCGGCACGAGCTTTTGGACTTCTTTCCACCATCTGGGCAGAAAGACGATGTGGCCGGCCTGCGCCAGCTGGATACTGCCGGTATTGAGAAATTCCCAGGCCTCAATCTCATTAAGCTCCCGGCGCAGTCCGTACGCCCCCTCATCCTCTTTTCCAGTGCTATCCTCCAGCCACGGCAGGATGTTGATCCATTTCTGAATATCTCGTTTGACACGCCCGCCATACTTTTGCCAATCCGGGCGCATTGCGCCGGGCTCCCAGACAGCCAGGCTGCCGCGGTCCTCTTTGTCCTGCAACATAATATTAAGCAGCCAACCGGCGTTTTCCCCTTCCGGTTCCGCAAGCTCCAGGCAGGTTCGAAAAGGGGTGCGGTCTTGCTTCCAGCCTGCGGCTTCCAGCCAGGTTTCTTCATCACCGCTTAAAGGCTGACTCCTATCCTGGCTGGCAGCAAGCGCCGGGCAGGACGACAGAATCTTTTCCCAGGCCCGGTTGATTTCCGGTTTATGTTCGATCAGAGCATTGATGATCAGGTCGGCCCATTCATCAATAAAGGGAATTTTGTCAGGCAGGTCTCCGAAAGCGGAGCCGCGCTCCCAATCCATGCGCCACCCTCGCCTGCCTTCCCGCCACTTGTCGAAATCGGGTTTCCAGTAGCCGCCGGCCAGGGCCTTTCTGAACAATGGCGCTGTTTCCATCAATGTACGAATCTCATCGCTCCACTGCCAGGTCACTTCACCGGACCAGGTCCGGGTGGTGAAAAAGTCCAGGGAGGTCAGGGGAGAAAGATAAAGAACCTCCCTGCCCCGGTGATTGCCGGTGTCAACAAAGGTTCCGTAATAAGTAGCTTTGTGCCTGGCAAAAAGCAGGTACTTCAATTCATGAAAAACTGTTTTGTGATCGCTGTCCCCAGCCCAGAGCATAAAGCCCTTGCCGGGCAGCCATTCTGAATAAACGCTGATGCTGTTATCCGGCATTAAGATATCAGCTTTCCTTTCCGCAGTTCTTCCTGCAGCGCCCTCATCCGCGGATATTGTGCAGCCAGGCTGTAAATAAACGTGTTCCATTCCTTGATGGCCTTGCTTTTGTTATAGAGCGCGCGCAGTTTTTTCAGAAGCCTCACTGCCGCCTGGTAAGATTTCCGGGTTTTCCCCTCAATAAGCATCGCCGACCACTGATGATAAAGGGGTATCAGAACGGCCGGTTCCCTGGCTTCGATGAGTTGTAAATCATTTTTGTCTATACTATCCCAGGTGTACCCGCGGTAAGTTATGTTCAATTCAACCCATTCTCTAAACAGGCCCTCTTCCAACAGGTATTCGGCATAGCAATCCAGGCTGCGGGGCAGCCAGGAGCGAATGAGCCCGATAAATTCCTGATCATACTTGCTGTTTTCAACCGCCTGGAGACAGTACTTGCAAATATCCTCAAAAACAACGGTTCTTGCTTCCTTTATATCAGGAGACAACCAGCTGACCCACACCAGGAGTTTGTCCCATTCTTCCGCACCGGCAAAATACTCCAGGTAAAAGAGCATGTCATCTACGCTTTTTTCTTTAAGCTGCTGCAGCACGGACAGGGCATCGTCTTCCCTGCCCGCAGCCAATCTCAGACCGGCCAGCCCCAGGGCCGCGTAATAATAAGTTTGCTGCTTTGTCTTAAGCTTCGCCATGAGTTCTTCCAGGTAAAGTGTCTCTTGTTCCAGGCAATCACTAAATGAAGTAAGACACAGCAGGCGGTAAAGCATTAACCAGTTAAATAACGGGGCTTTCATTTGAAAAAGACGTTCGCGGGTAACCTCAACAGCTTTTTGCAGAAACGTCTGAAACAACGGTTGATCTTTTTCCTTCTGCTTGCTGGACAGAATGGCTGCGTAGGACTGCATAAAGTCATCCCATATTTCTTCCATTTGATAATGGTCCACGTATGCAGGTTTAACATCCTTTATCTGTTTTTCCAGCATGTCCATAAAAAACAGGTTGCTGTGAAACCGGTATAAGGCGCTGTTTAAAGAAGGCCAGCTTTGGCAATAAACGCTTACCACATCGACAAATTCGTCATACAACCTGGCCCTAAAATACAATTCGCTGGCAAAAAAATCCGAAAATGATTGAGAAGGCCTTTTGCGGGACTCCCTGATCCGGCTGTAGGCAATCTCAAAATAATCGTACCAGAGCTCAACAGGCCCTTCCATGCGGGGAACACCATGGCCGGCTTGATTTTTCATATAAAGGGAGGACTTTTTAAGGGGAGTTTTCTTAATCTTATTTTCCATCAGCCAGGGGTCGTGATAATGAATAAACACGGCGGCAATATGTTCACAAAGACGCTTTTTTGCACAGGTGCAGGAGCTTTGGGAGAAATTATCAATGTGTATGGTCACAGTATACATTTTGCCGTCGTCAACTGCGGCGTAAACACGCGGCCCAAATATTTTGACCCATTTGATCCGGTTGCGCTCGTAGAGGCTCCTCCCCTTCTCATATGATTCGGGATCCATGCAGCGGGTTGCCTCAGCGGCCATGATCAACATTTTTTCGTTGGGAATCTGATCCACATACATAGATAGGCACCCTTAATGTGTATATAAATACTTATCAAATAAGTTTACCATAGATCGAGAAAATAAGGAAATGCCGGCTTTCGCCGGCTCATTAATATACCATTCAATTGCCATTGAAAAAACAAATTTCAGTCAGCGTTGAAATCGCTTTAGCCGTTTGGATATCCGGTAAAGATAAAATCCACTAAAATTTTTATATAATGCGCACCGATTCGTTATTTTGATAAAAATAATGTTTGATATTTATAATATTTGATGATATATTTATTTGAGAATCAAACTATTATTGGCTGAGATTACAGGAAATATATGGGAGGTGACTGTTATGGAAATCCTGGAGGAACTGACAAATGAGCTTTTACATTTCTTCAACGGGTTCTCCTCGTGGGAGAATTCGGTGATCCGGACCAGTGATTTAACAGTATCTGAAGCCCACTCCATCGAGATTTTAGGACAGTACGGTCAGATGAACATGAAAAGCCTTGCCCAGAAATTAGGTGTAACTACCGGTACCACCACGGTTACAGTGGACAGGCTGGAGAAAAAGAAATACGCCCAGAGGGAGTCGACCAGGGAGGACCGCCGGATTTTTTTAATTAGCCTGACCGACAAGGGATTAAAGGCATATAATGAACACCACCGATACCACCAAACCCTGACAGAACAAATATTATCAGTCCTTTCAGAGGAAGAAGCCACTCAAATGCAAGCCATCCTTAAAAAAATTAATTCCGGGATATTCTAACAGCCGATTTCTATTAACAGCAAGGGAGAGGATGTAATGATTGGCCGCTTTGCACAACCAGGTAAATTCCGGGAATTATTGAGTATAAAAGAGTTTTACCTGACCGCTGCCGGTACATTATTAATCGCCGGCAGCTTCATCCTCGATAAGATGAACATGAACCAACTCTTATCTACCGTATTGGCCCTGACTGCCGTAGTGATACTGGGAGGACCGATTATTTGGGGCGCGTTGAAAGGCCTGTGGGCCAGGCAGTCTAATGTTGACGAATTGGTAAGCCTGGCGATCCTTGCCTCTGTTGCCATAGGTGAGTACTTATCCGCCTCGGTGGTAGCCTTTATCATGGTACTTGGCTCACTGCTTGAAGAGTTTACATCTCAGCGCGCCCGAACAGCGATTCAGTCGTTAATCAGCTTGAACCCTGTACAGGCAACCATCCTTCGTGACGGCGTGGAAACCAGCGTGCCTCTGACTGAGATACATCCTGGCGAACTTGTGGTTATACGACCCGGTGAGCAAGTGCCGATAGACGGAGTCGTAGTGCGGGGTTCAGCCGCAATAAACCAGGCTTCCCTTACAGGAGAGTCCTTACCGGTTGATAAATGCCCGGGTGACGTTGTTTACGCCGGGTCGACCAATTACTCCGGGATGCTGGTAGTAAGGGTGGAAAAGGTTGGAGAGGAAACAAATTTTGGCAAGTTGATCCGGCTGGTACAGGAAGCCGAACAAACACGTGCCCCAATCTTAAGAGTGGCCGATAAGTACGCACGATACTTTACCCCTTTAATTGTGAGCATCAGTTTGGCAGTGTACCTGGTAACCGGTGATATCCACCGGGCCATTACCGTCTTAATCGTCGGATGCCCCTGTGCTTTCATTTTAGCTGCCCCTACTTCAATAGTTGCGGCCCTTGGCT
>DNIT01000192.1:1657-6461 GCA_003489345.1 Pelotomaculum sp. | reverse complement strand
CCTTGGCAATGCAGCCAGGAACGGAGTGCTGATAAAAGGCGGAGCTTTTCTGGAAGAATTGGGGAGAGTAAACGCTATAGTGTTCGATAAAACCGGTACTTTGACCACCGGGCAGCCGACAGTAACAGAGATCTATTCCTCTAACGATGAATCGCCGCTTCAGGTGCTGGAGTTGGCGGCTTCTGCCGAGAAATATTCCGAACACCCCATGGCCAGGGCTATTCTGGAGGCCGCAGAAACAAACGGCTGCTCCCCTGGTGAACCGGAAGAATTCCGTCAGATTCCAGGCAAGGGGATTGAGGCGCTGGTGAATGGTAAGATGGTGTTTATAGGCGTGGCACAGGGAACAGATGAAATTTACAAAAAGTTTGAATCAGTAAAGGAGAGCGCCAATACCTGCCTGGTGGTAAGGGTTAACGAACAGCCTGCCGGATATTTGATGATTTCCGACAGCGTGCGTCCACAAGTCCGGGAACTGGTACCGGAATTGCGCCGGCTGGGTGTGCAAAAAGTTTTATTGCTTACCGGCGACAGCCAGCCGGTAGCGGCTCATATAGCGACGGCCAGCGGAATTGACGAGTTTCATGCAGGCTTGCTTCCGGAGCAAAAGCTGCAATATATCCGGACATTACAGCAACAAGGTTTTAAGGTGGCTATGGTAGGCGACGGGATTAACGACGCCCCCTCCCTGGCCGCTTCCGATATCGGCATTGCCATGGGAGCCATGGGAACAGAAGTTGCCATCGAATCGGCGGACATCGCTTTGATGACCGACGACCTTACCAGAATTTCATACAGTATAAAACTTGGCAAGGCTACCATTAAGACGATTAACTGCAACATTGTCTTCGCCATGGTCTTCAATCTCCTGGCTATCATAGCTTCCGCCATGGGATACTTGAATCCCATTATGGGTGCAATCGCCCACAACGTGGGATCGGTGCTTGTAGTGCTGAATTCTGCCCGTCTAATCCGTCTACGATTCAGTTTAGACTCGGACAACAATATGCATTCCCAAACAAAAAGTTTACTTCCTGCAAATTATTCATAAAAATTGAATGGATAAACAGAGGACACAATGAGAGTTGGTTGATTTTGGATGCTTTGTCCCATAACTATCCAACATAATTGTTAATTATAAAATGCCAATTTTGTTATGTTTTTGTTAAATGAATACTTTATGTTCAGCGGCTTTTTAAGTCTATATTTTAATATACCGTTACAAAAAGAACGGAAGTCACGCTTTGTAACTTCCGTTCTTTTCTGTATCGGTTTGGGTATGGTTCAGTAAGTTGTTTTATTGTAACGTGCATTTTTCTGCCGGCGGTTTATTGGGCCAGGAGCAAACGGTCGGTATTTAAAGCTTTGCCGCTGGCCTGCTCGAACATCTTGAGCAGATCGGGAATCTCCAAACGAGCCCTTTCCGGACCGCTGATATCGAGAATGATCCTGCCTTCGTGCATCATGATCGTACGTGTACCTACGGCCAGCGCCTGTTCCATATTGTGCGTCACCATGAGGGTTGTCAACTTTCCATCAGCGATAATTCTGGTGGTCAGCTCCAGCACCACCGCTGCCGTTTTGGGATCGAGGGCCGCGGTGTGCTCGTCAAGAAGCAGGAGCTTTGGCCTGGCGATGGTTGCCATCAGCACCGTCAACGCTTGACGCTGCCCCCCGGAAAGAAGGCCAACCTTGGAAGTCAGCCTGTTTTCCAGACCCAGGCCAAGCGGCGCAAGGCGCTCGCGAAACAGTTCACGCTTACTTCTTGCAGTTCCCCGCCGCAAGCGCAAGGGTTTACCCCGCTGCAGGGCCATTGCCAGGTTTTCCTCGATGGTCATGGTTGCCGCCGTACCCAGGTTGGGGTCCTGAAAAACACGCCCGATATAAGCGGCCCGGACATGCTCGGGCTTCCGGCCGACCTCCTGCCCTTCAATCAGCATCTGCCCTCCGTCGATCTGAAAAACCCCGGCCACGGCGTTCAGCAGGGTGGTCTTGCCGGCCCCGTTGCTGCCGATCACCGCAACGACCTCACCGGGCGCAAGATGCAGGGAAAGGTCCCGCAGGGCGATTTTTTCATTGATATCACCGGGGTGAAAGACCTTGGTGACGTTTTTGATTTCAAGCACTCTGCCCACTCCTTTCCCGGGATACCGGAAATTTTCGGAAACGCGCCCGGAAAACGGGAAAGGCCAGGGCGACGGTCACAATAGCTGCCGTGAGGAGTTTTAAGTCCGTGGCCGGCATGCCCAATTGCAGAACTCCGGCAATGACGACACGGTAGATAATTGAGCCGACCAGGGCTGCCACAAGCGCCCGGATGATCGTCGGCGTGCGGACCAGGACTTCGCCGATAATGACCGAGGCCAGGCCGACGACGATCATCCCGATGCCCATGCCGACATCGGCAAAGCTCTGGTATTGTCCCACCAGGCTGCCGGATACGGCAACAAGGGCGTTGCTCAAGGCCAGCCCGATGATCTTGGTGGTGTTGGTATTCACACCAAGGCTGCGGATCATCTGGGGATTATCGCCGGTGGCCCGTACCCCCAGGCCGACTTCTGTCTGCAGAAAAAAATAGAGGCCGACGACCACAAGCAGAGAGACGGCGCCGCCCAGCGCAAGGGCCGAGTCGCTTAGACCGGTGAAATCGCTGATGGAGGTAAAAATGGTGTCCACCCGCAGCAGCGACAGGTTTGCCGTACCCATTATGCGCAAGTTAACAGAATATAAAGCTATCATGGCAAGGATACCTGAAAGCAGGGGGTCGATTTTCAGTTGCGTGTGCAGCAGTCCTGTAACCAACCCCGCTGTGGCGCCGGCCAGGACAGCGGCCATGGTCGCAAGCCACGGGTCGCTGCCGCCAAGAATCAGGCGTGCGGCTACCGCGGCGCCCAGGGTAAAGGAGCCGTCCACCGTGAGGTCAGGAAAGTTCAGGATCCGGAAGGTCAGGTAGACCCCCAGGATCATGGCGCCCCAGAGTAATCCTTGCTCCAGGGCGCCCGTCCAAATGGGCAATGACAATATTATCACCTTTGCTGTTTAAAAAGTTCCTTTTGCTACTCGACCAACGTGGCTTTTGCTTTTAGCTCTTCAGGCAGCGTCACGCCCATGCGGGCGGCGGCCGCGGGATTTAACGTCAGGGTCAGTTCCTTCTGGCTCTCAATGGCCATTTCCTGCGGC
The DNA here is from genome assembly GCA_003489345.1 of Pelotomaculum sp. GTDB lineage: Bacteria > Bacillota > Desulfotomaculia > Desulfotomaculales > Pelotomaculaceae > Pelotomaculum_C. The sequence continues at coordinate 3,281 of DNIT01000192.1, read as the reverse complement.
TTCTCGCCTTTCAGGATACGCAGGGCCATCTCACCGGTCTGGCGGCCAAGCTTATAATAGTCGAGCCCGTAAGTGCCGATGGCGCCACCCTTGACCGTGTTTTCCTCAGCGGCAAAGATAGGCAGCTTGCTGCTTTCACCCACCTTGACGACGCTGGAGATGGCCGTCACAACCATATTGTCGGTTGGGACGTAGACGGCGTCACAACGGCCGACCAGGGACTGGGCGCCCTGCATCACTTCATTGCTGGCAGTGATGGGAGCTTCCACGATCTCCAAACCCAGTCCGGGGGCTGTTTCCTTGCAAGCTTTTGCCTGCACCTGGGAATTAATCTCGCTGGAGTTATAAATGATACCTACTTTTTTGACTGTAGGGACGATATCTTTGATAAGCTGCAACTGTTCTTGAATCGGGTTCATGTCCGTGGTGCCCGTTATATTGGTATCCGGCTTGTCCATGCTCTTGACAAGCTTTGCCTCCACCGGGTCGGTCACAGCGGTTATCAGGATCGGAATTTCACTGGTCTTGTCGGCCATGGCCTGGGCGGAAGGGGTCGCAACAGCCAGAATCAGGCTCTTCTTGTCCTGGGCCAGCTTGTTGGCAATGGTTTGCAGGTTGTCTTGCTGCCCCTGCGCATTCTGGTAGTCCACTGCAAGCTTATCGCCATCCTGGTAGCCGTTTTCTGCAAGTACATCCAGGAAACCTTTGCGGGCGGCGTCTAAAGCCGAATGCTCCACAATTTGAATAATACCCAACTCAACCTTTTGCGCCTGCTGTTGTCCGGACGGTGACTGTTCCTTGCCGCCGCATCCGGCGGCGCCCAGAACCAGAAGTACCGCCAGCACTGTAAAAATTACTCTTTTCACCTATGTCTCCTCCCCGTTTTAGTACCGGCGTCGCTCACCCCGCGCCAAACAGGCGGCATGGAAGATGTTAGTTAACTGACGCCTATCATTCTAATCCTATATAACGAATATAGCTATGTCAACTGACAATTTGAACAAAATCCGCCCAACCCGGCTGCCGGCAATTCATTTGCAATGCAGTCCATCATACGATACATATATGTGGATTCATAAAAACACCTTTGCAGCACAGTACGGTTGAAATCACACAATGTTCTTGGTATGGTAGGATATACGCATATAATAATGCGAATCAGTGGCGGTTGATAGCGTGCCGGACTAATCCCGGTTCGGGATGCTGCTATTAAATGGGTTATTGCAGACGCAGGATATAAAAACTCTGTGCAGAAAATAGAATAGATGGCGGTGTGCGATTCGGCCGGTCATGGGTTTACCAAAGGATGCGGAAAAGCCTATCCGCGGCAGATTGAGAAAAAACTTTGCCTTAAGATAATCTTAAGGATTTGATAAGTGAAAACAGCACAATGAATGACGGTTTTTTGATACTGCTCATGGGATTTTGTCGCTGCTTAAGGGGTTGATTGGATTATAATGGGAAAAATTCTGGTGGTAGATGATGAACAATCTATTGCGGACTTAATTGAAGTATATCTAAAAAGCGAAAATTACCATGTACTTAAATTTTATAATGGACATGACGCCTTGCAATGTATTGAGAAGGAGAACATAGATTTAGCGATATTGGATGTCATGCTTCC
>DNIT01000192.1:419-1483 GCA_003489345.1 Pelotomaculum sp. | reverse complement strand
TTATTATGCTAACCGCCAAGGATGAAGAAATTGACAAGATTACCGGCCTTACCTTAGGTGCGGATGATTACATTACAAAACCCTTTCGGCCTCTTGAAATGGTTGCGCGGGTGAAGGCGCAATTGCGGAGGTTTACAAAATACAATCCGGCTGAACCGAGCCAGGAGGAAAATTCTATCGTATTTTCCGGCTTGGTATTAAATAAGGACAAGCATGAATGCATACTGAATGAAAAACCGCTTTCCCTTACTCCTACAGAGTTTTCTATTTTGTGGGTCCTGGCGTCCAACCGGGGGCGTGTTGTCAGCTCGGAAGAATTGTTCCACGCGGTATGGGGGGACAAGTATTTTACCAACTGCAATAATACCGTAATGGTGCATATTCGGCATCTAAGGGGGAAAATGCACGACAGCGCGGAACGGCCGCAATACATCAAAACGGTATGGGGGGTCGGCTATAAAATTGAAGGATAAACAGTTTCGTTCCGAATTTATGAAAAAGACGATCTTTCGGTGCGCAAGAACGGAAATCCTGGCATCGGTACTGTATGCGGCTATTATTGTTACCGCTTACTATATAGGTTACAGCATCAATTGGCAGCCCTCGCCCTTATATTATTTTTTAAATCGTCTCTTGGATTATGCCACCCTCTTAATCCCGCTGGTTTGGTTTGTCATGGTCCTGATCATCATTTATATTTATTGGAGCAGGACAGTCGGTTATATTGAGGATATCGCCGTAGCGAGCACGGCTCTGGTGCAGCCGGATGATATAGACATCAAGCTTCCGGTAGAGCTTCGGGAAATTGAAGATAGCATGAATCAGATCAAAAAGACTGCCCTCAAAAACGAGCGTGAGGCAAGGGAAGCGGAGCAGCGCAAAAATGATCTGGTCGTAAATCTTGCACATGATATCCGGACGCCGCTCTCCTCCGTCATCGGGTATTTGAGCCTGCTGGATGAAGCGCCCGATATGCCGGCCGAGCAACGAGCGAAATACACCGGCATTACGCTGGAAAAAGCAAATCGTCTGGAGCAGCTGATCAATGAATTTTTTGAAATCAC
>DNIT01000192.1:0-130 GCA_003489345.1 Pelotomaculum sp. | reverse complement strand
CATATAGCTATGACGGCAGTACCATTGACATCACAGCTTCCGTGCAGGCGAAAGACGTCATAATAAAATTTGCAAACAAGGGCGATCCCATTCCACCACAGAAATTAGAAACCATCTTTGAAAGGTTTTT
>DNIT01000006.1:37463-37948 GCA_003489345.1 Pelotomaculum sp. | reverse complement strand
TGTTTTCCTGTCTGTCAGCCCCTGGGTGCCGAAAACCACTCCGTTTAATACCGCCGCTTCAGAAGGCGGGAGTGTATAGGTTGCGGCGGTCGAAAGCTTCTGCTTGACCCACAGGGCGAACCGCCCCAGCGGATTGCCTCCATCCTCGCCAATTTTCTCTATGGAATTCTTGCTGGTGGTAGACAGGGTAACCCAGATACCCTGGCGCTCCAGGTAGGTCCGGTAATTGAAAGCGCCGGGGTTGCCGGGGGGATCCGGCCGGGCCAGCAGGCCGGTGATTCTAAGCAGATCACCGTAGCCATATAACTGCTCGACATCCTTTACGGACAGGCGCACCTGGCCGTAGACCGGTCTCCGCTCCCCCCCTTTAACCATTTCCCTGGCCTCGCAAAGATAAAAGACCTTATCGCTCCTTAAATCCGGTCCGGAGACCAAACGACCGACCAAGGTTACCTGCTGTCCCGCGTAATCAACCAGGGGGGTCC
>DNIT01000006.1:36930-37276 GCA_003489345.1 Pelotomaculum sp. | reverse complement strand
CCGCCAGGCGAAAATATAACCTGCCACAGCAACCAGGAAGCAGCCAACAGCCAGGGCTAAGGCGACTGAGACCTTGAAAGCGGTCAAATCACCCAGCAAAACACCTGCCATATATAAGGCGGTAAAGAAAACCAGGGGCCTTTGCATGGCGCACTCCGTTTTACAGTTGGTTACTATAAGCTAATTCTATGTCCTGCACATATAGTCCTACCATGAAATGCACAGGGTTCATAATTATGTAAATCCAGGCGTTGCTGCTGGAAACACCGGATTATGCACTGCAAATAAGAACAATGGTTTCAACAAGCCCGGCGCGGGGGCCGTGTGCAATTGATATGGCACCTAC
>DNIT01000006.1:17624-36793 GCA_003489345.1 Pelotomaculum sp. | reverse complement strand
CGAGGGCCGTATGCAATTGATATGGCGCCTACCTCGCCTGGTTTTTCATAATACATGGTGCCGCGATAGCGGTATGTGGAACTACCATGCAAACATCCAAAAAGCTTGTTTTAAAAAATAGTGGGTGCGATTCTTCGCACCCACCATTGAAAGGCTTAAGTTCTTATCCTCTGCCGGCGCCGCGCCGGCAGCAGGTGGAAACCAGTGCGCGGGTCCTTACCGTTACCTACGGAACCGCTCTGATCAAATCCTGCATGACTTGATAGACAGCTCCCCCCACTTCTTCACTGCCGTATAAGTAATTACACATCTCACACGGGTTCGAGAAGATTGGCTCCTGGAGCTGTGGCATTCTTTCTTTTACACGGCGGTAAATTTCGAGAGGCCCTGCGGTTGCGAGCAGATTAAACAGTAAATTATTCTGCATGCGGACGAGTAATTCATAGAAGTCTTCAGAGAGCCCGTTGCCAGCCAGCCGGGCGCCGTTCCCAAAACCACAGCAGGGAAAAAGATTTCCGGTTGGCTCTACTGCCGGGAATTTTATGATTTTATCGCAGCCGCCCAAAAAATTAATGTTGGTTGAATTCAGGTTGTCTGTTTTGAATCCAGCAATGCCTTTGGCGCGTCCCTCATGAACCGGGGTTAGGCGCTGCAGCACGAAACGGTCATTTGGAGTGATATTTAATAGTGCGGCAATATCTTTAGACTTTATGACGGCGCTTTCATATTCCAGCGTCTTGACGGTGACCTTCAATCCTAAATCATAGGCAGCGTTAATTGCGTTATGAATAGAATCCATCGGGATGAACTCAATATGAAAATCATCAAGACTTGTCACATAGTTAACAAGCCCCATTTCCCGCAGCTTCCTAAGCTTACCATGGGCTTCGGCATAGCTGGAAGGCCCAAAAACTGTTGGAGACAATCTCAGATGTCAGGCCAAGGGCCCGGGCAAATGACATGGCCTCATACACCAGAGGATAATACAGAAAAGGTTCACCGCCAGTAAAGCTTACCATTTTAAGGCTGACTAAATTTCTTGCTGAACCAATATAATATTTGGCTTCTTCTTCCGTCATTGTTTCGCTGCTGCCGGGTCCGCTGTTAAAGCCGCAATGCCTGCATGAAGCGTTGCATTTTTTTGTCAGAATAAGGCTGATGCCCTGGGTTTCCAGCATAATCAGCTACCTGCCGCCGCCGGCGCCGGAACGGCGGATATCCCGCTTAAGTACTCCACCAATGCGCTTCGGACTTCAAGGTTGTGATATAACTCTACGCAGACGTCACATGTACCCAAGTACCTTTCCCTGACCTTCAGATCAGGTCTTTTTTCCTTAACCGTTTTTAAAAGACTATAGGGGCCGTGCCGGGATAATAAATGGAACAACAGGTTGTTTTGCATTTTATAATAAACTTGTCCCAGGGGTTCTTCATTGGCATTTCCGCAATATCCTATGAGATCGCTGGAATTGACTTCCGCATCACCGAAACAGCAGCAAGCATACATACATCCGTTGGGAGTAATGGTCGGGGTGACCATCACAAAGGGGCAGCTTCCGTTGAAATACTGTTCATGCTGTGTATCAATATAGTTTTCCGAACGGATGGCCTGAGCTGCGCGTCCCAGTCTTAAAGGCCCTATCTCCTTTAATATTAAATTATTCTGCATATCCGCCGGAGAAAGCGCCAGCAAGTTGGGAATATCATTTTTGCATATGGAGCCGTCTTTGGTAACAACGGTATTGACGGTAACAGAAATACCAAGCGCAAGGGCCTGGTGAACCACCCTGCGGATTGATTCTGCCGGAACATACTGCAGATGAAAGCTGTCGCAGCTTACCACCATTGTGCGCAGTCCGCTGTGGTATAGCTCCGTTATAATTTGCTTTGCTGTTTCTCTGGAATTTGCCCAGAAACAGTTGGTAACAACTCCCCCGGGAATTCCGTATTGCTGATATGTGTAATCCGTCAACTCCCGTACCAGGTCATAACAGAGGAAAACTTCCCCTCCGGTAAAGCCGACATTATGAACCTTAATATTAGACACGGTTTCATCAATATAGTATCTCGCCTGTTCCAACGACATGGTTTCTTTACGGTTTGGACCGCAATTGCTCAAACAATGGTCACATGAAAAATTGCACCGGTAGGTTAAAACCAAATTGAAATTGGCATTTTGCATACTTTGCATTAGCAATATCACACCTTATGTTCGTGCATTATTTTGAGCTTTTATTGCCAGCTCCCGCAGTGCGTTGATGAGGGTATCCCTCAATGGGATATTGGACGAGATCTCTTCACATACATCACAGTTGCTGACATACTTCTTCCTGAACTTTATCGAGGAGTCATATTGCTCGGCTATTTTCAGCAGTACATATGGGCCATGATATACGATCATGTTTAGCAGGAGGTTGTTCTTGAGTTTTTGATAGATTTCATCAAAAGACATTTCATTCAAGTTGCCGCCGTATGTGATGGATGAAGGACCGTTTTCGGTAGCGCCTCCAAAACCGCAACACGCGTACATGGAGCCGTCCGGTGTAACGACGGCGTTCCGGACGGCGAAATAACACGGGTTGTTTAACAATTCCGCTTCGCTGTATGATATAAGGTCCTCAGGAGGTAGGTGCTGTTTGGCCCTGCCGGAAAGAACCGGACTGGATTCCCTGAGCCAGGCCTTATTTCCGTCTTCCAGATCATCTTTGGGAATGCCCAATATTTCATGAACATTTTCCTTTGTGATCCTGCTTTTTCGAGTCATCAGCAGATTGACGCCTGCCCTGATTTGCAGTTTAATAGCAGCGTTGATTACATTTCTGATATTTTCAGCCCTGACATAGTGCAAATGATATTCATCAACACTGGTAATGATTTCTTCCAGGCCAAGTTTCTTCAGTTTATATAACCGGTGATATGCCGTATCATAGGAATCCGCCCAGAAACAATTGGTAACAATACCGGCTTTTAGCTTTTTCCTGAAGGAGTAGGACATCAATTCAACCACTTCATCATAAAACAAAAAAGGTTCGCCACCGGAATAAGCTACCATTTTCAGATTCTGATCCCTGGAGGCTTCTGTAATATATTCCATTGCCTTTTCAGGGCTCATTTTTTCGTTTCTGCAAGGACCGCATGAGAAGCCGCAATGCAAGCAGGTGAAATTGCACTTCCAGGATAAAAAAATGGTAAAAGTATCGAGCTTAATCATAGGTTCTCCTACTCGATTTGAGACAATATTCTACTGATGACGCGTGTTTTCCTGAGGGCTTTAAAGCTGTAGCCGAGTGCTTTTCTGAATGCTTCCTCGATATTTTCCGGACTAAGGTGCTTTGTTTTTATAAAAGACCTCGTATTTATATCCAGTTCTTCAATAGAATGAGGTAATATTTCAATTTCATATTTATCCGGATCTGTCAATATAGGTGTTCCAGGGAATGGGGTCAACATATGCACGCCATTTTCCACGCCTTCAAGTTTTTGAATAAGTTCAAAAGTAGCGGAGATATCCTCCCGATTTTCAAAAGGCAGACCGACGATAAATGAGAAATACGGTTTGATGTCATGTGCTATACAAAGCTTGTATACTTCTTCAACCTCACCGCCGGTATAACGGCGTCCCAGCGTCTCAAGGATCTTGTCGCTTCCGGATTCAATGCCAAAAAACATGCTCTTGCATCCGGCGCTGCGCAGGGCTTGCAGCAAACCCTCCGATATAGTCTCGATCCGCCCGGTGCAGCTCCAGGTCGCTTCCAGATTCAGCTCCTTGATGCGGCTGCAAATTTCCATCGCCCTCCTGGGGATAAGGGTGAAGCAATCATCGGCAAAAGAAAAAAAAGTAAGTTTTTTCCTTTCGTTTAATAACTTTATTTCATCAATAATATTTTCAACACTTCTCATTCTAAATTTATTGCCCCAAAAAGCGGAAGCCGAACAATAAGGGCAACCATAAGCGCAGCCCCTCGCGCTGAGTATAGATTTAGGGTATTGGGCGGAGTTCGGCAGCAAATCCCTGGCAGGAAAGGAAAGGAGATCTAAATCCTGGATCAAAGGTTGATCGGGGTTGTGGACGGCAAAAAGGCCATCATAATAGGAAATACCCTGAATCTCATCCCAACCGGTATTTTGACCGATGGCTTCAATGAGTGCGGGAAAGGAGATGTCACCTTCTCTGCGCACAACAAAGTCTATCGCAGGTAGCTTGACCAGCTTGTCGGCCAGGAAGGTCGCCGTATTTCCGCCAAGGATGGTCCAAATGCCGGGATTGGCAGTTTTTATTCCTTCGCACAGCTCCTTTGTAGTTTTATAGGCGCTGCTGAATACAGTACTGATACCTACAATATCTACTGAAAGCCCGATAACCAGATCGATTGTTTCTTTAACGGAAATACCGTTACTGAAGCTATCGATAATCAGGACATCATGCTTATTTCTGATTTGGGCTGCCAGGTATTCCAGATTGAGCGGTTCATCAATACCATGTACGTAACGGTGTTCTACAGGAGGATTTATTAAAGCAACTCTCAAACCAATTTCTCCTGTTTCATATAATTTTTTATCCCGCCGATCAAGCTGTCTCGAACGGCCTGGCAGTATGGACCGTAAAAATCACGGTTCTTGATAAAAAGTTGGCAACCTCCGCCGCAAACCGGCAACAAAGCGCATCCTTTACAATTACTTAGTTGAAGCGGACTCCGGTTGTACCATCCCAGAAAAGAACTCTCATTAAGCACGTATTCCGGCCAGTAATATCCTACAATTCCTGCAGGATCATGGGCCTCTTCAGCGCACACGTGGATTTCTCCCTTTGGTGTGAATACAAACTGGTTCATATTCGTATCACAAATGTTTACTCTGGGATACGGCATTTTGCCGGTATTTTCAAGTACTCTGACAGCCTGGTAGCCGTTCCATCCCAACATATCGAATATCTCGATCTGGGGGTACCGCTCCTTTAACACCATGAGCTTTTGCAGCAAATGACTTCTTTCCAGAATAAGTTTTGGTTCCTCAAGGGAAGAGTCCCTGAGAGGCGCTATGTATGCATAAAACTTCCTATTCGTATACCACTGTCTTTTAATGATGTCGTTCGCAAGCTCCGGAAGGGTATCTATGTTGGCAGTATCCACATTCACTCTTAATTTAGTATGAATCCTGTTTACTTGTAGCAATCTACCGATTGAATCCATTAACTCTTCATATTTACTCCCAATTCTTCTTCTATCATGGACCTCATAGGGTCCGTCGATGGTCACCTGGATCTCGTTAACAGGGAACTCTTCAAATATCCGCATATAATCATTCAAGAAGACTCCATTGGTAGTTATTTGCGCATACCACTTTTTTTCACTGCACTTATGCAGGCTATACGCAATAATTTCTTTATTTTCAGGAAGGAGCGGTTCACCGCCGAACAACTGGATGATTGGCGGCTGTTCACTTTTATTTTCCAAAGAAGAATATAAATGCTCCATGGATATGAAAATATTATCTACTTTATCCCGGGTCAGTTTTAATTTGTTTTTTTCATCTACCTTATACTGTTGCCAACAATATTTGCATCTTAAATTGCAGTCAAAGGTAAGGATAATGACTCCTCTTAATGGGGTGATTTTTCTTTGATGTTTTAAAAGCTCGCCGTACAAATCTTGAACCAGCTGTGCTTCATCCAGGTCGGCGTCCAGCAGATATTGGCGTTGATACAAATATTCTGCCACTTCGTCGTTAGTATTGCAGAGACCATCTTGCAAATAATCGATGGTTTCATTGGGGAGAATATCCATAGCCCCGGTAAGGGTATTTATAAGGACAGATTTATGGTTATCCAGTTCTATAGTTAAGTTAAAATTGCTGGGCTTCATGCACTTAACACCTTCAAAATAATATAAAATTTCCACCCAGTTATTGAATGAATCTATTTGATTTCTATTTTTTCCGGCACACTGACGGTGACACGCATTTGATTTGCATCAAGATTCTGCTGCAGCTGCTGTTTTAAAGCGTTAACTTTCCCACGCTCTAATACGTTTTCCGGACCGGGAAGACTTACAGAAGATGCGACACTGGATACCGGTCCTGCAACCGAAGAACCGACGGAAGCGTCTACACAGCAGTAGTCGGAAGCAATGGCTATTTGACCAAGTTTGCCACCTTTTCTACCGATGACACTGTGTACAATTTGATTGATCTGTTCTTTGCTCAATACGATATTGAGATTCGCAACAGGATTTTGAATAGCAGGATTTTTAACAGCAGGATTTTGAATAGATGGTTTGATTGGGTCTCTTGGCATCTTTATTCCTCCTTACATTTAAATAACTGCCAAAAACTGGGTGGTGAATGTTTTTTCATATTATCGTATCAATTTCCCGTATCTGACACAAGAAACAAAGGTCCCGGTTTCACTATGCCGTTGGTCCTACTTTTCGAGATCTTGTTCCTGGGCATAATAAATAATCCCGGCCAATACCGGGATTCCAGGATTTAACGGCTCGCACTTTTAGCCGGCAGCCGCCATAATAATCGTTCACCAAGCGGTTAATAATAATAAGCGATTGGTGGCGATGTAACTCTTTCAAAGCGGTGATTATGCTTTGGCCTGCCATTTAAGCTCGTTTTAGAGCTTATCCGGTGATAATGCCCGTGTTTATTATAAATAGCAGGGCCGGTCGATATTTCTATTAGATGGTCATGACCCCGAGGTCTATCCTTTACAACGATAATAATGATGCGGTGATAATGGCTATGACCCGATTCGTAGGGCAACTCGGTATATCCTGAACATTGATGCGAGTGATCAAACTCGAAAGACGTAGATCCGGCATACCAGTGACGATGCTCCTTCTCAAACAATTGCCTCACCCTTTTTCATCATCATATACAAACGGGTCTCCGGTTGCCACCTGAAAAGCGGTATTTTTTTTGCCGTTCTTCTCTCTTTTTTACTGAACCGTGATCAGATCTTTCAACTGCTCAAATCGTTTATCCCCGATCCCGGATACCTGTTTGATGTCCTCAATGGTTTCAAAAGGACCGTTGAGCTCCCTGTATTGAATAATCCGTTGGGCATATGCAGGTCCAATCCCCGGTAATGTGTCCAGTTGCGCCTGGTCGGCTGTATTGATGTTCACCTTGCCGCCGGCTTGTTGAACGCTACTTCCTGCCCCTGCTGAAAACGCCGCAACGGGCGAAACAGCAGCCGGCGCTGCTGATGACCCTGCCGCTCCAGTCTGGCCTGCCGCGGCTTTAACCGGAACATTGATGGTCTGCCCGTCGGTTACCTGTGTCGCCAGTTTTAAAACGTCCAGGTCGGCCTCGCCGGTAGGGACGGCCATATTTACTGCGTCGATTATTCTCGAACCTGCCGGCAGCTCATAAACACCGGGCTTTACTACAGCTCCTGCGACGTGGACTTTGGCTTTGCTGTCATTAGTCTTTTCCCGGTCAAGGACGGCTATGTTTTCCTCGGCGGCACGTTCTTTCATTTGAGCAAACCGGTACCCCCCGCCGAAGAGAATGATGCCGACCAGCACCAGGATTACCAGTTGCTGTTTGCGATCCAGCTGCAACATGCGCTCCACCTGCCCGTCCAAGGACAAACCCTTTCAGAGTATTGTTAGGTTAATTCTACCAAAAGCGACTATTTCCTCCTTTATTTTTTGCTGACAAAAAGGCGGCCGTCGGTCCCGAGGGTGGCCAGCAGGACTTTTCGCGGAGCCAGTTCATGCTTCTTTAAGGCCTCCGCCAGCCACTTCTCGTCCAGTTCGATATCCTGTAAATTTTTGCGCATGATATTGCCGTCCATAACCAATACTGTGGGCAGTCCTTCGTATGGCGTTTGGATCCCGAGATCAGCAGGGATTACCGGACGGTACTGAGATTTTGGTATAATGCTGAGTTTACCGGAAGTTTCCAGGACTGCAAATTCCACCTCGGACGGGTCGACGATTCCTTTTTCCCGCATTTGAGCCAGCAAGTCGTCAAGGTTGTAGCGGGCCTTGCGCATCTCCTCCCGTAAAAGCTCCCCATTTTTAATAATCACCTGAGGGGCGCCGCAAATAATATTGCGCAGAGTACGGCTGAAAAGGGTCGCATACGAGACCGCAACTTCCAGCGCCCCCAGCATGGCCAGCGGGAGGATGCTGTGCCACAGCGGCGCCTCTTTGACCTCCAACGGTATGACCGCCAGTTCCGCAATAATGATGGCGACGACAAAGTCAAATGGAGAAAGCTGACCGATTTCCCGTTTTCCCATTAACCTGATTACCAACAAGACCACAAAATATACGAAAACCGTACGGTATACATACTCCCATATCAGCATCCAAGACACCGAACTTTCAAATTTGATTTATAATTATACAAATTTATGAATTGCCGCTTTTAATAAAAATTATTACTTTACAATGTGTTAAAAACGAGTAAAATATTTATAAGGATGTTCGCTTGTATTAAAATGAGATATATCTCAAAATAAGACAATATTAATTCTCCTTATTTGGAACAGCGCTTATCTCATATTGATATATAAAATCATGTCTGTTGCATGCAAAAGCTCTTTAAACTTTATACAATTAGACCAACCGGAGGTAAGGACAATGTCAGAAACAACGCCCTACCGCAATCCCCAAAATATTCAAATAAATAAGAGTTGGTGCAAGGGTTGCGGGATTTGCGCCGGACTCTGCTCCAAGGTTTTATCCATGGACGGCGGCAGCAAGGCTTTCGCGGCAAATCCTTCCCTCTGCACCGGCTGCCGCATTTGTGAGACTCACTGCCCCGACTTTGCCATATCAATTGGAGTGGATGTGAATTAATATGAATGATGTTGCTCAGTTGGCCCGTTTAATGCAGGGTAATGAAGCTATTGTGGAGGGCGCGCTGTCAGCCGGCCTCCGCTTCTTCGCAGGGTATCCTATTACCCCGTCCACTGAGATTTCAGAGCTGTTAGCTGCCAGATTACCTCTCTATGGGGGCAAGTTTATCCAGATGGAGGACGAGATGGCCAGCATGGCTGCCATCATCGGAGCCTCCCTGGCTGGATTGAAGTCACTTACCGCTACCAGCGGTCCCGGCTTTTCACTTAAGCAAGAGAACATAGGCTTTGCCTCGATGGCTGAAGTACCCTGCGTGGTGGTCAATGTACAGCGTCACGGACCAAGCACCGGTATTCCCACCGCCCCGGCTCAGGGGGACGTTATGCAGGCGCGCTGGGGTACCCATGGCGACCACTCGGTAATTGCGCTCTGTCCTGCTTCCGTACAGGAATCATATTTGTTGACCGTGGAAGCTTTTAATCTTTCAGAAAAATACAGGACACCGGTAATTCTTCTTACCGATGAGGTCATCGGTCACATGCGGGAAAGGGTGATCCTGCCCCAACCGGATCAACTGAAGGTGATCGACCGCAAAAAACCACCGGCCGGTCTGGAAAAATATTATCCCTACCGGCCTGGCAAAGACGGCGTTCCGGCTGTAGCTGATTTTTGTGATAATTACCGCTTTCACGTAACCGGTTTGGTACACGACGAAAGCGGCTTTCCCACTACCGATGCGGATGTTGCCGAAAAATTAATAAGACGCTTAAACAATAAAATTATGGATAACGTGGACGACATTGTCCTGAGTGAGTCCTGGCTGACTCAAGACGCGGATACTATTATCGTAGCCTACGGGGCCGTCTCACGTTCCGCCAGGAAAGCAATCAAAGAAGCGCGCTTGGCTGGTTTAAAGGTTGGCCTGTTCCGCCCTATCACCATCTGGCCGTTTCCTGAAAAAGAAATCGATGCCCTGTCCCGGCAGGCCCACACCATGATAGTGCCCGAGATGAACCTGGGCCAGCTTAAATTGGAAGTTGAGCGTGCCGCCTCGGGCAGGTCCAGGGTTATTGGAGTCAATAAGGTCAACGGTGAATTGATTACTCCCGGCGAAATTTTGGACACAATCATAAAACAGTAAAGTCGGTGAATCATGGATGCAAAACAATGCCAATAAATATCTGCGCTCTGAAAAGCTTCCTCATATCTGGTGTCCCGGCTGCGGCAACGGGATTGTTTTGGGCGCCATTACCCGTGCTTTCGGCCTTTTAAACTGCGACCAGAACAATACCGTCGTTGTTTCCGGCATCGGCTGCTCTTCCAGGGCTACCGGTTATCTTGATTTCTGCACCCTGCACACCACCCATGGCAGGGCCCTGGCCTTCGCCACCGGGATCAAAATGGCCCGGCCTGAGCTTAAGGTATTTGTTTTAATGGGTGACGGCGACAGCACTGGTATTGGAGGCAACCACTTTATCCACGCTGCCAGGCGCAACATCGACCTGACTGCCATTATTTTCAATAACAGTATCTATGGTATGACCGGAGGGCAATCCTCCCCTCTCTCACCGCTCAACTCAAGGGCAACCACCGCTCCCCAGGGGACATTTGAACGCCCCTTTGACCTGGCGGAGCTGGCGCAGGGAGCGGGAGCCACTTACGTGGCAAGAGGCACCACCTACCATGCCAACATGCTGACCCAGTTGATCAGAAATGGGGCTGATCACAAAGGTTTCAGCGTCGTGGAAGCTGTTACCGCCTGCCCGATCTCTTACGGCCGGCGTAATAAGATGGGCAACGGCTACGACATGCTGCTCTGGCAGAAAGAGCACAGCGTCCCTGTTGAAAAAGCCAGAAAGCTGACGCCGTTAGAAATGGAAGGAAAGTTTGCAATTGGTGAACTCTATAAAGCAGATGCTCCCGAGTTTACCGACATTTATGAGCGTTTCATAGAGGAGAAGCAGAAAAAGAACAAGGAGGAGCGGCAACGTGGCGTTAACTAGTGAAATTATACTAAGCGGCACAGGTGGTCAGGGGTTGATCCTGGCGGGACAAATCCTGGCGGACGCCGTGATCAGAGACGGTAAGAATACTGTCCAGACACAATCTTACGGGCCGGAAGCCCGTGGCGGAGCCAGTAGAGCAGAAGTCATTATCAGTGACGGAGAAATTGATTACCCTAAAGTCACCAGGCCCGACATCTTGCTTGTTATGAGCAGGGAAGCTCTTAAAAAATACGCGGGCAGCATCAGCGAAAACGGGACATTGATTATCGACAACACTTATATTACAGACCAGCTTCCAATAGGCGCCAATGTTTTTGCCGTACCTTACACCCGCATCGCCAAGGAAAACCTCGGCAAAGAAATGTTCGCCAACGTGGTGGCGCTGGGTGCTCTGGCCGCAATTACAGGTATCGTTACCAAGGAATCACTTCAGTTGGCTCTGATGTCCCGGATACCGCCGGGATCGGAAGCTTTAAATAAAAAGGCACTGGAACTCGGCTGGAAAAGCGCACACCAGGCTGCGGCCTAGTAGTTTAATCACAGGGTTATTAGGCGTAGGGCGCAGTGCATTCTGTATTTCTTTGGGGGAAGGTACACCCCTCCAGTTTGACTGAATTAACGGTTATTCATTTAACCGATTGTGATTTTTGGCGTCTAAAACACCCGCTCGGGGGTTGCAGGCGCTTTCATATTATATGACGCTTGCGGCAAACGATTGGTTTTGTTTTTGAAAACCTGGTAGGAATTCATTAGTAGTTAAAGAATAATATTACCAACCGACCCAAGAGCTTATAGTATGGGAGTACTGATCAATGACTAGACTCGCCCAAGTCAGTGAAAGTGGCCAGAAAGTAGCCGAGGCCATTGCCACGGTGCTAAAAGTTGATGTAGAAATAATCGATACCGATCTGGTCCGCGTGGCCGGCACAGGGATCATTCGTTATGATGTCGGAACCAGGCTGTTGCGCGGCTTTGTCAATAAACACGTCCTGCAAACCGGTAACCATATTTTCATCAGAGAGGCCGGTTTTCATGAGATTTGCCTGTCCTGTCCCTTAACCGGGCAGTGTTTTTACAAGGCTTCCATCGTTTATCCCATCACCGCAGGCTCGGAAACCATCGGGACGATCAGCTTGATTGCCTTTAATGAAGAACAAAAGGAAACCCTCGGGACCAACTCTGATTCTTTGATCGAATTTATCGGCCGCATGGCGGACTTAATAAGCAGCAAGGCCCTGGAGAGCGAGATATTAACAGAACGTATGGTAATGTCAAACCATCTTGAAGCTGTTGTCGACTCTGTCGACGAATGCGTTATCGCCGTCAACAGCGAAGGCTTTATCACTCACTTCAACCGTTCTGCGGAGCGTGTCTTCGGCACCAGGAAGAAACAGATCCTCGGCAAGGACTCCAAACAGATCCTGCCCACCCTGCCCTTTTGGGAGGTACTGCAAGAAGGCAAGGGTTTCAACTCGCGCGAGGTTTTCATTGCCTATGAAGGGCGCAAGCTCCATCTATTGAGCACGCTCAAGCCGATCAAACTGGACAGCGGGCAGGTAGTCGGTGTTGTGGGCACCTTCCGGGACTTTAAAGAAACACAAAAACTCGCTTACGAAATCATGAGCAACCAGGAAATGATTGTTTTTGAAGACATCGTGGGGATCAGCAGGCCCATGCTGGAGATCAAGGCTAAAGCCCAGAAAGTAGCGGCCAGCAACTCGACCGTCTTGATTATGGGAGAAAGCGGCACCGGCAAAGAAATCTTTGCCAGGGCAATTCATGCTGCCGGGCCACACGGCCACCGGCCTTTTATTTCCATTAACTGCGCTGCCATGCCGGAAAACCTCCTGGAAATAGAGCTTTTTGGGTATAACGAGGGCGCCTTCAGCGGAGCGCGGCGCGGGGGCAAACAGGGCAAATTTGAGTTGGGCGCCGGAGGCACTATTTTCCTGGAGGAAATCGGCAATATGTCCCTGTACCTCCAAACAAAGCTCCTGAAAGTCCTCAAAGAGAAAAGCATTGAGCGGGTTGGCGGTACGCGGGTAATTCCGGTGGATGTCAGGGTCATTGCCGCGACCAACACTGATCTACGGGAACTGGTAAGGAAAAACATCTTCAGGGACGACCTCTACTACCAGCTGAGCGTCATTCCCCTGGTGATACCTCCACTGCGGGTGCGGCAGGAAGATATCCCGATTCTTCTGGACTTTTACATGAAACGGTTCAGCAAGCTACTGGGCAAAGAAATCAAGGGTTTTGACGACGAGGCGTTGAACGCCTGCATAAAATATTACTGGCCAGGCAATGTTCGGGAGCTGGTCTACGCCGTGGAATACGCCATTAATCTGGAGGAAAACGACTTGATTACCATGGAGAGCCTGCCGCAGGCCCTGCGCGAGTCGGTCAAAAAAGGAACATCCACCGGCATTACCAGTGACGGTAAGCTGATGCCCCTGGCTCAGTTGGAAAAAGAGGCCATTATAACAGCCCTGGACCAATTTGGTTGGACCGATGAAGGAAAAACCAGGGCCGCCAGAGTACTTGGGATCAGCCGGGCGACCATCTACCGAAAGATTCAAAAGTACGACCTGGCGCGCGCTTGAAGTAAGGGACAAGGGGACAGGTTCCTTGTCCCACCAAGCTTCACCATCCAAGTGCAAGTGGGACAAGGAACCTGTCCCCTTGTCCCTAAGTAAACCCGCTGCCTTAATGGAAGCGGGTTTTGTTATATTAAATGATTATTGCCCAGTATAACCAGAGAAACTAAAATTTTCATATTAAGATAAATTTCCACAAGGAAATTCCCAATTGATGTCGAAAACTGAACAGTCCAAACAATCCAAAAAATTACTCATTATAAGAAAGGAGGAAATTCCTTTTTGGATAAAGCACCTACCGGAATAAAGGGCTTTGACGAATTGTTGTACGGAGGAATTATACGTGGCAATACTGTTCTACTGGAGGGGGTCCCCGGCGCAGGTAAAACCACTTTTGGGATAGAGTTCATCTACCACGGGATCACCGAATTTAATGAGCATGGGGTCATTGTTACATGCGAGGAATTACCCGAATCAATATATCGTGACGCTCTTAACTTTGGCTGGGACCTGAAGGCGCTGGAAAAGACCAACAAACTGCGAATCCTGTGCACCTCTCCGGAGGTACTGGTAGATCCTGATGTTAACCTTATAGAAACTGTGGTTCGCGAGGTTGGCGCCAGGCGAATCCTGGTCGACAGTATCAGCCATTTTCAAAATGTTATTAATAACCCGCTGTCCCTGCGTAAATCAGTTTATAGTTTTTGCAACGGTTTGCGCCGTCTGGGTTTGACAGCCTTTTTGGTTAAGGAGCGGGTTAGCGATGGGACCCGGGATTACGCATTTGAAGAATATGTGGTTGACGCGGTAATCCATCTGGAAAACAGGGAACGTCCGGGCCTGCACCGGCACCGGGTACTGGAAATAACCAAAACCAGAGGTCAGGAGCACATTCCCGGGAAACAAACCTTTCGCATTACCAATGAAGGGATTAAAGTTTTCCCTCTGATTGGTTCAGTGGACATTGGTGTCGCGGAACACCAGGAAAGCGGGCTTCTGCATACCGGGGTGCCGGGGCTCGACGAATTATTGCAGGGCGGGCTGCCCAGGGGGTTCAGCGTAGCGGTTGCCGGCAGTTCGGGAACTGGTAAAACAGCGTTGGGTATGCAGTATCTGGTTAAGGGAGCCCAGAACTTCAGCGACAAGGGGTTATTTCTGTCTCTCGAGGAAACCCCGCAGCAATTAATGGCTAACGCCCGGCGCTTTGATTGGGATATTTTTACCCTTCAAAAACAAGGACAGCTTCGAGTTCTGTATATGCCTCTTTCCAAGATGGAAATAGATGAAACTATTATCAAGCTGGGCGAGATGGCAAAATCATTTGGAGCCCGCCGATTGGTAATAGACTCCATTTATGTTTTTCTTTCGCGTATTGACAACGCAGCTGTCCTGCATGAAAAATTCTATAGCCTGGTCACTTATTTAAACAGCCTTAACTGTACGACTTTATTAATCAGCCCGGCCTGGGAACTGGCAGACAACGGTAAAATTGATGTAATTCACTCGGTAGTTCAGGGGACCATTCTGCTTAAGTCAATTCTATCGCAAAATCGCCGGGTCAGGCAGTTGGAGCTATATAAAATGCGGGGAGTCAATCATGCCATGGGCAACCACCTGCTGGAAATCAATTCCTCGGGCATTCAGGTATTCCCCCGGCTAGGAGGATAGTTTCAGATGAGTAAAAGAGCTTATTTTGGAGTGGAAGGTTTGGATCGCAACCTTGAGAAAGGCTTGCTGTATGGCTCCCAGATTATGGTGGAGGGCGATTCCGGTATTGGTAAAACCGTTTTAGCGGGGGAGTTTATTAAAGAAGGTTTGCGTTGCGGCGATACTTGTATCTACGTAGCCTGCGATGAACCCCCCATGGCGATGCGCGAGCATTTAATGAACTTCAAAGTCGGCACCTTTGCCTATGAAGAAACAGGCAGGTTAATCTTTGTCGACGCCTATGAAGAAGGAGAAAGCCTGGAAAAATACGCCCTCTCGGATCTTCGCAACCTGGATAAGTATTTTGCCCTGGAAACAGAAGTACTGCGAGGCACTGCCGGCCGCAGGGTGAGGTTGGTAGTAGACAGTTTAAGCACCCTATTTACTTCCATAGATCCTCCCGATATTTTAGATTTTCACAGGGCACGGATTAAACAGCTCCGAAAAAAAGGGATCCTGGCTATGGATATATTTGTAAGCGGAGTCCTGGAGCCCAAGCTGGTAACCATCACCGGCCATCTCTATAATTTTATGCTGAAGATGAGTTTTAGCGGCAACAGGCATAATCCTGTGCGCCTATTGCAGATTGGTAAGGTAAAAAGCCAGCAATTTGTATCCACTCGCCATATATTTACAATAAGTCCTGTGTACGGTATTCTTGTACCCGCTGATACGGGGGTGATCGTGTGAAAGATGACGTAATTTCCAAGGAAATAATCAACTATTTGTATATGAGCATATGTAAGACACTCAAAAGCGTTCCCTTCAGCAACCGCTATTGGGTGGAGCAGATTATGATGGGACCGGCCCGATATATCCTCGAAGAGTACGATGATGACCTACATTTTACGTCAAAGAAGCCCCTAGAGCTTTGCATAACTTTTCTTGACTTTCTGGAAAGCAAGGGCTTTTTGCTTAGTGAACATTACCACATGGAAGA
Organism: Pelotomaculum sp.; assembly: GCA_003489345.1. GTDB lineage: Bacteria > Bacillota > Desulfotomaculia > Desulfotomaculales > Pelotomaculaceae > Pelotomaculum_C. The sequence goes on along the minus strand of DNIT01000006.1, from coordinate 20,727 downwards.
GTTGGGAAATGACCTGTTGGTACATGTTGAGCGTGATAAATGCAATTACCGGAAATATTGCATGCGCGCTCCAATGGAAGGGTTGCTTTTTCACTGCGCGCGTGTCGGTACTTTTCAGGCGGTTTTACACAAAATCCTGGGTAAAAATTATGAAGCGACAGTTGAAACAGACCAAAGCGGAATCTGCCACGGGAAGCTGTCCCCCACAACCAAACCTAAAGAGGAGATTGTTAACCGTGATGGACATATGCTGAAAATAGCAGGCCAGCGGGCTATACTTCTATCACATCTGACCTTTGCCTCCCTGCTGACGTCGATTAAAGAACACGCCCCCCATGCTTTAAAGCACGTGCTTTATGACGCTGGTTACCGGGCGGGGTCTTCCGTTGCTCTTAAGACCAAAAGTTTATACCCAGACCCGGTTGAATGCTTACAAGTCCTTTTAAATGAAATTAAAAATCTCGGGTTGGGTTATGTAGAGTTGGTCTCCTTCAACCCCTCCCATGGCCGGGCCGGGTTAAGGTGTTATGATTCTATCCAGGCGTTCATAGCAAAAGAGCATGGCTCCCTTTACCGGACCCCGCAGGTGAATTGCGACTTCTTGAGGGGGATAGTTGCATCTTTTGTCAGTATCATACTGGATGAAGAGATCATTTGCGAAGAGATGGCCTGCCAGTCAACAGGGGGAGATTACTGCGAGTTCCTGGCCATGCCCCTTTCAAAGAGCCTGTTGGATAAGGAGGAACCCCGTGACAGGTGGATTGACTGATGAATTTGATCAAGTCCTACAAAGTATCATACGGATTGAACTGTTAACCTTTTTTCAGGCAAATCCGCATACACGAGATACAGTTGACGGTTTGGCCCTTCGTTTGCACCGCTCTCAGCACCAGGTTGAGATGGCGCTTAATACACTTTGCGCTATTGGCATTCTGGAAATAGGCGGGACAAAAAAGGTCAATATTTATTACCTGAGCAACAGCAACATGCTCAACGTCTATTTCCGGGAACAGTGCGAAAAATATGGCATTGAGCCACACTTGAGGTAATCTATGGTGTTTACGGTTGTGGAGGTGCGCTCATTTTGTTGGAATTAGCAGAAGAATGGTCCCGCTTGGCTTTAGATCACCTGCCCGTAGGATTATTAGTAATTAACCGCCATAGGAAAATTCGTATTTTTAATCAGACCTTGTCAAAATTTCTCGGACTAAAGAGTGAAAAAGTCCTGGGCCGGCCATTGCTGGAATTTATAGACGATCAGGGAACCGAATTTAACATATTGCTGCAGACCCTTATTACAGGTAAAGAGTTTAAAAATGTTAAGCCCCAGGCCGTGACTACTGTCTCCTGTTGTGTGACCTGTCTGGTAAACACCTACCCGGTCAGGAACAGGACCGGTATAACGGTGGGCGCTATGGCCGTGTTTTCACCGGCAGCACGCCTGCAAGAGATGGAAAACGCGGTTGTCAAAGCCGAAAAGCTGGCTATCCTGGGACAGATGGCGGCTGGAATGGTACATGAAATAAGAAACCCACTCACAGCAGTCGGCTGCTTTCTGCAATTATTGCATAAATATTTAAAGGGTAATCCCAAAGAAGAATATATACCTATCATGCTGGCCGAACTAAACCGTGCCAACAGGCTTATTTCAGAGTTTTTGCAATTTGCCAAGCCCGGTTATTCCAGACCCGGCAGGTGTTCCATAGTTGAAATAATAAAAGATGTGGTTTTGCTCGTGGAAAGCGAAGCTCTCTTTCGCCAATTCACCATAGAGGTAGACCTTGATGTTAATATTCCAAAAGTCATTGTTGACAGCGGTCAATTAAAACAAGTTTTTATAAATATTATAAAAAATGCCTTTGACGCCCTCTCTGAAGGCGGAAAGATTTTTGTACAAACCACATGGAACGAACTTGAAGGTTTTGTGCAAATCTCTTTCAGGGATACAGGTATGGGGATCGATAAGGAAACCCTGGAAAATATGTTCAACCCGTTTTTTACTACTAAGGAAAGCGGTACCGGCCTGGGCATGTTTACAAGCAAAAAAATTATTGACAACCACGGAGGCCGGATTGAAATACAGAGTGAACCGGGGAAAGGAACCACAGTGATAGTGCTGCTGCCCATTGAGCAACAGCACGCATATACCAGTACAGGTATATGAAGTGGAGTTTCGGAGTAAGAATTATTGGTCGCGGGAATTTAGACGTGAGACGTGGGTATATTCTGCATTCCTATAGGGTCAAGGATTGAATTTTCACCAATTTTCCGTTGTAGTTGGACCCAGTAGAACAAACCAATACGGGTGCGGTTTCAATTACACATGGCGTGTTAGCATCAAACTGGTTGGGATAATTCAACATCTGAACGAATGAATTCGTACCTGCATTTATAAACAGCTTGTACTATACGAGCAAGCGGGGGTTGCCCACTATGGCGCCCCCGCTTGGTTACATGGCTAAAAAACCTCAATTATCAGTACTTACTTCACCACAATGTTGACCAGTTTACCGGGGACCGGAATGATTTTAATGATTTGTTTACCCTCTATCAGTTTCAGCACCCTCGGCTCCTGCATTACTTTTCCCTGCATCTGCGCCGCGCTGATCCCGGCCGGTACCAGCATGCGGTCACGGACTTTGCCGTTGATTTGCACGACGATGGTGACTTCGTCCTCCATTATGGCCGCCTGGTCGAAGGAAGGCCAGGGTTGCCGGTGAATACTGCCGGTATGACCGGTTTCCTCCCACAATTCTTCAGTTATATGCGGGGCGAAGGGCGCCAGGAGGAGCAGCAGGCTTTCCACTGCCTCCCTTATTACTGCCGGATCGCGGTCAGTTTCGGGTAGTTCCTTGTACTGGTAAAGAGCGTTGACCATCTCCATTACTGCGCTGACGGCGGTGTTAAAATTAAATCTGGCGCTGATGTCCTCNNCTTTCTTGATGGTAGCGTGGGTAACTCTCCGCATCGACCGGTTCAGGCCAACGAGTCCAGCGGACGGATGTTTTGGCGCGGTTTTCAGGGTAGACGCCAGTGAAGCCACCAGACGCCAGACTCTTTTGAGGAAACGGAAACAGCCCTCCACCCCCTGGTCGCTCCATTC
>DNIT01000006.1:12752-17482 GCA_003489345.1 Pelotomaculum sp. | reverse complement strand
TCCACCCCCTGGTCGCTCCATTCCAGGTCGCGCTCCGGAGGCGCCGCGAAGAGAATGAACAGCCTGGCGGTATCAGCCCCGTAACGGGCCACAATATCCTCCGGGCTCACCACATTGCCCTTGGATTTAGACATCTTAGCCCCGTCTTTTAGAACCATCCCCTGCGTAAGGAGGTTGGTAAACGGTTCCTGATTGCTAATCAGTTTCAAGTCATAGAGCACTTTGGTGAAGAAACGTGAGTATAAAAGGTGCAGGATGGCATGTTCCACCCCGCCGATATACTGGTCTACAGGGAGCCAGTAGTCCGCTTTGGCTTTGTCCCAGGGCCCTTCAATGTCTCTCGGGCTGGTATAACGGTAGTAATACCAGGACGAGCACATAAAGGTATCCATGGTATCGGTTTCTCTGATGGCCGCCCCGCCGCATGAAGGGCAAGTGGTGTTGACGAAATCAGGACAGTCAGCCAGCGGCGACCTGCCGGTGGGTTTAAACTCCACGTCCATGGGCAGCAGCACCGGCAGGTCGGTCTCGGGTACAGGAACAACCCCGCAATGTTCACAATATACGATCGGAATTGGCGCGCCCCAGTAGCGCTGGCGGGAAATCAGCCAGTCCCGCAGACGATAATTGACCCGGAACTTGCCATTACCCATACCTGCAAGTTCGCTGATGATTTCTTTCATGGCGCGCGTATTGGGCAGTCCGTTAAAGTGACCGGAGTTGACCAGTAAGCCTTCTCCCTCATAAGCTGATTCCATGGTCGCCGCATCCAGCTCAATGCCTTCCGGTTGGATTACCACACGGACCGGGTAGCCGTACTTACGGGCAAATTCAAAGTCACGCTGATCGTGCGCAGGCACGCCCATGACACAGCCCGTGCCGTATTCCAGCAGGACGTAGTTGGCAATCAGCACCGGAACTTTTTCCCCATTCTGAGGGTTGATACAATATGCCCCGGTCTGTAAACCAACCTTTTCTACCTCGTTCGAAGTACGGTCGATTTCGCTCAAGTTCCGCACCTTGCGGATAAACTCTTTGATCTCCGCTTCCCGCTCTGAGCCTGCAATCAGCTTTTCCACCAACGGATGTTCCGGAGCCAGGACCATGTAAGTCACCCCAAAAATGGTATCCGGCCGTGTTGTGTAGACTGTGATGACCCCGTCGAGTCGGTCCAGCTTAAAATCTATCTCCGCGCCCTCGCTGCGACCGATCCAGTGCTCCTGCATGGTCTTGACCTTATCAGGCCAGCCCGGCAGGAGTTCCAGGTCGTGCAGCAGGCGCTCAGCATAATCGGTAATCTTAAAAAACCACTGCGCCAATTCCTTTTTTTCCACAGGGGTGCTGCATCGCTCGCACTCCCCGTCCTTGACCTGTTCGTTGGCCAACACCGTGGCGCAGGCAGGACACCAGTTGACGGCAGCTTCCTTTTTATAAGCCAGCCCGTTTTCAAAAAGCTGGAGGAAAAGCCACTGCGTCCACTTGTAGTACCCAGGGTGGCAGGTTGCAACTTCCCGGTTCCAGTCGTAGCTGATTCCCATCTGCTTTAACTGGGCCCGCATGTTGTTAATATTAGCAAAAGTCCAGTCAGCCGGGTGGATGCCGCCATGCTTGATCGCCGCATTCTCAGCCGGCAGGCCGAAGGCGTCCCAACCCATGGGATGAAGGACATTTAAGCCCTGCATCGTTTTAAAGCGGGCTACCACATCGCCGATGGAGTAGTTCCTGACGTGGCCCATATGTAGCTTGCCGGACGGGTACGGAAACATTTCAAGGCAGTAATATTTGGGACGATCCGAATAATCGGGGATTTCATATGTCCCCTCTTCTGCCCAGCGGGTCTGCCATTTGGCTTCAACTTCTGAAAAATCATATTTGTCGTTAATAGGACATCCCCCTAATAGCAAAAGTGCGCGCTACTGGATTAAAGCGGGCAAAAGCCCGCCTTCCCCCAAAAATTCTATCACAGATCCTGTAAATCCTCAAGTTTCTATCATAATTGATAGTGTTCTTGTAAAAAAGCGTTGCGAATCATTCGCACAGGATATCATAGAAACAGTATAAATAAAAAAACCCTCTTTATCCCAACAGGGACGAGAGGTTTTCCCGCGGTACCACCCTTTTTGGCAAAGCGCCTGCAGCCGACCACCATCAAAACAGTATTTCCTTTTTAAGGAAACCGTCTTGATGACGTTAGGCCCCGCGTCTTTACCCGCTTCACGCGATAACGGCGCGTCCGGCCCGGGGTACTGCTTCCCCCGGGCGGCTCCTGGGCGAGTTCGCCAGCTTGCCTTACCGCCTTGCACCATCCGGCGGTTCTCTTAATAAGCTGCGCTGCCTACTGCTCCCTATCATTGCCTTTCCAATTAAACTGAGGCTTATTATAAGATATCCAAAACTTCCTGTCAACATATAACTAACTATAATCAGCCGTTTAGATATTTACCGGAACCCCTACCACCGGCGCGTCTCCCCAAAGGCGCTCAAGATTGTAGAACTGGCGAACAGCATCCTGAAAGATGTGAACTACGACATCACCGAAATCCAAAAGCACCCATTCACCTTCCCTGAAGCCCTCCCGGCGCTGGGCGGCTACTCCTTCTTTTTCCATTTTTTCTAGAATGTTCCCAGCGATGGCCTGGACCTGAGTCTTGGACCTGCCACTGCAGATAATAAAATAATCGGCAATAACAGTGATTTTCCTGATATCAAGCACGGTAACGTTCCAAGATTTTTTTTCTTCAGCCGCCAGCACAGCAATATTTACCATTGCCTGTGGACTTAATAACAACGTCACTCCTCCTTGTTGGTGGGGGTATCTTCCAATACACATAGTATTCTACTACGACAGGAAGTTTCCTGCTTCATACAGAAGGAAGAAAAAACCTCCTCTTGGGAGGTTTCTATTTCTACTGGTCGTCTCTTGCCTTGGCTTCATTGACGGTAATTGCCCGCCCGCTTAGCTCAGTCCCATTCATTGCTGCGATCATGGTCTCTGCATCTTCATCCCGGACTTCAACAAAGCCAAACCCGCGGGAGCGACCGGACTCACGATCAGTAATAACGCGACTACTTAAAACTTCACCGTGCGCAGAAAAAGCGTCCGCAAGATCTTCAGCTTTTGTCGCCCAAGGTAAATTGCCTACATATAGGGTTCGCGCCATTGACTAATCACCTCTTTCCCTTTAAGAAACTGTTTTTAATGAAGCTATTATTTGCAAAAGGGAATAACCTAATGCAATCTTAACCAGTCAAAGATTTTTCCATATTTCAATCCCGGTAAATATTATTGCTGGTTATATACTCCTCGACTGTTTCGGGAAGAAGGTACTTGACAGGCCTTCCCTCCCGCACACGCTGACGAATATCGGTGGACGATATGGCCAGAGCTGGGACCTCCATGTAAAAAACATTCTTTTTAAAGTCCTGCGGCAGGGTCCCTCTTTTCCTCCACATCTCATCCAGGTTATAACCCGGTCGGGTGGCCGCTATAAATTTACATATAGACAGAAGTTGTTCGACCCTTTTCCAGGAAAGAATTTCAAAAACCGCATCTGCTCCAGTGATAAAATAAACTTGAGCCCCGGGGAAAAGGCGGGATATTTCCAAAACCGTATCAATGGTGTAGGACGGACCCGGACGCTCTATTTCGATTGACATCTCCTGGAAATATGGATTCGTGGCCACCGCCAGCCTGGTCATCTCGAAGCGTCGCCAGGGTTCGGTCAGCTTAATATTTAACTTATGAGGAGGCTGGCCGGCCGGGATGAAAATGACCTTCTCCAGGCCATACTCATACCTGGCGCCCTCCGCGGCAACCAAATGCCCGTAGTGAATGGGATCAAAGGTGCCACCCATAATGCCAAGCCGGGATACTTGCCTTACCTCTTTACTCATAAAGCAATTGTAACGTTTGATTTAGAGAAAAGCAAGTAAAATGTAGATACAACTCACATATTAGACTCGCCAACCATATATTTGAATATTACAGCTCCAGGGCCAGGTTGTTCCGGTGAACAACCTCATCATAATCCTTGTGCCCCAGGATACGTGCTATATCCCTGGTCTGCGCCCCTTTAATCCGTTCAATATCTTCCGATGAGTAGGAAACGATACCCCTGGCTATCTCTGTGCCGTCCGGTCCGGCAATAACTACCGTGTTGCCGATATCAAAAGGACCTTCCACTCTGGTTATACCCGACGGCAGCAGGCTTTTACCCTGTTTAACCAGTGCCCGGGCGGCTCCCTCATCAACGAATATCTTACCGCAAATGGAGGCACTGAAAGCGATCCAACGCTTTTTGTTTTCCATTTTATTGGCGCAAGGCCAAAAAACAGTACCTACCGTCTCTCCCTCAATAACTCGGCGGATGATATTTTTCTCCTCCATATTGGTGATAACCGTAACAGTACCGGAATGCATGGCAATCCTGGCAGCCTGAATTTTGGTAGCCATCCCGCCAGTTCCCAGCTTGGAGCCTGCGCCACCGGACAAAGCCTCAATTTCAGGAGTCATTTCCGTTACATCCCGGATCAGTCGGGCACTTTTCTCTTGGCGCGGATCCGCAGTAAAAAGTCCATCTATGTCGGACAGCAAAACCAGGAGTTCGGCGTCGATCAGGGTGGACACCAGGGCTGACAGGTTATCGTTATCGCCCAGCTTGATCTCATCCACAGCCACTGTGTCGTTCTCGTTGATGACGGGGATGACCCCGAACTGGAGCATCGCGTGC
>DNIT01000006.1:12160-12629 GCA_003489345.1 Pelotomaculum sp. | reverse complement strand
CTGGCGTTTAAAAAGCGCTTACGATCGGAAAAATCCTCGCGGGTTAACAGCACTTGACCCACGGTGACCCCGTACTCGGCAAACAGCTTTTCATAAATATGCATCAAGATTCCCTGGCCAACCGCGGCGGCCGCCTGTTTCTCCGGGATGGTCCTGGGGCGCCCCGGCAGGCCTAGCTTGCCTGCTCCCGTCCCGATAGCCCCCGAAGTGACCAAAATTATTTCTTTGCCCATGTTGTAGAGATCCGCCAACTGCCTGACCAGACTTTCAATCTTAAAAAGGTTGGGCTTGCCGGTGGCATGCGCAACAGAACTGGTGCCCACTTTGACCACGACCCGTTTAAAAACCCGGAAATTACGTTCACCCATATGCTACACCTGTATCATTGAAATTAACCTGGGAAAAGTATACCACACCAGTGGTAACGAGCAAAGTTGAAAAACCTAAAGGAAGCAAGGGAAGCAAGGGG
>DNIT01000006.1:11534-12047 GCA_003489345.1 Pelotomaculum sp. | reverse complement strand
GGACGGTTCTTTTGCTTCCAAAATGGAGTCCGAACAGCCTCTGGGTAGCGGGTGCGGGATCATCCTCTGCGAGGCAAATACAAAGCCGGAGCGATTTGCTCCGGCTCATTCGACATATTCAAATTCAAAATCGCCAATTTTAACCGTGTCGCCTTCTTTTATGCCGGCTTCCTTGAGAGCGTCATCGATACCCATACGCTTGAAGATCCACTGCAGGCGCTCCACCGCCTCATCGTTTTCCAGGTCGGTCATGGCCACGTGGCGTTTGATCTCCTTGCCGCCTACCTGAAAGATCCCGTCCTCGCGTGATATGCTGAAGCGCGGTTCGGCACGGTAGACAACATGCTCCGCCGTTTCTTCCGCAGGGGGAATTGTGCCGGGAAGGTCCTCCAGCAGCGCGGCTACTTTGTAAATTAAAGAGTCAAGCCCGCTGCCGGTCGCCGCCGAGATGGGAAAGATCTCATAGTCATTGCCATAGGCTGCCTTAAGCCTTGCCAAATTTTCCGCAGCTTC
>DNIT01000006.1:9344-11417 GCA_003489345.1 Pelotomaculum sp. | reverse complement strand
AGGCAGATCCATTTTATTGGCGACAATAACCTGCGGCCTGGAGCCGATCGCAGGATTGTACAAAATTAGTTCGCGGTTGGTTACTTTAAAATCCTCCACCGGATCCCGCCCCTCGCTCCCCGCGGTATCCAGCACGTGGATCAAGAGCCTGGTGCGTTCCACGTGACGCAGAAACTCATGTCCCAGGCCGGCTCCTAAGTGAGCGCCTTCTATAAGGCCCGGGATGTCGGCCACAACAAAACTGCGCCCGTCATCGACCCTTACCACGCCCAGGTTGGGGGTAATCGTGGTAAAGGGGTAGTCGGCTATCTTCGGTTTAGCCGCGGATACCTGCGAAATCAGAGTTGATTTACCGGCGTTGGGGAAGCCCACCAAACCAACATCCGCCAGGAGCTTGAGTTCCAGACTGAGCCAGCGTTCCTCACCCGGCTCGCCTTTTTCCGCCAGTTTGGGTGCCTTGTTGTTGGGGGTGGCAAAGTGGGCGTTGCCCCTGCCACCACGGCCGCCACGTGCTACTACCACCTGTTGACCATTTTGGACCAGGTCCGCGATCAATTCGCCCGTGTCATCATCCCTGATTACCGTTCCCACCGGCAACCTGACCACCAGGTCGTCAGCAGAGGGTCCGTACCTGTTTTTGCCTTCGCCGTGCTTGCCCCGCTCAGCCTTATAGTGGCGCTTGTAACGGAAGTCCACCAGAGTACGCAGTCCTTTATCGGCCTGAAACACAATATCGCCTCCCCGGCCCCCGTCACCGCCCCACGGGCCGCCTTCCGGGACGTATTTTTCCCGCCGCATGGCGACACAACCGTTTCCCCCGTCGCCGCCCTTGACAAAAATCCTTGCTTTATCAAAAAACATTTATATCACCCGTCCATATTCTAACCAATTTTATTAAGCACTTGACGGGGCAACGTAAAAAAGATCTCAATGCCGTTATTGGCTACGGCCAAATTCAATCTTCCCCCATACGGGCTGAGAAGTTCCCCGGCCGGTATAAGCGCGGTCTCGAAACGGCTGAGATCAGCCAAAAGAGGCTCCGGGAAAAGCAACCGGCAAGTGTACTTCCTCTCACTTTCACCAAGGACCACTTCGATGCGCCTATCCACAATTTCAGGCGCCGACATTGTCTCAAAAGCGCTGCTGAGGCAGAGTTCCAGCACCTCCCCTACCACCGGTCCCGGGACTGCGCTCTCCGACAGGTCGGAAGTTATATTGAGCACAAGCTCTATCTGGTACATGGCGGCATCGTTGATGGCAATGATCAGGGCAGCGGTCAGCTCCGGTATGGCCACCCTGGCCGTCTTGCTGTACTGGGCTATCTCTACGCAAACCTGATTTAGGTAGTCCATGACCCGGTCTACCTTATTCATCTGCAACAGCCCGGAAATAACCTGAAGATGATTTAAAAAATCATGCCTTTGCACCTGAATAGCGTCTAAGAGCTTTTCCAGATTCAAATCGTAGCCTCCTTAACTGTTTCCCAAAGCACTCTATTGACAGATTGCCAAATGGTGACATATACATTCTACGAAACAGTCTTTAAACCCTTCAAAAAAATAAGCGGTCCGATGGAGGACCGCTGTTCTTCAATGCATTTCATACAATTTCCTCGACCTTATTGATACTGACAATCTTTTTATCACGGCCTTTTCTTTCAAAACTGACCACACCGTCTACTTTGGCAAACAGCGTGTCGTCCCCACCTCTGCCGACGTTTAAGCCCGGGTGTATTCTGGTGCCGCGCTGGCGGACTAAAATATTGCCGGCCAACACAAACTGTCCGTCTGCCCGCTTCACGCCGAGCATTTTAGGCTGGGAGTCACGTCCGTTCCGGGAACTACCTACACCTTTCTTATGTGCCAATGCAATTCACCTCTCTTTTCAAATACTTTAGATCCTATCGAAAGGCCCATCAAGCTTCAATTTTTTCAACAGTAACCTGGGTGAACGCCTGGCGATGGCCCTGTTTGCGGCGATAATTCTTCTTAGCCTTATACTTGAATACTATAATTTTTTTACCTCTGCCGTGGCGTACCACTTTTAAAACTACCTTGGCTCCATCCACCAGCG
>DNIT01000006.1:8842-9211 GCA_003489345.1 Pelotomaculum sp. | reverse complement strand
ATCCCCGTCGACCAGCGCCAGAACACGGTCTATTTCAACCGTTTCCTCAGCTTGGGCGGGCAGCTTCTCAATATAGAGGGTGTCACCCTCACTTACCCGGTACTGCTTGCCGCCTGTTTCGATAATCGCGTACATTAAACTAAAAACCCCCTTATATTTCGGGACTCGCCGGGGATGGTAGGGACTTTAACGTTCAGGCCCATTTTAAACCTGTCCCGTGCGGTTACCGTGCAGTCAAAACGCCTACAATTTAATAGTTTAACACATCAGGAGGTTTTGTCAAGAATTCAATCAGATTTTAACCGGGCGCGCCTTCGCATAGGTCCGGTAGACCTTGTTGACTTCAACAGGTATGGTCTCACCAATCAG